>CAYUAW010000054.1:0-3266 GCA_964442485.1 uncultured Polyangiaceae bacterium
CCCGGTCACGCCTTTCCGGCAAGTATTCTCTGCAGCAGCTCTCCGTCGAGGCTCTCGCGGACGACGGCGGCGAGCCTGTCGTATTCGTCGACGGCGGGGTTCCTCGGACCGAGCGGCGCGTCGATGCCGCGGCGGGCCCTGAGCGACGTGAGGAGCGCCGCGAGCACCGCGGCGTTCTCGAAGAGCCCGTGGATCATGGTGCCCACGACGGCGCCGTCGGACGACGCGGCGCCGTCGTGCTCGCGTTCGGCCACGCCGTTCCGGCGCTCGACTGCGAAGAGCGGCGAGGCGGCCGAGGGCGTCACGCGCCCCATGTGGATCTGGTACCCGGTGATGGTGCTGCTCGACGCGAGCCCGAGAAACGTCGACAGCACGGCGCGCGCTTCGACTTGAGCCGTGCGCTTCTCGGCGCCGAAGCGGGTCGAGAGCGGCAAGAGCCCGAGCCCATCGGCGGACGTGACGCTCGACTCGACTCCTTCCGGGTCCTCGATCCTGTGGCCGAGAATCTGACAGCCACCGCAGACGCCGAGGATGGGCAGACTGCGCCGGGCCCGCTCGACCAGGGTCGCGGCGAACCCCGCGCTGCGCAGCCATGCCAGATCCGCGATGGTGCTCTTGGTGCCGGGGAGGATCACGAGGTCGGCGCCCTCGAGCTCGCGCGGTGTCTCGACGAATCGCACCACGACGCCGGGCTCGTGCTCGAGCGGCTGGAAGTCGTCGTAGTTCGAGATGCGCGGCAGGAGCACCACCGCGATCTCGAGCTCGTCAGGGCGCGCGCGCCGCCCGCCGCGGCGCTCGTCGAGCGCGACCGAGTCCTCGTCGGCGATGGCGAGCGCGCGCACGTGCGGGACGACACCGAGGACCGGCTTTCCCGTGCGCTCTTCCAGGAAGCTCAGGCCCGACCCGAGCAGGCGCACGTCGCCACGGAACTTGTTGATCAGGAGCGCACGGACGAGCGAGCGCTCGTGCGGCTCGAGCAGCTCGAGGGTCCCCACGAAGGCCGCGAAGACGCCGCCGCGATCGATGTCACCGACCAGGACGACCGGCGCGCCTACGCTCTCGGCGACGAACATGTTGACGAGATCGCGCTCCTTCAGGTTCACCTCGGCGGGGCTGCCCGCGCCCTCGATGACGACGACGTCGTGGCGGCTCCGCAGGCGCTCGAGCGAGGCGAGCACGGTGCCGCGGAGCTCGGCCTTCTCTGCCTGGTAGTCGACGGCGCCCAGGCTTCCGATGGGCTTGCCGAGAACGACCACCTGAGAACGCGACTCGCCCTCCGGCTTCAGCAGGATGGGGTTCATGTCGACGGTGGGCACGACGCGCGCCGCAGCGGCCTGCACGGCCTGTGCGCGGCCGATCTCGCCGCCGTCCGGGGTGACGTAGGCGTTCAGCGCCATGTTCTGCGCCTTGAAGGGAGCGACGGAGAGGCCGTCCTGCGCGAACATGCGGCAGAGCGCGGTCGCAATGATGCTCTTGCCGACGGACGACGCCGTCCCCTGGATCATGATGGTGCGAGCCGTCATCGGTTCAGTTCCTTCTCGAGCGCGGTCACGAGGCGGTCGACGTCGCGAGCCGGGCGCGCGGCGAGCCGGACGTGATGCGGCAGCCCGAACGATGCCGCGTCCCGGATCAGGATGCGATGACGTCCGAGCAGCGCCGCGCGAAGGGCGCGTCCTGTCCGGGCCGGGCCAAGATCCACGAGTACGTAAGGCGCGGCGCCCTCGTGCACCGGGAGCCGCAACGTCCGCAGTGCGGTGGTCAGGCGCTCGCGGTCGACCCGCGAGCGCTCCCGGCTCGCCGCGACGAACGTCCGAACCTCCGGCGTGGCCGCCGCCGCCGCGACGGCCTGCGCCGCCGCGCTGACGCTCCACGGTGGGCGCGCCGCGTGAAGCCTTGCCACGAGAGCGGGCGGCCCGACCGCGATGCCGACGCGCAGGCCCGGCACCGAAAGCTCCTTGGTGAACGACCGCACCCACAGGACCCGCGGCGAGGTGTGGACGATCTCGTCGTCGGGCTCCGTCCCAAGAGCCAGGAAGGAGATGTCAGCGACAATCTGGGTGGACGGATTCTCTCCGGCAAGCCGCCGGATGACGTCGGCGGGGACGAGTATGCCGGTCGGGTTCGCGGGCGACGCGAGGTAGGCGAGCCGCGGCGTCTCGGCGCGGAGGAGCGTGCCGAAGGCATCGCCGTCGAAGGCGAAGTCGTCGCGAGACCTCGAGCGGTGCTCGACGACTCGCGCCCGGGCGAAGGTGGCCGCGGCGCGCATCTCGGAGAACGCGGGTTCTGCGATGAGCACGGTGTCTCCAGGGGCGAGGCAGGCGTTCGCAAGAGCCCAGAAGACGTCGACGGCGCCGCTCGCGACGAGGACGCGCTCGGGTTCGACGTCGAGCCACTCCGCGATGCGGTGCGCCGCAGGGCGCGCGCGGGGGTCGGGGTAGCGCTCGATGCGCGCGTCGAGCGCAGCACGACGGATCTCGGGGCAGGGCCCGTAGGGGTTCACGTTCACGCTGAAGTCGAGGACGTCGTCCTCGTGGAGCCCCAGTGCGCGGAGCTCGTCGCACACGAGCCCTCCGTGAGACGGCTCTTGTGGCGGCGTCATGGCCACCCCGGCGCGAGGCGAACCGCGACCGTGAGCAGCAGCGCACCTACCGAGGCGCGCAGCACGAGCCGCCACGCCTCGGTGATGTCGCGCGTCTCGATGGGACGGAGCGCGTCGCCGAGGCGATAGGCGCCGTCCTTGGCGAGCTCTACGCCGAGGAGGCCGGCCATGGTCGCCATCGGGCGGCCAGCGTTGGGGCTCTCGGTCCGTGCTCCGTCGCGACGGAGCACCGAAGCCCCGCGCTGGACGCTCCCTCTGCCGAGACCGGCGCAGAGCAGGAGCCCGGCCGTCAGGCGGGCGGGGATCAGGTTCAGTACGTCGTCAAGACGCGCGGCGAACTTCCCGACTCGCTCGAAGCGTCCCCGGTACCCGATCACCGCGTCCAGGGTGTTTGCCGCACGGTAGAACGCGGCGCCTGGGAGGCCGAAGACGCCGTAGAAGAACAGTGGCGCGACGATGCTGTCCGACGCGTTCTCCGCCAGGGATTCGACGGTCGCGGCGGTTAGCGCCGGCGGGGCGAGGGCCGTGGCGTCGCGACTGCAGAGGCTCGACAGGCCTCTTCGTGCTTGC
Organism: uncultured Polyangiaceae bacterium; assembly: GCA_964442485.1. Classification (GTDB taxonomy): domain Bacteria; phylum Myxococcota_A; class Polyangia; order Polyangiales; family Polyangiaceae; genus DASZVB01. The sequence continues at coordinate 3,170 of CAYUAW010000054.1, forward strand.
GCAAGCTCTCCCCGGTCGAGCGCGTCGCGGACCACGAAGGCCGCGTCGCGCAGCGCTCGGGCCGCGAACAGCGGCTTCAGCGCGAGCGCGGTGACGA
>CAYUAW010000054.1:3366-11028 GCA_964442485.1 uncultured Polyangiaceae bacterium
GTCCACGAGCCACGCGGAGATGCCTTCCGCGAGCGCACGGCCCACGGCGCCGCCGATCGCCGCGCCGATGGCGGTGTGCTTGCCGGCGTACGCCCTCGGAGGTCGTCCGAAGCCGGCGCGCGGGCAGGTGACGACCGTGCAGTCGGTGCCGGTTCCCGTCGCCAGGCCGGTGGCCCGACGGCTCGGAATGCGCGCGTCGAACAGGGCGGCGCTCTTCGCCTCCGTCGCGATGGCGCTCGCCTCGAGCAGCCCTTCGTCGGTGAGCGGCTGGCTGACGTGTACGAGCACGTTGATGGTGCTGGCCGTCGGCAGGGTCGCCGGCGAATCCCCGGCACGGAGCGCATTGCCGAGCCCGACGGTCGCGATCGAGAACGCGGTCACGCCGTCCACCGTGACGTTCGCGTCGCGGCGGCTCGTGAGGCGCCGGCTCGTGAGGAGGCCCACCGCGCGCGCGAGCCGCTCGCGGCGCAACCGCTCGGCGAGCCAGGCTCGAGCGTCGACGGTCGGCCCGAGCTCGGCGTTGGTCACCTCCAACCACGCGACGTGCTCGGCGTCCACGATGCCGCCGTGCGCGATCGCCCAGCTGCACGCGCGCACCACCTCGCCGAAGGAGACGACGAACGCCCGGTCGCGCTCGCTGATGACGAGCCCCGACGGTGAAGCAAGGGACAGCGGCAGGGCGCTGATCATTCAGGCCTCTCGCCGGCCAGCTGTTTCGCGAAGCGGGCGCAGGTGTCGACGAGCTCGGTCGCGATGCGCGGGTTCGAAGCGAAGTGGGCATGCACGTACGACGCGAGCACGTTGCCGACCTGGTAGCCCTCCGGGATGGACTGCTCGTCGCGACGCCGGCGCACGAAATAGGCGAGCCCCACCGAGGACTCGCTATCGGGGCGAAGCAGGAGCTCCGAGTAGCGGAACTGGTGTCCGCGAAAGCGTGTCCCCGCCGGCCCGAGGAGCGTCGAGGAGACGATGGCCGTCTCGACGTAGCCGAGCGCCGTGAGCTCACCGCGCATGACCGCCGTGGCCGGGATGAGGCCGGCCATCGGATGCCGCTGGCCGTCGAGGGTCTGGATGGCCTCGGCGAGATACATGAGCCCGCCGCACTCGGCATAGATGGGGCCTCCGCGGCCGGCGAATTCTCTGAGCGACGCACGCATCGACCTGTTTGCCGCGAGCGCCGCGGCGTGCACCTCCGGGTAGCCACCGCCGATGTAGACGCCGTCGACGTCGGGCATCGTGGCGTCGGCGATGGGCGAGAACCGCACGAGCGTCGCACCGCTCGCCTCGAGCCGGCGAAGGTTGTCCGCGTAGTAGAAGTGGAACGCCTCGTCGTGCGCGAGCCCGATGCGACAGCGCGCGGGCGTCACGTCGTGCGCGCGCAGCGTCGACGGCGCTTCGAGCGCCGGCGCGTCGCGGGCGAGCGCAACGAGACGCTCCACGTCGAGCCACGCCGCCGCCGTCTCTCCCCAACGCTCCAGCAGCGACTCCGGGAGCGTTGCTCTGGATGCCGTCACGAGGCCTAGGTGTCGCTCCGGAAAAGACGCCGCGGCGTCGCGCGGTAAGCCGCCGTACAGCCGCTCGCCGAGCGCGCGACGGAGCAGGGCGAGGTGCCCCTTGCTGCCGACCCGGTTCGCGACGGCGCCGCTCACGCGGAGCTCCGGATCGAACGTCGCGAAACCGTGCAGCACGGCCGCGACGCTGCGGGCCATGCCCGAAGCGTCGACGACCAGGACGACCGGCGCGCCGAGCCACTTGGCGATCTCCGCCGTGGAGCCCGCCTCTCCGGTCGGGCTCTCGCCGTCGAAAAGCCCCATGACGCCTTCGATGAGCGCGATATCGGCGCCGCGCGCCGCGTGAAGGAACGTAGAGCGGACGGCGTCCGAGCCCATCATCCAGCCGTCGAGGTTCTGGCTGGGCGTGCCCGTCGCGCGCCCGTGATACGTGGGGTCCAGGTAGTCCGGACCGCACTTGAACGCAGCGACACGAAGCCCCCGTGCCCGGAGCGCACGGCTCAGCGCGACCGTCACGGTGGTCTTGCCGACGCCGCTCGACACGCCCGCGAGGACCAGCCTGGGAATCGAGCTCACGTCCTGCATCGTCAGAAGTCCACGCCGATGACGGCTTTCCTGCCCGTCGTGAAGGGGTGCTTCTGCGCCGTCATCTCGGTCACCGTGTCGGCGAGCGAGAGGAGCGCTTCCGGAGCGTTGCGTCCGGTCACCACGACGTGCACCCGCGGCGGCCGCCGCTGGAGGACGTCGATGATCTCTTCCAGGGAGACGAAGTCGAAGTGCACCGCGTACGTCAGCTCGTCCAGGACGACGAGATCCCGCTCGCCGGATTGAATCTCCGCACGCGCTGTCTCCCACGCAGCGCGTGCGCGCGCTGCGTCGCGCGAAAGATCGTCACTCTCCCAGGTGAACCCGAGCCCCATCACTTCGAAACGGAGCTGGGGCAAGCTCTCCGCGAAGCGCCGCTCGCCCGTCTTCCATTTGCCCTTGATGAACTGCACGACGCTGACGCGAAGCCCGTGCCCGAGGGCGCGGAACACCATCCCGAGGGCGGCGGTCGTCTTGCCCTTCCCATCGCCGGTGTACACGACGAGGAGGCCGCGCTCGGAGTCGGGAACGGTCTCGCCAGTAGTCGCCTCATCGACGCGCGCGTCGTCCCGGAGAGATGGATCGGGCGAGGCGTCGTTGGGGGTTCGGGGGCTTGCCCCCGGATTGTCAGTAGATTCCCATCGACGCCCCTCGCTCGGCGCCGCGCGGCGATACCCATGACTGAAGCTCGGGTCGTAGAGCTTCGAATTCGCGAAGTCCGTCGCCGTCAGGACCCGCCCGACCAGGATCATGGACTGAGACCGTAGCTTCGCCTCGCGGACCTTCTCCCGGATGTCGGCGAGCGTCCCCGTCACGATCTTCTGATCCGGCCAGCTCGCGCGGTGCACGACGGCCACGGGACAGTCCTCTCCGTACGCCGGCGTCAAGGCCGCGACCGCGTCCCGGAGAAGGGTGATGCTGAGGAAGAGGCACAGCGTCGCTCGATGGGTGGCGAGCTCCTCTAGCTTCTCCCGCTCGGGCATGGGCGTGCGGCCCTCGGCGCGCGTGAGGATCACGGTCTGCGAGAGCTCGGGGAGCGTGAGCTCGCGTCCGAGCGCTGCCGCCGCGGCCGCGAATGACGAGACGCCTGGCACGATCTCGCAGGCGATGCCGAGCTCCTGCAGGCGCCGGAGCTGTTCCGCGGTCGAACCGAAGACGGAAGGGTCGCCGGTGTGGACTCGCGCGACGTCCTGCCCCGCGTCGCGCGCGTGCACCATCACGGCGACGATCTCCTCCAGCGTCATGCCGGACGAGTCGAGGACCAGCGCGTCGCGGCGCGCCGTCTGGACGAGCGCGGCGGGGACGAGCGAGCCCGTGTAGAGCACCACGGGGCAGCTCGCGACGAGCTCGGCGCCGCGCACCGTGATGAGCTTCGGATCCCCCGGACCCGCGCCGATGACGTAGACCTTCACGTGAGCCTCCTCAAAGACATCGGAGCACCGTGTCCCGGACGATCTTCCAGAGGGGTGACGGGATCTCTCCCAGCCAGCGCGCGTCGACGTGCGCGGGCGGCGCTTCCTCTTCGTCGAGCTCGCCGCCCGACAGCACGAGACGCCAGAGCCGTTCGCTGACGGAGCCGTTGCGCTCGATGACGAACCGGTCCGCCACGACCCGCGCCAGCGCCTCCCGCGCGAGCGACAGCTCGAGGCTCGGCCCACGCGGGACGACTCGCGCTTCGTCCCGCACCTCGAGCTCGACGTACCAGGGCGCGGCGCTCGGCTGCGCTCGCGGGGGCGCGAATCCCGCTGCCTCGAAATCGCAGGGCTCCTTCGTCAGCCCGACGAGGAAGTGGCGGCCCTCGCTGCTCGCGAGGATCGCGCCCGCGAGGCGCCGCACCAGCGCGGTCACTCGCCCTCCGTGCTCTCGAGAACCAGCTGGGGCGAAGCCCCAGCCCGAGAAGGCATGTCGGTCTCGGAAGAACAGATCACGATCCGCCATGGAGACCCCACGCCACGGAACAAACCGGCGAGACCGGCGGCGACTGCTCGCCAGCACGGACCGGACGCGGCGCGCTCGAAGCTCGCCTGATTGCGGAGAGCAGAGAAGTCCAGCGCCGTCATTCGACCTCCGTGCTCTCGAGAACCAGGGATCGCCCCGGGGTCTGGCCGGGTAGCGCGGCGCCGTCCCAGCTGTACTTGTTCGTGTAGCCGCGGGGCGTCACCATGTAGCCTTCGAACGTGAAGGTGTTGCTCGAGCCGACGATGACGGTCGTCAGCATGCCGATCTCGTATTCGAGAAAATGATCCAGATCCGTCAGGGTCTTCTGCTGGCGTCTTCGGTACGCGCTCTTCACGAGCGCCACCGGCGTCGCGCCATCGCGGTGCCGTGCGATGATGTCGTGGGCCTCCACGATCTGCCGCGTGCGACGGCCGCTCGCGGGGTTGTAGAGCGCGATGACGAAGTCGGCGCTCGCCGCGGCCTCGATGCGCCGCGCGATCACCGGCCACGGCGTGAGGAGATCGGACAGGGAGATCGCGCAGAAATCGTGGCCGAAGGGGGCGCCGACGAGCGAGCCGCAGGAGTTCAGCGCCGTCATGCCAGGGACGATCTGGAGCTCCGGGGACTCTCCGCGCTGCCATCCGACCTGGGCGAGCACCTGGAAGACCAGGGCCGCCATGCCGTACACGCCCGCGTCGCCGGAGGAGATGATCGCCACCCGTGCACCGGCGCGCGCGCGCTCCACGGCAACGCGCGCGCGTCCGATCTCCTCCGTCATCCCCGTTCGCACGATTTCCTTCCCCTCGATCAGCGGACGGACGAGCTTGATGTACGTCGTGTAGCCGACGACGAGCTCCGCCCGGGTGATGGCCTCGAGAGCGGCGGGAGAGGTGTGCTCGGCAGCTCCCGGTCCGATTCCGACGATCGACAAGGTCCCTTTCGATTCGTTCATTGCTCGGCTCCTTCGCGGACGGGAAACGGGACTCGCGCCACGGCAAAGGTCATCGAGCGACCCGCCCCGGGCTCGGTGTAGATCTGCTTCGGAACGAGGAGGCTCGTCGCGCCGCTCGCGACGAGCGCCGCGGGCTCCGCGACGCCGCGCGTGCCCACGAAATGCTTCACGGTCTCGGAAGGATTCTCGATGCCCGGTGCGACATCGAGCTCCGCGGCGCTGAACGTTCGGAGCGGCCAGCGCCGTCGCTCGGACAGCGCGAGGAACGCGGGTTCGTCGGCCTTCCTCTCGACGGTGGCGAGCTCGCGCACGGAGCGCGGTGACAGCCCGTGCGCGGCGAGCAATCCGTCGACGCCGCGTTCGACCATCTCGTGCGTCGCGCCGCGATCGCACCCGAGCCCGACGACGAGGCTCCTCGGACGGTACACGACGGCGTTGGCGAATGCCGCCGGGTGGCTCTTCTCGACGTCACGGTCGGTCGCGACGAGCAGGATCTCCCAATCTTCCGGGACGACGCCCGACAGCGTCGTCGTGTAGCGCACGCCCTCGGGGAGCGGCCGGTCGAGCGGCCACCACGACGGTTCGCCCGCTTCCTGGATGAAGAGCACCGGTGCGGCGTTCACCGCCGCCGCGCACGCGCGCGTCACGTTCCGGTCGGGGTGGTCGAGCGTCCAGCCGAGCTCCCTGCCGAGGATGTCCACGGTGAGCGTGCCGATCGCGTCCGAGGCGGTCGTGACGACCGGCGTCGCGCCGAGGATCTCCGCGACGCGCTCGGTGAAGACGTTCCCGCGACCGACATGTCCGGAGAGGACGCAGATGGAGAACCGCGCGGCGTCGTCGACGCACACGACGGCAGGGTCCGTCTTCTTGCTGGCGATGAGCGGAGCGAGCATGCGGACGACCGCGCCGACGCTGATCACGAAGACGTGCGCGTCGTAGCCGAGGAACGTATCGGCGAGCAGCGGCCCCATCGGCAGCGGGAAGCGACGCGCACCGGGCGGTGCGAGAGCGGCGAGCTTCTCCGAGACGAAGAGCTCGGCGCCGGGGAGCGCCGACGCCAGTCGCTGTCCGATGGATACGCCGTGCCGTGTGATCGCGTATACGGCGAGGGGACGGCGGGTCATTGCACGGCCTCCACGACCGGAACCAGGGGGCGGCCGACCAGCACGCCGCTCCGGTCGCCGCGTCGCACGATCATCATTGCGAAGCAGCCGCCGTGCTCGCCACCGAGGGAGCGGACGTCGCGCACGACGCGCTCCTCGCGCATGGTGGCCCTCGAGACGAAGAAGGCGTGATCGGTCAGCCCCGTCTGCTCCAGCGCGGCGAGGATCGCCGGGAGCTCGGCGCCGAGCTTCATCAGGACGACCGTGTCGAACCGCGTCAGGAGCTCGACGAGATCGCCCACGCCGTAGGTCGCCGGCACGATGGCCACGCGTTCCCTGCCATCGGCGAGTGCGACCCCGCCGGCCATCGCGACGGATGTGATCGACGTGACGCCGGGCACGACGCGTACCTCGAGCGCCGGCCAGCGGCGGAGTGCCTCGGCGCGGACGTAGCCGAACGTGCTGTAGAGGGAAGGATCACCCTCGGTGACGAACGCCACGGACCGCCCGGCAACGAGATGCGCCCCGATGGCGTCCACGGAGCGCTCGACGTGGGGCCCAACGGTCGCGGCGTCCTTGCTCATCGGGAAGGTGAGCTTCAGCCGGAGTTGGCCATCTCGGTGGCCGATCACGTCGCGTGCGATCTGCCACGCCACCGACTCGCCGAAGTCGGAGCTGCGCGGTAGTGCGAGCACGTCCGCGCTCCCGAGGACGTGCACCGCCCGCAGGGTGAGGAGATCCGGGGCGCCCGGTCCGACCCCGACCCCGTGGAGAACGCCGAGGGCCGTCATTTCGCCTCCGGCGCTTGCGCCACGATCGGCTTCTCCACCGCGAGCAGGTGGATGGGATTCAACGCCTCGTAGCGTTGATAGCGGGCGAGCGCGACGCCGCGGGCGATCTGCACGAGCGTCACCTCCGGCTCGAGCCCGCGGGCGCGGAACGCCGCGTACGCCTCGGCCACGTTCTCGAGCGTCACGGCGTTCACCACGAGGCGCCCGCCTGGACGGAGCGCCGAAAGAGACGCGGCGACGATGGCGTCGAGGCTGCCCTTGCTCCCGCCGACGAAGACCGCATCGGGCGTGGGTAGACCGCTCAGCGCCTCCGGCGCGCGCCCTTCGACGACGTGCACGTTGTCGACGCCATGCGCGCGCGCGTTCTCGCGGCACAGCGCGACGCCCTCGGGGTCGACCTCGACGGCGTGGACCTGCCCGCGCGGCGCGAGCATCGCCGCCTCGACCGAGACGGAGCCCGAGCCGGCGCCCACGTCCCAGACGACAGCGTCGGGGCGGAGCGCGAGCGCGCCGAGCGACAGGAGCCGCACCTCGCGTTTCGTGATGAGGCCGTTCTTCGGCATCCGCTTGGCGAAGGCGTCCTCGTGCAGGAACGGAATCGACGGGGGCGGTCGCCAGTCGACGTCCGTTCGAACGAGGAGCAGCACGTTGAGCGGCGCGACGTCGTCGGTGCGGGCGAGCTCCTCGAGCGCGAGGGAGCGGACGCGCTCGCCGGGCCCGCCGAGGTGCTCGCAGACCCAGGTTCGAAGGTCCGTCACGCCGTGAGCGAGCAGATGCTCCGC
>CAYUAW010000054.1:11128-12689 GCA_964442485.1 uncultured Polyangiaceae bacterium
AGCATCAGGAGCGCGTGGAGCACGGCCACCGCGATGGGGCTTCCCCCCTTCCTGCCACGGGCGGCGATGAAGGGCACCCCGGAGTCGATGAGCGCGTCCTTCGACTCCGCGGCGGAGACGAATCCGACCGGCACGCCGACCACGAGCGCCGGTCGCGCGGCGCCCTCCCGGACTAGACGGACGACCTCGAGCAGGGCCGTCGGCGCGTTGCCCACGGCGACCACCGAGCCCTGCAGCAAGCCGAGCGCGTGCGCCTTGCGGACCGATTCGATGGCGCGCGTCGAGTTGGCCGCCCGGGCGCGCTCGACCACGTCGTGGTCGGAGATGAACGAATGGACGCGGCAACCGTACGCCGCGAGCCGGTCCTCGTTCAGGCCGGCGGCGATCATCTTCACGTCGACGATGACCGGGCAGCCGCGGGAGAGCGCCGCGACGCCCGACGTCACGGCGTCCGGCGAGAACGCCATGAGACGCTTGAACTCGAAGTCCGCCGTGGCGTGTATCACGCGCCGCACCACCTGCCACTCGGCGGGCGGAAAGTCGTGCGGCCCCGTCTCGGCGTCGATGATGGAGAAGCTCCTGTCTTCGATGCCGCGCCCGCGGGGCGTCATCTGTCGCATGTCGCTCATGGATCCTCCGGTGCGTGAATGGGTTCGCGCGGTGAACGGCCGAGAACTTCTCCGTCGAAGTCGACCAGCACTGCGTGAACTGGAAGCGCGCCGATCGGCGCGGCGAAGTGCTCGAGGCGCTCGACGACCAGCGCACAGATCGCGCTGGTGAACTCCGGGAGCTCCACGCGCGTGAGCTCGAGGACGTGTCGCGCGGTGTTCGCCCCGCGGATTCGCTCGGCTAGGGGCGGTGGAGCGCCGGCCGTCTCGGCGATCTGCGCGAGCAAGGGCAGGTTCACCTCCGAGCCCGCAGCGTGCGTCATGGTGCGGCCGTCGGCCATCTTCGACAGCTTGCCGATCATCCCCACCACGACGGCGCGCGTGAGCCGTCGCCGCGCAGCGTGACGGACGCCCACTCCGACGAAGTCGCCCACCTGGATGAACGCTTCCTCCGCGAGGTGCGGGAAGAGCCGCATCGCGTAGCTCTCCGACTTCCCGCCCGTCGTGAGGACGACCTCGCGCTCGCCGCGCCGCGCTGCCACGTCGATCGCCTGCACGACGCTCGCCTTGTAGGCGGCGGTCGAATACGGCTTCACGATGCCGGTCGTGCCGAGGATGGAGATGCCCCCGAGCAGCCCGAGGCGCGCGTTGATGGTCAGCTTCGCCATCTCCACGCCGCCGGGGACGGAGAGGGTCACCACGACGCCGCGAGCGTCCGGCTCCGTCGCGCCGTCGAGCTCCTCGCGCACCATGTCGCGGATGTTGCGCCCCGGAACGGGGTTGATCGCGGGGGCCCCCACGTCGAGGCCGAGCCCCGGCTTCGTCACGGTGGCCACGCCATCGCCGCCACGGAGCTGGATGTCCCCGGTCTCGCTCCAGGCGACGTCCGCGACGATCTCCGCGCCGTGCGTGCAGTCCGGGTCGTCGCCGCCGTCCTTCACGACGCTCGCGAC
>CAYUAW010000054.1:12789-21782 GCA_964442485.1 uncultured Polyangiaceae bacterium
GCGCCCTCGACGCGCGCGCGGACCGTGTCCCGGCCGAGGAACGCGTCGTCGAGCGGAAGGAGCCAGAGCACGACGAGCTTGCGCGCCGACGGCGTTCGCGCCGCCTGCTCGACCACGCCGAGCGCGGACGTGATGCCCGTGTCCGTCGCGACGAGGAGCGTCCGGTCGGCGAGGCCCGTCTCCGGCACGAGCTTGCCCCATGGCCCGCTGAACGTGAACGTCGAGGCGGGCGCGGCGTCGTGCAGCGCGCCCGCGCCGAGGCCGATGCGCTTCACGGCGAGCTCGGCCCGTCCCTCGCCGGCCGCCCCGCGCATCAGCGAATAGGCGCGCTTGACGGCCTTGCCGTCCTGCACGAGCCCGGTGTGCACGATGACGTACTTGCCACCGATATCGCGAAACCCCTCGCCGCCCGTCTCCTCGATGGTGAGCACGCGGGTCGCCACGCCCCCCGCGCGCGCGGCGACCACCCTGAGCGTCCTGGGGTTCGCGGCCATCTCAGGACCCCGGGAACATCTCGTGAACGAGGTCGTGCATCTCCTCGAGCTCCCGGTTCATGCGCCCGAGCGCCTCCACGTGCGCCCGGAGCTCGAGCTCGACCTTCTTCGTGAGAACGACGAGCGCGCGGAGGTACGGTAGCTTCGGATCGTCCGCCCTCGCGCGCGCGACCCGGTCGCCGAGCTCGACCAGGCTGCCCGAGTAGAGCTCGACGAGCGCACCGAGATCGCGCGCGCCGGAGAGCGACGCGAGGAGACCCGGCTTGGAGGCGAGCTCACCGAGCTCGGCGAGCTCGTGCGCGCGTTCCGCCTCGTCGTTGCTGCCGAGGAGCGTCATCAGTCCGAGCCGCAGAGCGGCGATTTCGTGGCAGGCCATCTTCTTGGGGTCCCTTCGTCGTCGCAGGGTTCAATGGCAGTAGTTCTGGCCGAGCGGCACCGTGACCGTCCACGGGTAGTCGCCCACGTTGTCGAAGGTCTTCACGACGTCGTTCGTGAGCGCGTCGATGACGACGACCCGGTTCGCGCTGCTGACGGCGGCGATGATGTAGCGGCCGTCAGCGGTCGTGGACGCCGTCTCGGTGGTGCCGCCCACCGCGATGACCGCGTCGCGCTGCTTGGTGCGCGTGTTGACGACCGCGATCTCCTCTCGCTGCCGGTTCATCACGAAGGCCTTCTCCGGCGCGAGCGACGTGTAGTTCACGCCGTAGGACTCGTTCTCCTCCGTGGTGACGTGGACCGGGGTCGGATCCGCGCGGTCGAACAGCGCGACGGACCTGTCGCCCCACGTCGGGACGGCGCGCGCCACGATCTCCGCGAACGGATGCTCGGCGTAGACGATCCACGGGTTCTGGCCGGCGAAGATCTGAGGCAGCTTGGTCTGGGCCTTCGTGTCGTAGACCAGCGTCTGCCCCGTCTCGTGATGCGCGCCCCAGAGGACGCCGTCCGAGTCGATCTGGACGTCCGCGAAACCGCCCTCGCGCTCGGCGGTCATGGTCTCGTTGGGCGGGCCGTCGAAGCCATCCAGCGGGATCTGCGCGTCGACGCTGAGCGTGGAGACGTCGATGCGCGTGACGTGATGCGCCGCGAGGTTCGCGACGTAGGCGAACTTGCCGTCGGGCGCGAAGCGCACGAAGTGCGGCAGGAAGAAGCCCCCGATCTTCTTCACCACGACGTCGCGGTCGGGGTCGATGAAGGAGACGGTGTTGTCGTCCTCCGCCACGACGGCCAGGTACGAGCCGTCGGGTTTCATCGAGAGATGCGTGGGCTCCTTGCCGATCTTGATCTGGCCCGTCACCGTCATGGTGGCGATGTCGATGACGTCGAGCACGCCGGTCGCGTTGCTGGAGGCGTAGCCCTTCTTGAAGTCGGTGCTGAGCTCCATCATGTGATACCCGGGGCTGCACGTGCGCAGGCTCCCCATGATCTCGAGCTTGTCGAGATCGATCACGGTGATGTCGCCGGAGTCGCGGCTCGCGACGTAGGCCCGGCTCTTCAGCGGCACCGCGGCGGCCGTTGGAGACAGGCTCGACGTCGCGAAGCACCCACCGCCGGCTGTGCCGGTTCCAGGGTCCGACGAGCTGGCTGTGCACGCCGCCGTCGAGACGAGCACGCCGAGAACACCCACCGCATATCCGCTCGCGCCATTCCACCCGGTTTTCATCGTTCTTCCTTCGGTTCGCTGTTCGTTGCTGAAGTCGATTCAATGCAAGACGTCGCCAACCAGACGTCCCACGAGTCGGTCGTTGATGAGGTGCTCGTGGACGATCTCCACGGCGTCGGCGCCGCGGACTCCGCGGTACCAGACGCCGTCGGGGTAGATCGCGACGGTCGGCCCCTCGCCGCATCGCCCCATGCATGACGTGCGGGTCACCTTCACGTCGCGCGTACGGCCGGCCGCCTTCACGGTGCGGCGGAACGCGTCGAGTACGGAGTGGCTGCCGCGGTCCGCGCAGTCGGCGTTGACGCACACGAGCACGTGCTTCTTCAGCGGCCGGTGCTTATGCAGGGGCAGCTCCGCCTGGGAGTGCATCAGCGTGTGTCGGACGCTGTAGAGCAGCGCGCGCAGACCACCGACCTGGCTCGGCAGCCCCGGAAGCTCGGTCCTGTAGTGGCAGTTGTCGCAAGGGAGCGTGCCTTGCCCGGTGAGCGCGCTTTCGCAGCGCTCGGTGATGAGCGACAGCACGCGTTCGTCGACACCGAGGTGCGGTGCGACGGCAGTCCGGATCCAGGGGTGCCGCTCCGCGAACGACGCGACGAGTGCCGCGAGCTTCGTCAGGAGCCGGCCGGCGAAGAGCAGATACGGGAGCACGACGACGCGGTCGGGGCCGTGCCGCGCGGCTCGCTCGAGGGACACGTCGACCGACGGCTCCGTGATGCCGAGAAACGTCGGCTCGACATGGAGGAGCCCGCGCTTTTCGCCGACGAGCCGCGCGACCTTCACGAAGTCGCCATTGGCGTCGGGGTCGCTCGAGCCGCGCCCGACGACGAGGAGGAGCGTCCGGCGTCGCTCGTCCTCACGGATCGGCAACAGCGGTTCGACCCTGGCGAGCGCGAGCGACACCAGCGCCGGATGCACCCCGAGATGCCGCGCGACGACGAAGGACGTCGCCGGGAAGCGCCGGCGCGCTTCGTCCACGGCGAGCGGCAGATCTATCTTGACGTGCCCGGCCGCGAACAGGAACAGCGGCACGACGACCAGACGGCGAACCGTCGGCGCGATCGCGTCGAGCGCGTCGGAAAGGAGCGGCCGTGCGAGCTCGATGTACGCCACCTCGGTGCGCGCATCGGGCGTCGAAGCGCGGTAGGCCGCGACCAGCGTCTCGAGCTCGGCGTTCGCCGCGGCGTCGCGGCTGCCATGCCCGACGAGGAGCACGCCGACGTCACGCACCGCCACACCTGCTCGCGCACGCGCTCTGGACGAGCGACGTCAGGCGCGCAGACGGCCAGTGAAATGACGGAAAAAAGCCCGGAAATACGGCGTCCCGGGCGAAATCCGCGCCCGACCGCCACGGAGCAGCGCGCATGGCGCACCTCTCTCGTGAAACCCCGGGTAGGTCTCCTGGCTCGTGGGTTCAGTCGTTCTTTCGAACGGCAGCGCCGCTTCCTCCTTCCCAGATCCCGGTATTGAGACCCAGTGGCTACTTGGAAGAGGCTCCCCACATACAGTGGCGGGACCGCGCCGGCTTTGCACCGGCTTCCCTGTTAGTGCCCTCGCGGGCACCCGAGGCGGATCAGATTGTCAAAGACGAAGCGGAGTTAGCTCGCGCGCCGCGCGCGTGTCAAGGCGCACGACGTTCGTCGCGCACACGCACGGTTTTTCGTCATATGGCGGCGCGCCGCGATGCGCACTCTGACGAGCCGCGAGCGTCACCAGCCGACGGCGACGAGCAGGTACTCGGGGTTCGCATGCGAGACGTAGCTCGAGTAGCCGCCGACGTCGTCGTACGGAAACCCGTACGCCTTCCCGTCGAGCGCGTGCTCGTGCCAGAAGCGCGCATAATAGTTCGCCGGCGCGCTCGTGTAGAACGTCGAGCTGTCGGCCCAGAGCTTCTTGTTCACGAGCTTGCCGTTCGCGTCGAAGCTGCCGGCCACGCCGCCGACGTGCCGGTAGATGGCCGCCGAAAGGTCCGGGTAGCTGCCGAGCCCGCTGCCGTTCGGTCCGGGCTTCGCGATGGTGATGCCGTTGGCCGACCAGATCGCGTCGACAATGGAGTCGTAGTAGTGCGCGTTCGCGCCGCCGGCGTCGAAGCCGCCGCGGCCGGGCTCGACGATGCGGTAGGGAGCGAACGGCGGCTGCGCAAGCGGCTTGAACTCGTCGGGGACGGCGTCGATGAACTTCTGGAACGTCACCGCCCGGTCCTCCATGAACGTCGCGTAGTCCTCCCCGACGGCGCGGTCGAAGCCGTCCGAGCAGTGCAGCCGCATGGCGACCTTCAGGCCGAACGCGTCCACGCGCGTGGTGTTGCCGTTGTACTGGTGCGCACCGATGGTGTGCTCGATGAAGTCGAAGTACTTGCTCTTCGTCGGATCGGCGGAGCAGCTCGCATCGCCCGCTGCGCACAGGTAGAAATAGAGCCGCCCCGAAGCGTTGGCCGGCATGTCGTACGTGTCCTGCTCGGCGATCGAGTGCACCTCCGAGATGGCACCACTCTTGAAGCTCCAGAAGACCTCGCCATCCTGATACTTGCCGTTCGTTCGGTTCAGAAACCGGAAAATCATGGCGTTCCTCGCCGCCGGGATGACGCCCGTATCCCAGAAGCCGGCGGGTGCCGTCGTGGCGCCACCGGAACCTCCCGTGGCTGCGCCACCCGAAGGCGTTCCGCCCGCGGCCGCTGTCCCACCCGCGGCCGTTCCACCCGCGGCCGTCGTTCCCGCCGCTGAAGCGCCGCCTCCCGCGGCCGTCGTTCCGCCCGATGACGTGCTGCCGGAAGCGGCAGTCATTCCGCTCGCGCCGCCGGAGCTCGACGGGCTCGCGCCGCCGCTCGCGCTGCCAGCTACGCCGGCTGCGCCTGGTCCGCCGGATGGCGCGCCGCCGTCCGGGCTCGTCGCAGCGCTCGAGCCGTCCGAGGAGCACGCGAGCGCGAGCGTCGCGAGGAGAGCGGGAGCAAGCGCCGGGACGTACATGGCGAAAGCACGAAGGCTCGAAGAGGTGTGCGTCATGGTGCTGCGAGTGACGTCGGAAGGTCTAGTGACAGGCCTTGTCGAGACCGATGTAAACCGTGCCGAGCGCAGTCGGCGTGCCGTCGTCGTTGATGAGCTTCGCGTTCGGGATGGGACCGGCGCTGAACCACGAGTAGCGATACACGTGCGGGTTGCTCTCCAGGTACGGGATCGCGGCGCGCATGAACTTCTCCTGGTCCGCGGCGGACGCGCTGCCGTTGCAGGAGAACTCGGTCAGCCAGATTGGCTTGCCGAATTGCTCGAACCCCTCCAGACTGCCGCCCGGCTCGAGATAGTCTTTCAGCGACGGCAGGTCGCAGTTGTACCAGTGCACCGCGACGTAATCGACCTCGCAGCTCGTGCAGGCTGCAAAGAAGTCCTTCAGGTACTGGTAGGGGCTCGTGCCGTTGCACTGGTCGGCGGGGCCGCAGAAGTTCAACGCGGGCGAGACGATGGGAACGTGCGCCGCCTTCGCGCTCGTCTCGATCATCGGCCAGGCGCTCGCTGCTTGCTGGGGCGTCAGGTTCGACTGCGCGTGGAAGTTCGGCTCGTTGAACGTGAGCAGGTACTTCGAGCCAGCTGGGATGGCGGTGCTGATGCTGCTCTTGCCCCACATCATCGGGACGAACTCGATGCCGACGTCCGTTCCCGACCTTTGCATCGACCAGTCGTACCACCAGCCGATCGCGGGGAAGAACGCCGCTCCGGGCGCAGTGTTTGCCGCGATACCGCGCTTGCACGCAGCACTCGACGCTCCGCCGGCACCACCCGTGCTCGCACCGCCGGTTCCGGGCGACGTGCCGCCTGCCCCCGCGCCGCCGCTTCCGGGCTTCCCTCCGCCGGTGTTCGCGCCACCGTTGCCGGATGAGGAACCGCCGGCGTTCGCGCCGCCGGTTCCCGTCGAACTACCGCCTGCGCTCGTGCCGCCGCCCGCGGACGACGTGCTGCCGCCCGTGTTTGCTCGGCCGCCGGTGCCGCCAGCGTCCACCGACGAACTGCCGCTGGCACTGGTGTTCCCGCCGCCACTCGCCGCGTCCTGTCCACCCGTGCTTCCGCCGGTCGTCTGCCCGCCCGCCGCTGTGCCCGTGCCACCGCTCGAGTCACCGGATTCGCCGCTCGAGCCGTCACTGCTCGAGCAGCCCGCAACGGCGAGAAGGACAGCCAGCTCGACGACGAGCGAAGCGCAGTGGGACGAGGCTTTCATCGAGATTGGTTGGCGTGTATTCGGAAAGATGGGAGGGCGGCGGATTTTTGACCCAGGGCAGCGTCTGGCAAGGTGGGCAAGGGTCGCTCGGCCTATATAGTGGTGGCCGGGGTGAAACTTCGTTGACCTGATTTCGGGAAATCGGGAGCGTCGCACATTGGACCGAAGAGACGCACATCGGGCGACGATCCGCGCGGTCATACAGCGCATGTCCATCGGGTCGCTCATGATCCGGGGATGGTCGCTCCTCATCGTCGGGGCGCTCGTGTCGGTCAGTACGAACCCTTTGTACGCGCGGTTCGGTTGGCTCGCGCTCTTCATGGCGATCTGCTTCTGGATCATCGACGCACACTTCGTTCGACAGGTGCGGCTGTTCCGGAAGATCGACCAACGGGCAAAGCACGTCGCAGATTCGGAGATAGACTTCTCGCTCGACACGAGCGTGGTCGACAGCGAGGCCGACGCCGTACGCTCGGTGATGTTCACCGGGGTGCCCTGCGCGTTCTACATGACGGTCATCACGCTGACCCTCGCGACGCGTGCTTTTCTCCACTTCCACGTGTGAGGGCATCCCGTCGCAGTGCGGCATCCGGGCCCGATGAAATTCCTCTCTTTTGCGCTCGAGGAGCCGCCGCTATGGTTTTTCTTGAGCCTGTCTGACTCGGTTTTCCGACTAGCAGTCAGCGTCGTACCCCATCGCGGGAGGTCCCCATGAATCGGTTTCACCGCCAGAGCTTCGTAGCCGCCTTCGTTCTTGCATCCGTTTCGGCATGCGGGAGCGACGCCAACGATTCTGGAACAGATGGCACGGGCGGAGGGAGCTCCGGCGGAGCGTCCAGCGGTGGAACGAACGCCGCGGGGCAAACCGGCTCCGGCAACGTCTCGAACGGCGCGAGTGGCAACGTCTCGAACAACTCGGGCGGCAATGTCTCGAACGGTGTGGGCGGCAACGTCTCGAACGGCTCCGGCGGTACCAATCCTGGGTCGGGCGGCTCAGGCAACGGCGGCGCCGCCGGGGGCGGCAACACCAGCGCGGGCGGCAGCAGCAGCGGCGGCGCCACGGGCAGCGGCGGAACAGCGGGCGCCGCGGGCCAGACGGGAACCGGCGGCGGCACGGTGACCTCGCCGGGCGACCCGGGCGCGCACGACGTGCTCTTCACCATCGACACGACGACCGGCAGACACGCGATCTCCCCATACATCTACGGCACCAATCAAGGCAACCTCACGGCCGAGGCCAAGGGCCTGACCCTGACACGCGTCGGCGGCAATCGGATGACCGCCTACAACTGGGAGAACAACGCGTCGAATGCCGGCTCGGACTACATGTACGAGAACGACGCGTACATCAGCAGCAGCAAGGTCGCCGGCGATCCCATGAAGCAATCGGTGAAGGCCGCCGCCGACGCTGGTGCGAGCATCATCATGACGGTGCCGATGGCCGGCTGGGTGTCAGCCGATGAGAGCGGCCCCTGCGACGCGCATCCAGCAAACACATCGGTCATACAGCAGCACTTCTTCCCCATCCTCCCGAAGAAGGGGAGTGCGTTCGCTTACCCCCCGGACACCGGAGACTCGAAGGTCTACGCCGACGAGTTCGTGGCGTGGCTCGAAAGCCAGTTCCCGAGCGCGCAGACGGATCCCGCCCGGCGCATCTTCTACATGCTCGACAACGAGCCGGATCTCTGGTCGAGCACGCACAGCGAGATCCACCCGAGCGCCGCGACCTACGCGGAGATGGCCCAGCGTTCTGCGGATTTCGCGACGGCCATCAAAGGCGCAGCGCCGAAGACCCTGGTGTTCGGCCCGGCGAGCTACGGATGGCAAGGCTACGTCAACCTGCAGAGCGCATCCGACGCGAACAACCGAGACTTCCTGGAGTTTTATCTCGACTCCATGAAGGCCGCGGAGCAAACGGCCGGCAAGCGCCTCCTCGACGTGCTCGACGTGCACTGGTACCCGGAGGCGACGGGAGGCGGGACCCGCATCATCGACGACGGCACCAGCGCCGCGGAGACGGCGGCGCGGCTCCAGGCGCCGCGGTCGCTGTGGGACACGACCTACCAGGAGACGAGCTGGATCACGCAGAACCTCAAGGCGCCGATCCAGCTCATCCCACGGCTGATGAAGAAGATCGCCGACCACTATCCCGGCACGAAGCTATCCATCAGCGAGTACAACTACGGCGCGGGTGGAGACATCTCCGGCGGTATTGCCGAGGCGGACGTGCTCGGCATCTTCGGCCGCGACGGCATGTTCGCCGCGACGGCGTGGTTGCTCGGCAGCAGCAGCAACTACCTCTTCGCGGGCTTCGCCATGTTCAGGAACTACGACGGCAGTGGCGCGACCTTCGGCGACACCTCGGTGGGCGCGACGACCTCGGCAGTCGACAAGAGCAGCGTGTACGCGAGCGTCGCGTCGTCGAGCGGCACGAACGTGGTCGTCGTCGCCATCAACAAGCTGTCGACCGCGCAGAAGGCCGGGATCACGCTGAAGCACACCGCGTCGCTCACCGGCGCCGACGTCTACACCCTGACGAGCGGAAGCGCGAAGCCCGTGAAGGGCACCGCGCTCGTCAAGGTCGCGACGAATGCCTTCAGCTACTCGATGGCGCCATACAGCGTGACGACGCTGGT
>CAYUAW010000054.1:21882-30022 GCA_964442485.1 uncultured Polyangiaceae bacterium
CGCAGCGTCTGCCCGATGTCGGACAGGTACCGTGGCGCAGTGGATACCGTCGAGCCACGTGCGAGGATGCCGGCGCCCGAGGCGACCAGCCAGACGCGCGCCGACTCCGGGTGATCGCCGCCGTGAGTCGAGAAGCCCGCCGCGCGGCCGTGGTCCGTTGTGACCATCAACGTGGACGGGCGGCCCTGCGCCGAGAACCGCGCCACCTGCTCGGACAGCCTTCCGACGACCGCATCCGCGCGGCGGAGCGCGTTCAGGTAACCGCGGTAGTCCCCCTGATGGGCGTATTCGTCGGTCTCGCCAAGGCCGACGAAAAGGAAGTTCGGCCGGCGTGACTCGAGATACGAGCATGCGAGATCGCCGGTGCTTGCGTCACGACGGAAGTCGTCCTCGCCCGGCCCGGGCCCGGCGGCTTCCCCGGCGCGCAGCAGCGCGAACAGGTTCGCGTCGCTTTCGAACGCGTCGCGGCCGTCGCCGCCCTGGCGTCCAATGGACATGACGACCCGGCCGCGCGTCGCGGCCGCGGCGTGCAGGATGCCCGGCCAGGATGCCACGATGGCGGCGAGGCCGCCGCGCTCTGCGACGTCATCCGCGATGGTCGCGAACGGCACGTCCCCGCACCCGTTGCTGGTGCAGCCGGTGTCGGTACGACCGGTGAGCATCTCCATGTAGCCGGGCAAGGAGACGAAGTTGGGCCCCGACGCGCGGATCGACTCGGGCGACGACGGCGCACCGACAACGGCTCCGTCGTCGGTCATCATGCGGTGAAGGTTGGGGACCAGGTGTGCGGCGTCGACGAACTCCGACGGCGCGAGCCCGTGCGTCGCGGCGAGCGCCGCGTCCACGCCGGAGAACACCTCCTGCCATCGCACGCCGTCGATGACCACGAGCACCGCCGTCCGCGAGCCGAGATCGCCCGGCTCGCTCGGCACTGGGGGTGGCACAGACGCGAGCGGGCGTCCGGTGCAAGCTGCGAGGGCGGCCGCGAGCCCGAGGATCGCGAGGCAGCCTCCCGCGATGCGACGGAGGCGCCGCGTCTCTCGTGAAATGCGGTTGTCCATGATCGTAACCTGGAGTCGGCAGGTGACGCGTCGCCGAAGCTCGGGTGAATCCCACGAAAAGACGACGTGCCGGAGAAGTGGCAACCCGGGCGGCCGGGACGCGCTCTGTTCGGGCTCAGGCCGTCGCCGGCGCGCGCCCGGTGCCGCGCAGCACGCCCGCGCCCGAAAGCGCGACGGCTCCCACCGTCACCCACACCGCTTCGCGCATTCGCTTGAGGACGACGAGGGAGAGAGCGTGGTCGACGTCGCAGCCGGCCCCCGCGAGGAGCGTGGTGTAGCCGAGCTCCTGGACCCCGAGACCGCCGGGCAGGAATGGGAGCAGATGACGGGAAAGAACGACCAGCGCTTCGACGCCGACCGCATCGCCCCAACCGGTGCCCGCTCCGAGCGCGCGGAGCATGAGCCAGGTCTCGGACGCTTCCAGCAACCAGGCTCCGAGACACCCGGCAAGCGCAACCGCCCGCGCGCGGAGGGGGCTCCGAAAGAACGCCCGGGCGGTGTCATCCATGCCGTGTGCACCCCGCTTCAGACGGGGCGCGTGCCTGCCGACGAAGGCGATGCGCGTGCGCGAGAGTCGCTCGACGAGGCGCCGGAACGCGCTGCCGTTGCCCAGGAGAACGGAGAGCGAGGCGCCGGTAAGGCCGAGCGCGCACGCCGCGACGAGGGCGACGGAGGCGAGCCCCGGCATGCCGGCGGCGCGGTCGAATCCGTCACGCAGGGCCCGATGACCCACGAAGAACGCAACGGCGAGGTAGGCCGCCTGCGAGGAGACGAGCAGATACTTCCGGATGGCGATGGCGGCGAGACCGGCAGGGACGGGCACTCCGCACCGTGACGCGAGGAGCGACGGCTTGACGGCGTCGGACCACACCGCTCCGAGCGGAAGGACCGCGCCGAGCGACTCGCTCGCGACGCGCACGCCCCACAGCGCGCCGAGTCTCGTCCGGTAGCCCGCGAGTGACAGGGCGTGCTGCCATGAACGAGTCTCGAGCACCACGGCCGACAGGGAGGGGACGAGGAGCAGGGGCGCCCAGAAGCCGAGCCCGCCGAGCAGCGTCGCGACCCGTGCGGTGTCGGCTCCGCGCAAGGTGACCGCGAGCAGAACGACGGATGCGACTCCTCCGAGCGCCCAGTGGAGAGAACTCGGCCGGCGCACTCTCGGCGACGCCAGCTCTGCCGTCCCGGCGTGCGCGAGCATGCTCACCACGCAGCGTGGACGGCATAAGCGCCGTGCGCCGGATCGAGGCTGAGGAACGAGAATCGCCCGTCGGCGCACGAGCCGCTGTTCAGGAAGAGAGCGTCGGGATGCTCCGTGCGGAGCGGCACGTGCGTGTGCCCGGTCACCACGATGTCCGCCCGGTGGTGCCGCGCGAGGGACACGGCCCACCGCTGAAACGTGCAGCGACTCGGGTCCGGCGCGACGCCGGAGCGCAGGTGATCCAGCGCGTCGAACAGCCGGTAGACGGAGGCGAGGCCGAGCCGCAGGATCCAGGCGCCGAGCCACACGCCGAGCTCCGACAGCCAGCGAGCGCGCTCGATGAGCATGTCGTGGCGATGCCCGTGAGTCAGGAGGATGCGCGTCTTGCCGTGGGTGAGGACGAGCTCTTCGGGAACACCCTCGCTCCCCCCCGCGACGATGTCGTGATTGCCGTGGATGTAAGTGTACTCCCGGCGCTCGAACCGCCGCGCGATCTCGGGGTGCGCTTCTCGCGCGCGCCGGAGGGCCTGCGCAGGGTCGCCGGGCCAGGCGGGGGTGAGCGTTTCCCAGATGTCACCGAGCAGGACGACCCGCTCGAAGTTGGTCTCGAGGAAGCGCAGGAACTTGAGGAACTCGGCGTCCTCGTGTCGGAACAGGTCGCTGCGGTCGCCGGGACCGAGGTGCAGGTCGGAGATGACTGCGATACTCATTTTGGTTCTGACAACTGCTTTGGTCGCTTGCAGCGAATCGGGCAAGTCGCGTCGAGCAAGCTTGTGGAGAAGTTGCTCGGCGCTTTCAGTGCCGTCACGCACGAGCTACCGAGGCCCCTCCGAGCGACACGCGAACGACACGGACGCGCCGCCAGCCTCGTCACGCCGTTTCGCTGACACGCACCGGCAGAGGCTCGTCCTTGACAGTGGGCACTGTCACGGTGTAGGGTGTCGGCCGCGATGGCCGCCGAATCCCGCGACGAGCTCGACGGCGCAGGAGCCGCTCCATCGGGCAGCTACACGATCGACGAGCTGGCCGCCCAGACCGGCGTTCCGAGCCGGACGATCCGCTTCTACCAGGCGAAGGGCGCCCTGCCGCCGCCGGCCCGGCGCGGTCGCGTCGCCTATTACGACGAGTCGCACGCCGACAGGCTCCGCCTCGTCGCGCACATGCAGGACCGGGGGCTGAGCCTCCGCGCGATCCGCGATCTCTTCGAGCGGACGGAGGGGGGACAGGTCTCGGTGTCCGAGTGGCTCGGCGTCGGCGAGCAGCTGCGCGCGCCCTGGACGGACGACCGTCCGCGTGTCTGCACGGAGAGCGAGCTCGAGCAATTCCTCGGCCTGCCGACGCGTCCCGGTCTGGTCGCGGACCTCACGCGCATCGGGCTCGTACGGCGGGAGACGGGCACGTCGCCGGTCACCTACTTCATCCCGAGCCCGGGCATGCTGCAGATTGCGCTTGGTCTCGAGCGATCGGGCGTGACGATGGAGGCCGCGAAGGTCGCGCACGAGATCCTTCGCAAGCAGCTCAGCCGTGCGGCGGACGAGCTCGTGCAGTACTTTGTGCGGCGAGCGCAGGAGGCCGCGGGACCGGAGCAGGTCACCCGCTCGCTGAACGCGCTCCGCTCGGTCGGCGCCGACGCGGTGCGGCTCGTGTTCGCACAGGAGGTCGAGCGTTCGCTGCGCGAGGCAGTGGAAGAGGGGCGCGCACTCCCCCCGAGCCACCGCAAGAAGCGACGCTGAGCCTCCCCTGCGAGCTACGGACCCGTCCCACCACGGCAGACGAAGTAGCCGGGCGGGAGGGTGAGGCTCTGCTGACAGCTCGTGTTGCCGCTGCAGGAAGAAGAGGCGTCCTCGCAGAACGTCGCGGACAGCGCGGGGCAGGTGGTCTCGCACGTGAGCGACGTGTACTTGACGCCGCTCATCGTTCCACCGATGGCGCCGCAGCAGGTCTGGCCGGGCGCGCAGTCGCTCGGGAGACTGCACGCGAGCGGAGCGTCGCAGGCGCGAGCGCTGCACGCCGTGCTCGGCGTGGTCGGCGAGCTCGAGAAGTCCATGCAGCAGTGCTCGCCGCGCGCGCAGTCGGCGTCGCTGTCGCAGCGGAAGACGCGATCACAGTTGGCGCCGTCCTTCGCGCAGGTCGCCGTCGCCCTCGTCGTCATCATCATCGAGACGTCGCGGATGCAGCAGATCTCGCCGGCCGACTTGTCGCAGCTGGTATTTCCGCAGCGGATCATGGGGGGGGTTCCCGGCCCTCCGCCAGCGCCGACCGCTCCGCCGGACTCTGCTCCACCCGTGCTCCCGGAGTCCGCGCTGCCGCCCGTGTTGTCTGGACCTGCGTCCGCGAGCCGACCGCCGTTTCCGGGCGTCACGCCGCCACTGCCGATCCGGCCCCCGGAGCCACGTCCCCCGCTGCCGCTGCTCTGGTTGCCTCCGGCGGACGGGTTCGCACCGCCTGCGCCGACGTTGCCGCCGGTCGTGCCGCTCTCTCCGCCCGACGATTCAGAGGCGCCGCCGGCTTCGCTCGAGGGCGCGGAACCACCGCTCGAGGAGCTGCTGCCGCCGCTTCCGGACGCCCCGCCGGCCGAAGCGCCACCACCGGTTGCGGTCTCGTCGGGCGAGCCGAAAAGCGCACTGTTCGAGTCAGTCGTGCACGCTCCGCAATAAAGGGCGAGCGATACGCCGAAGGCGAGAGACGAGCTGGCTGCACTCCGCGCAATGGACATGAAGCCGCAGCATAGCCGACGACTCGCAAGCTGTGACTACTCCATCGCGGTCACGAACGTTGGCACGACGCACTGTGGTGATGCTCCGCGCGCGCATTTGCTCCGTAACGATCTTCTTTCGATGCGCCGCCTGGGCTCGAATTGATCAGCGAGCGTATTTTTCTGCTGCTGCGCGACGGAGCTCTTTCTTCTGGATCTTTCCGATGCTCGTTTTCGGCAGGGCAGGGACGAATTCCACGTACCGTGGAGTCTTGTACTTCGCGAGCTTCGACTGGCAGTGCTGGATGATCGCAGCTTCGGTGACGTCGACTCCGTCCTTCTTCACTACATAGGCGCACACTTCTTCGCCCATCAGCGAATCCGGAACGCCGACCACTGCTGCCTCGCTCACGGCAGGGTGGTGGTAGATGACCTCCTCGACGTCCTTCGGGTAGACGTTGAAGCCGCCCCGGATGAGAAGGTCCTTCTTCCGCTCGACCACGAACAGATAGCCGTCCTCGTCGAGGTAGCCGATGTCGCCCGTCAGAAGCCAGCCGTCTCGGAAGGCCGCCGTCGTCGCTTCGCGATTCCTGTAGTAGCCGGGGCTCACGTTGTCGCCCTGTACCGTGATCTCTCCCATGGTGCCCGGCGCGACGTCTCTGCCCTCGTCGTCGAGGATACGGATCGTGACGCCCTGTAGCGCGACGCCGGTCGAGCCGGGCTTTCGCGGCATTCCTTCGCGCTCCACCGCGACGCCGGGGCATGACTCCGTGAGCCCGTAGCCGACGTACATGGTGCCGCCGAACTTGCGCTCGAACTCCTCGAGCTGCGAGACGGGCATGGGCGCCGCGCCGACGAGCCATCGCTCCACCGAAGAGGTGTCGTAGTCCGAGGCGCGCGGGTGGTTGAGCATGTACACGAACATCGTGGGGACGCCCGACATCGACTTCACCCGGTGTCTCTCGATGAGAGCCAGGACGTCGTCTGCAGAGAACCAGCGCATGAGGATGGAGCGGCCCGCGGAGAGGAAGCCGCTCAGGAGGGCGCTCAGCCCGAAGGTGTGCGCGAGAGGGAGCACGAGCAAGTTCGTCTCGCCGATGCGGCGGGTCTTCGCGCTGTTCCAGCCGTTCATCGCGTTCGAGTACAGGTTCTTGTGCGTCTGAACGACGCCCTTCGGACGCCCCGTCGTGCCGCTCGTATAGAGGATGGTCGCGAGGTCGTTCCCCTTCCGCGGGACGGGGCGGGGCAGTGGGCCGTGCGCCGCCACGAGCGTGTCGAACGACAAGGTCCCCTGCGCGACGCCGTGGGGATCACCCGTGACGATGATACGAATCGCGAGGCCCTCTGCCGCGGCAGCGACCTTGCCGTAGATCTCCGGGGACGTGAGGACCGCCTTCGCCTCCGAGTCCCGCATGATGTAGCGGACCTCGTTCGTCTCCAGCAGGAAGAGCACCGGTATGGCGACGAGCCCTGCGCGCCAGATCCCGGCATACGAGACGAACACCTCCGGGCAGTTCGTCATCATGACCACGACCTTGTCGCCGGGTGACAACCCCTGTGCGGCAAGAGCAGTGGACAGACGCGAGCTCTGCTCGTGGAGCTCCCGATTCGTGTACGAGCGGCCCTCGAAGACGAGGCGCTCGTATTCGCCATGTTCGGCGAGGTTCTGCTCCGCCAAGGAGGCGAGGTTCATGGGCTTCTCTACCTCGAATCGAGCGGCGACGCACAAGCGTGAGCCGTGACTCGTCACGTAACAGGTACACTCCGGGTCGAGAAGACGTGAGAGTGGTCCTCTGGCGCTCAGGTATGCGCCGACGCGCTCAGGCCCTTACGCGACGCGGTATCGCAGCCTCGCCTTGCTCGAAGAATTCGCGCACGAGTCGATGCGTGAGGTCCGGATGTTCGATCTGAGGGAAATGGCCGCAGTCCTCGATGAGCACCGAGCGCGCGTGTGGCACCGCACGCTCCACGTGCCGCGCGAACGACGCGGGCACCAGGCGATCGCGCTCGCCCCAGATGAAAAGTGCGGGCACGGAGAGACCGGTCAGGCGCTCCCAGAACCCCTGCGGACCGAAGGGACGCTCGAGGTAGATCTGGCGCGCCGCTTTGAAGAACGCGACGCGCGCGCGCGGCTCCTTGAAGATGCGCAGGAACTCGTCGACGGCGGCGTCGTACCAGCCGCCGTGCAGACGAGCGGGCTTCGCGAAGAGGAGCCTCAGCGCGTGCCTTATCTGGAGTCCGAGCACCGGCAGGGGAACGACGGCAAAGTCCGGAATCGAGAGTCGCACGAGCGGTACGGCTTGTCGGTTCTTTCTGAAGGCCAGGGAGGCCGCGAAGAGCGCGAGCTTCTCGATGCGATGGGGGGCGACCAGCGCCGTCTCTATCGCGATGCGACCGCCCATCGAGTTCCCGACGACCAGCGCGCGATCCACGCCCACCGAATCCATGAACGCGATCAGCCACCGCGCGTAGAAGGCGGGATCGTAAGCAGCGTCCGGCTTTCCCGAGTCGCCGAACCCCGGGAGGTCCGGCGCGATGACCCGGTGAGTCTTCGCGAGCGCGGCCATGGTGGACAGCATCGATGCGTTGGTCATCGCCAGGCCGTGCAAGGCGATCACGGGCGGCCCCGCGCCGATCTCCAGGTAGAACGTATCGATGCCCGCCGCGGAGACGCGGCCCGGGCGAAGCCGGTCGGTGGCACGCTCGCGCCGATCGAAGACGCCGTCGAGCTTCAGCGCGAGCGACAGGTTGCCGCGCACGTGAAGGCGCCCCCGCAGGTACGGCTCGATCCCGCTGCGCTTCCCCCGGACGATTCCCGTCAGAGTGAGCGGATCGCTCGACACGGTCGCGTCGGCGCTCCTGCTCCGGCCCGCCTCGAGCGAAAACCGCCCCTGGTCGATGCGAACCGTCCACGGCTGTCCGGTGCCGTCGTCGAGCACCACGCTGCCGCACAAGGAGGTCGTCGCTGCGGGCAGCCTGCGCTCGTCGAAGTGCGCGAGAGTCTCCACGAGGGCCGCCCTCAGGCTGGGCTCGGCGGGCTTCCCTTCGGGTTCCTCGACCAGCCAGCGCTCGAGTCGCAGCATCCCACGATGCTCTCTCGACTTTGCCGGATTGGGAAAAAATTTCGACCGAACGCGCGCGACGAGCGACCCGGCTGACTTAGATAGGGGTGGCATCCCGACGACA
>CAYUAW010000055.1:0-16846 GCA_964442485.1 uncultured Polyangiaceae bacterium
ACGAAGACGACGAAGACGACGAAGACGACGAAGACGACGAAGACGACGAAGACGAGACGCCGGGGCCTGCCAAGGCGGACGACGACGAGGACGACGCCGACGAGCCAGAGGCTACCGGCGAGGACGACGACGACGACGACGACGACGACGACGACGACGACGAGTGACGGGTCCCTCGCGCGCGTTACCCGCCTTCCTGTCGCGTGCCGCAACCACGTAAGTCGCAGTGCGATAGCTTCGTTGCGCGTTGCGTAATTTGCTCGTGCTGGAGAAAAGTGGCCAGTGAGCCAATATTTGTGAGACGCCCACGCTAGCGTCTGCTAAAGGCGAAGCTCGGTCGTGATCCGGGTGCAGGCGGCGATCCAATCTCGGACGCCGACCCGGCGCTCATGAAAAGAAGGAAAGGTTCGCATGTACTCGTTCGAGCCCACTGAAGAGCAGCAATCGATCATCGATACGGTGCGCGACTTCGCGAAGACGGAGATGCGCCCGAAGAGCATGGAGGCCGACGAGAAGGACTCCCTTCCGGAAGGCTTCCTCCAGAAGTCGTGGGATCTCGGCCTCGCCGTGGCGGCGATCCCGGAGGCGTACGGCGGGAGCGGCATCGAGCGTTCCGCGATCACCGGGGCGCTCCTCGCAGAGGAGCTCGGGTATGGCGACGTCGCGATGGGCATCGCCACACTGGTGCCGGCGCTCGTCGCGTACCCCATCGTCGACTACGGGACGGAGGAGCAGAAGAAGAAGTACCTGCCGCTCTTCACGGGCAGCGCGTTCCCGAAGGCGACCGCGGCCCTCGTCGAGCCGAGCATGGACTTCGATGCGACGGAGCTCACCACGACGGCCAAGAAGCGCGGAGCCGGCTACGTGCTCAGCGGCAAGAAATGCCTCGTGCCGCTCGGCAGCTCGGCCGAGCTCTACCTGGTCTTCGCACGGGAAGGCGGAAGCGGCTTCGAGAACGTGCAGGCGTTCATCGTGCCCCGCGGCGCGAAGGGCCTGAGCGTCAGCGAGAAGGAGAAGAACATGGGCGTGAAGGCGCTCGACACCGTGCGCTTGACCCTCGAGGACGTCGAGGTCCCCGCGGATGCCCGCCTGGGCGGCGAGAAGGGGATCGATTTCGAGAAGATCATGTCGTTCTCGCGCATCGCGCTCTCGGCGCTCGCCGTCGGTGTGTCGCGCGCAGCGCTGGATCACTCGGTCACGTACGCGAAGGAGCGTACCGCGTTCGGTGAGGCCATCGGTCAGCGCCAGGCGGTCGCGTTCATGATCGCCGATATGGCGCTCGAGATCGACGCAACCCGCGTTCTCTTGTGGGAGGCCGCGTGGCACCTCGACAAGGGCGAGAAGGGTACGCAAGAGACGTATCTGACCAAGATGTACGCAGACAAGATCGCGCTGAAGGTCACGGACAACGCCGTCCAGGTCATGGGCGGCCACGGATACATCCGCGAGAATCCGGTCGAGGGATGGCTGCGCCACGCGCGCGGCTTCGCGACGTTCGACGGCATGGCGCTGGTCTGAGGAACAGGAGAAACACGAAAATGATCGACTTCGAGCACCACCCCGTCGTTGCCCAGACGGCCATGATGATCAATCAGATGGCGGCGAGCATGATGCGCCCCGTCGCTCGCGAGATGGACGAGCACGAGCACGAGGACCCCGTCGCGTACATCAACTTCATGTACGACGTCATGAAGAGCGGCGCGGGCGGCGCGGCTGCCACGCAGTTCACCGGGGGCTCCCGGAAGAAGGACCAGGATCCGAACGCCCCGAAGAAGCCGGGCTTCGGTAACGTCCTCGGCGCCGTCTCGATCGAGATGATGTCGTGGGGCGATGCCGGTATCTATCTCGCGACGCCGGTCGCGGGGCTCGGCGGCGCCGCCGTGGCCGCAGCGGGCACGGAGGAGCAGAAGGAGCGGTTCCTCAAGCGCTTCAACGAGGGCGACCCGAAGTGGGGCGCCATGGCCATCACCGAGCCCGGCTGCGGCTCGGACTCGGCGGCCATCACCACGACCGCGCGCCTCGACGGTGATCACTGGGTGCTCAACGGCCACAAGATCTTCGTGACCAGCGGCAAGCGCGCCATCAAGGACTCGAACGGCTTCGTCGTCGTGTGGGCGACGGTCGACAAGAGCGCCGGCCGTGCCGGTATCAAGTCCTTCGTGGTGGAGGCCGGGACGCCCGGCATGACGCTGCTCGGGCTCGAGAAGAAGCACGGCATCCGCTGCTCGGACACGGCCCAGATCGTGTTCGAGAACTGCCGCGTGCCGAAGGACAACCTCCTCGGCAGCGCGGAGGTGGATCTGAACAAGGGCTTCAAGGGCGTCATGGCGACGTTCGACGCAACACGCCCGGCCGTGGCCGCCAGCGCCATCGGCATCGGTCGCGCCGCGCTCGAGTTCGTGAAGGAAGAGCTCGACAAGGCCGGCGTCAAGCTCCGCTACGGCATCAACCCCCACAAGCTCACCGCGCGCGAACGCGACGTGATGGAGATGGAGGCGAACCTGAAGGCCGCCTGGCTCCTCACGCTGAAGGCCGCCTGGATGAGCGACAACAAGAAGCACAACAACCTGGAAGCCAGCATCTGCAAGGCGAAGGCGGGTCTCGCCGTCACGCAGCTCACGCAGAAGGCCGTGGAGCTGATGGGTCCGCTCGGCTACTCGCGCGACATCCTGCTCGAGAAGTGGATGCGCGACGCCAAGATCAACGACATCTTCGAAGGCACCCAGCAGATCAACATGCTGATCATCGCGCGCCGCATCCTCGGGTACGGTCGCGAGCAGCTGAAGTAGGCTCCGCAGTCGACATTCGAGAGACGGGGCGGCCTTGGTGCCGCCCTCGTCGCATTTTGGCGCACCGTGTTGCGCGAGATCTCGTTCGGATCAGTGCGTCATGGAGCCGCTTGCTCCAACTCGTCTCCGGACGTGGGACCTCGACCTCAAATGCGGTTCCGGTCTCGGCGAGCCGCGTCGTTCAGCTTGACGTCAGAGAACGCCCTTCGTATTCGTGCGCGGCTCGAAGGCGGTCTTGCTCGCTCTCGAAGATCGCTGGTAGAACCAGTGGTCGTTCGCGATCCGGCCGCCCGAACCGACCCCCGGCAGTGAAAGAACAAGGGAGAGAAAGACATGGCTGAATTCCAGGCGAGTACTCCAGAGGAGCTCCGCGCGCTGATCGACGGAAGGTCCGACGACGAGATCAACGCAGGGCTCAGCGCGTCGGGCTCGGCGAAGGCCCTCGACCAGGTCTTCCAGGGCATGGTGGACGCCTTCATCCCGGCGAAGGCCGCCGGCCAGAGTGCGGTGATCCAGTACGACGTCAACGCTCCGGACGGAAAGCACTCGTACCAGCTGAAGGTCGCCGACGGCAAGGCAGCGCTCGTGAAGGGGTCGCCCGAGAGCGCTCGCGTGACGCTCACCCTCTCTGCGCCGGATTTCCTTCGCCTCGTGACCGGCAAGCTGAATGGTCAGACGGCGTTCTTCCAGGGCAAGCTCAAGCTCGCCGGGGACATGATGTTCGCGCAGACGATGCAGTCCTGGTTCAAGATGATCTGAGCTCGCGACGACTCGCGAAGGCGCGCTGCGCGGCACGGAGCCCTGCTCCGGGCGGGCGAACAAGGGGAGCGCGTCGAGCGGAGGGGGGGCACAGGGCTGCGGGGCAGCCACGGGACTCGGGAACGCGACTCAGGAGAGCGTCGCGCGCCGGCAAGGAATGGTGACCACGAACACCGCGCCGCTCGGCTTGTTGTCAGTGATCGCGATGCGACCGTCATGCGCTTCGACCAGGCGTTTGACGATGGAGAGCCCGAGGCCGGTGCCTCCGACCTGGCGCGTGGAGCTGTTGTCGACCTGGTAGAAGGCGTCGAAGACCTTGGGCTTCTCCGGGTCGGGAATGCCGATACCGGTATCGCTCACGCGGAGCTCGACGGCGGCTTGCTTGGAGCGGAGCAGCACGATGCCTCCGTCATCGTCGGGCGGTGCGACGTCGATGCTGGTGGCGCGCGCGCCGATGGTCACCGTGCCGCCAGGGGGCGTGAACTTGAGGGCGTTGTCGGTGAGGTTCAGGAGCACCTGACGAAGGCGTGTGGAATCCGCCCAGAGCTTCGGCATTGCGGAATCGACGTCACTGACCAGGTTGACCCCGCGCTTTCGCGCGGTGGGCGAAACGGTCTGAAGCACGTCGGCGACGAGGGCGTCCACGGCGACGTCGCCACGCCGCATCGCGAGCGTTCCACTCTCCAGCTTCGACAGATCCAGGAGGCCGCTGATGAGCTCGAGCAGCTGCTCGCCCTTCTCGTGGATGGTCCGGACGAAGTCCTTCTGCTCGGCGGTCATGTCGCCGGCGATTCCCTCGGCGAGCATCTCGCTGTACCCGATGATGGACGTGAGCGGCGTGCGCAGCTCGTGCGACACCGTGGCAAGGAAGTTGCTCTTGAGTCGGTCGAGCTCCTTCAACCGGTCGTATGCCTCCTGCAGCTTGCCGTTCTTTTCCTGAAGGTCCCGGAAGCTCTCTCGCACGGAAGCGAGGTGCATGCTGCTGGTGAGGAGCGCCTTGTGGCCGCTGAAGAGGATCAGATCGAGTGTGCCCCGGAGATGGCGCGCGATCTGGCGGACCGTCTCCTCTCGCGCGCGCGGCATGCGGAGCAAGAGGTCCTTCGCGACCGCGACGTCGACCTCCGGCTCGACCGCGAGAAGCGTCTGGGGCACCTCCTTCACGTTCGCCGGCAGGAACGGCCCGAGCACCAGCCGGCCGAGCTGGCGGCCGTCGTACTGGATGGCGGTGACGTGATACACGCCGCCAGTGAAGCAGTTGTAGGCCGCTTCGCCCTTCGGGCCGGGGTCGACGCGCTTGACGGCCGCGACCACCTCCTGAAGCGCTGCCTTCGCGCGTCTGTGGTTCTCGTTCAGGTACTCGTAGATGGCCGGCTGCGCGCTCGCGTCCGCCAGAAGGACGCCGGCGTCGCTGAAGATCCGGAGCGGGACTCCGAAGAGCTGATGGAAGCTCTTGGCCATCTCGCTGAGCGCACTGCGCTCCACGAGCTCCTCGAGAGAAAGAGAAGACCCCAGCGTGAGCTCGTCCAGCGTCCGTTCGCGAACCTCCGGGGCCGTCGTCACGGCGTTGCCTCCGGGCGCAGCACCTCGAGGGCGCCGCCCACGCACGCCCCCAGGATCTCGTTGATCGGGCGCGGCATGCCGAGCTTGGACGCGACCTCTCCCAGGAACGCCCTCGAGTCGAAGCCGAACTTGCGCCCGAGATCGTGCTCGGCCTCGAGGGTGCTCCAGGTGAGGTGCAGGAGCCCGATGAAGCTCTCGACGACGCCTTTCCCTTTCGTGGCCACCGCCAGATAGACGGGCTCCCGGCCCTGGGCTGCCAGCTGCGCGATTTCCTCGTCGGTGCGCACACCGGGGACGTCCCGCTTGTTGAACTGGATGATGAGGGGCATCTCCTTCAGGCTCAGGCCGTTCGCCTTCAGGTTCTGCTTGAGGTCGAGGAATGCGTCCGCGTTGTGCTGTGTCTCGGTGACGCGCGAATCCGCGACGAACGCGACGCCGTCGGCGCCCTGCACGACGAGCCGCCGCGTGGAGGCGTGGATGACCTGACCGGGGACGGTGAACACCTTCACTCGCACCGAGAGATCTCCCTTGCCCTTGAACGTGAGCGGGAGAAGATCGAAAAAGAGCGTTCGATCGTCCTTCGTCTCGAGGGTCATCAGGCGACCCGTCGAGCCGGGATCGGTGGCGTCGTGAAGCGCCTGCAGGTTGGTTGTCTTCCCGCTGAGCGCGGGACCATAGTAGACGAGCTTTACGGTGAGTTCTCGCGCCGCAAAATCAAGCTGCACCGGTCATCTCCGCGGCCCTCGGGCCCCTTGGGGCGACCATGTCAGGGGCCGCCATGCGAAACCATCACTCTAGCTTACGGCGCGTCCCGTCCAAGGCTTACCCTCCGTGCGAGGGGGCAGCAGCTCGCCGGGTGGAGGGCGCCCGGTAGCTGACATGAGCGGCGCGCTGATCATGGTGTGGGCGGGGAGCACGGCGAGCCTTCGAGCCCACGAGGCGGATCTCGCCGGTTGGGCGCGGTCGCGCGAGCGAGCGATCGAGCTGCCTCTGGCCGAGCCCGAGCTCCCGCCTGCCGGCCACGATGACGCCGCCGCGGACCGCATAGAAGGGCTGCTCGCCGAAGCCCGCACCCAGGCGTACTCGAGCAATGCCGAGCAGGCGGAGGCCGCCCTCGATTCGGCCGACGCGCTCGTCCGGGCTTCGCCCGAGCTACCGGAGTCTGCCTGGCTCGCCGTGGAAATCCTGCACGAACGTGCGCTCGTCGTCGCTTCGCGAGACCCGTCCGGCTCAGTCGCCTACGAGCGCCGCGCTGCCGCGCTCGGTGGCGCGCGAGCAGCGGAGTTCGCCACCGCCAAGCCCGTCTCGCGCCCGTCGTCGCGGCCGGAGCCGCCGGCACGAGAGGAGCCGACGGGTGAGAACGCACCCGCGCCGGAGAGCACTCCTTCCGTCATGCCCCTCGACGGCCCTCTGCCGACCGACGAGGTGGACGTGGATGGTGTGGAGGTGCCCGTCCCGCGTACCATTCCCGACGGTGCGCATCATGTGCGCGTCCTGCGGCGTGAGCGCCTCGCGTGGGCCGGGTGGATCACGCCGGACCAGGGGTCCGTTCACGTGCCGGTGCTCTTGCCCATGCCCTGCACCGCAACGGATCTTTCACCTGCAGCCACGGACCGCTCGCGCGAGTCGATCCTCTGCGAAGACTACGCGAGGGCCAGGCCGGCCGGAGCCGAACGGATCGAGGTCTCTCTCTGCCATCGCGGGTCGTGCGGCGTGTGGCTACCGTGGAGCCGCGCCTGGGGCGCGGAGTTCGAGGGACCCATGCACCCCCCGCCCAGGCCACGCAGCACGAGCGCGTGGATGCCCTGGACCGTTGCCGGCGTCGCGGCAGTCATCATCGGGGGGTTCGTGCTGGCGGAGGAGGGCGTGTTCGAGCGGCAGGGAGCGACGCGACGGACGTTCACGTTCGTCCCGCCGAAGTGAACGGCGCGCTTCCCTGGATGCCAGCGTGTCCAGCGCGCGCGAGCGCCGGCTACTCGCGGCCGGAGGCCTTCTGATGAATTCGTCTACCGCGCCCAGCGCGCGCGCGCGTCGGCGATTGCCTCGAGCACGCGCGCCTTCGCGGGCCCGCCCTTGACGGCGCGCCGTTCGACGGCTTGCTTCGGGTCGAGCGCGCTCTCGACGTCGCCCTGACCGAGGCCCGGGTGAGCAGCGACGAGTACGTCCTTCGGCAGCTCACCGAGCTCCACGCCGCGGCGCTCCGCCTCTGCGACGAGGCCGCCCACGACGTGGTGAGCTTCGCGGAACGGTACTCGCTGAAGCACCAGGAAGTCCGCGAGATCCGTGGCGCACAGATGGCCACGGTCGAGCGCCGCGGCGAGCCTGTCGGCGCGGAACGTCGCGGTCGCGATGGCTCCAGAGAGCGCACGGAGGCTCACCAGCGCCGCTTCGAAAGCGTCGAAGATGGGCCGCTTGTCCTCCTGCAGGTCACGGCCGTAGCCGAAGGGAAGGCTCTTCTCCAGCACGTACAGGGCCGTCACCGAGCCGATGATGCGCGCGGCCTTGCCGCGCACTAGCTCCGCGACGTCGGGGTTCTTCTTCTGCGGCATCATGGACGAGCTCGTGGAAAACTGGTCCGAGAGGGCGATGAAGCCGAACTCGCTCGTCGACCAGATGACGAGCTCCTCCCCGATCCGCGAGAGATGAACGCCGATGATCGCGAGAGCGCTCGCGACTTCCATCAAGAAGTCGCGGCTGCCCGTGGCATCGATGGAGTTTCGCATCGCAGTTTCGAAGCCCAGGCTCTTCGCGACGGCGTCGCGGTCGACCGGGAACCCCGTGGCCGCCACCGCGCCCGCACCGAGCGGTGATTCGTTGACGCGTGCGCGCGCGTCGATGAGCCGGCCGCGATCGCGGTAGAGCAGCTCCTGCCACGCCATGACATGGTGCGAGAGCCGGCTCGGCTGGCCGCGCTGCAGATGCGTGTACGCGGGCATGAGGACGTCGATCTCGCGCGACGCGACGTCGAGCAGCACCTCTGCGAAGGCGTCGAGCGCCTCGAGTGTCTCGTCGATCTTGCGGCGGCTCCACAGGCGCAGATCGGTCGCGACCTGGTCGTTGCGCGAGCGCCCGGTGTGGAGCTTTCCGCCGACGGGCCCGACGAGCTCGGAGAGCCGCGCCTCGACGTTCATGTGGACGTCCTCGCGCGCTGGGTCCCATTGCATGCGGCCCTCGCGGATCTCCGACGCGACGGATTCGAGGCCCGCGACGAGCGTGGCGGCCTCCTCCCGCGTGACGACGCCGGCCGCCTCGAGCCCGCCCACGTGGGCCACGGAACCTTCGATGTCTTCCTTCCAGAGCTCCGCGTCGATGTGAACACTGGTGTTCAGCTCCGTCATCGACGCGCTCATCTCGGGCGATAGGCGCCCGCCTCTAGCCACGGTCATGGCCGAGTCTTACTTCGAAACGTCAACAACTCGAGCTCGGAAAAGCGGGAGGCCGGCCTTTCACTCGGGTCGTACTTCAGGCCCAACGCCTTCACGACCCGGGGCAGCAGGCCGAGGGCCTGCGGGCATCGCACGCCGTGTAGCGTGGAACACGCCACGCGAAGCGCGCGCACCGTGGCGTGCAGCTGGCGAGGTCGCCCGCGCACAGCACGCCCGCGTCGGTGCTCACACACGCGGATTCGTCATCGACACTTTCGCCACCGCAGCAGCGCCGCGTCGAGCATACCGTGCACGCGCACATCACCGATCCACCGATGCTGGAACCCGGAGGAGGCGGCGGGTGATATTCGGTCATCGCGGGGCGTGGAGACGGCGCCTCCGCCGCCGCGCAGGCGCCAAGGACGAGCGCAGCGCCACAGCAGAGCCCCAGCACGCGTCCGACCACGTCGGATCGACACGCGAGGGCCTCGTCGGCATGGGTCGTTCGTCACCGTGCGAGTCCGCGCGACAGCATGAGGCGATCCGCGCGGGCGCGAGCCTGGGTCCGCTCCGGCCAGTACTCCACCTTCGCCGTACCGGCACGCTCGATGCGAAGCCCGTAGGCCCGAACCGTCTCTCCCGCCGTCCCAGAACCGTCAGCCAGCTGAGAGCCGTCCACGTAAGCCGGCGCGATCGACAACGACAGGCCGTCTCGTCCGATGAAAGCCGCTTCCATTTCGGTCACGCGATCCGAACGCCAGGTGGCGGATCGTCATTCCAGAACGAACGAGCCGGACTCGGGCCCAGCTACGCCCGGAGGGTGGCCAGGTGCGGATCGAGCATCCCGTGCTCGAGCGCTTCCAGGCGCGCGAGGAAGCGCCGGTAATCGCGAAGCGGCGGCTGCCCCGGCGCGGCGCGCATCGAGAAGTCCGTGATGCGCGTCGTCGCGAAGCGGAGCGCCGCGAGGGCGCCTTCCACGACGAGCGCATCGAGCTCCGTGGGCTCCAGCGGGCGGACGCGATGGTAGCCGGCGAGCAGCGCCTCGACGAGGTCCGGACGAAAGGCGTCGCCGTAACACCACGCGTGCATGGTGACCATGACGTCGAACGCGAATGGCCCGCTCGACGCGCTCTCGAAGTCGATGAGCGCGGCGATGCGCTCGCCCTGCCACAGCACGTTGTCCCGGAAGAGATCTCCGTGGATGATGCCCGACGGGAGCTCCGTGTTGCGGCGCTTCGTGTAATGGTGGAGGCGACGCCGAACGTGCAGCGCGGCGTCGCGATGTTCGGGGCTCTCCTTCTCGATTCGATCGAGGCGTCCGAGGAGATCGTCCACGCGAAAGCGACCCCCGGCGAGGGGCGTCACTTTCGGCGTCGCCAGGTGGAGCTCCGCGAGCGCCCTTCCGACGGAGGTACAGTGTGCTTCGGTGACGCGAGCGTGACAGAGTATGTCGCCGTCGATCCACGGATACAGCGCGAACGGCTTTCCATTCACCGCGGCCGGCGCCGCGCCGTTCGCGGACAGCGGCCGGGTCGTCGGCACGGAGGCGCGAGCCAGCTCGTCGAGCAAGCGCAGCTCCGCCGCCGCGCCGTTCGCGTCCTGCTCCTCGTAGATCCGCCCGAAGTAGCGAGCGCCGGACGTATCGATCAGGCGGAAGTTCGAGTTGACGGAGCCCTCCGGGAGCGACTCCACGGCCGCTACGTCCACTCCGAAGCGGGCGCCGAGGGCACGCGCCTGGTCGAGGTCGAGCTCCGTGAAACGTCCCATGTGCGGGCGGGAGTACACCATCCGGCGCCACAGTGGGAGAGCGCATCTCGCCTTGCGAGACGCGCGTCGTGTGGCTATTCTTACTGAAGTCAAACCCCCGGAATGCCGGAGATCTACGGAAACGTTTCGGGCCTCGGCCCGCAAGCTCACCACACGCTGGAGCGCATTTATCGAAGGCGCGTCCCGGCGGACCGGATCACGACGCCGGAGCTCGTGAAGTCCCTCGCGGAGGCGTCGCGGGAAACGAAGCGTCAGGTGGGGGCTCTGGTGCACCGTTCCGGCGCCGTCGAATACGTGGTCGTCGGGACCGCGACGGGGCTGATGCTCCCGGACATCGGCCGTCTGCGTGCGGCAGAGGGGCGCTTTCGCGCGCTGCGCCTCGTGCACACGCATCTCTACGGGGAGCCGCTCTCCCGCGACGATCTCACGGATCTGACGCGCTTGCGGCTCGATCTCGTCGCGGCAATCGTCCTCGACGAGGAGGGGGAGCCGCGCTGGCAGTCGTGGGCGTACAACGTCCCCGCCGCACAGGACGAGCTTCCGTATCGCATCACCGGTCCGTCTCCCTACGGCCAGCCCGAGCCGCATTTCGCCGAGCTCATCGCGTCGCTCGAGCAAGAGTTCGCCCGCCGTGGCCGCACCCGGGAGGTCGCGAAGGACGGCCGAGCCATCCTCGTCCACGTGGGGAGCCGCAGGACGCAGGGCGCGGCGGAACGCGCGCGTTCCGGCCTCGCCGAGCTCCAGGCGCTGGCTCGCACGGCCGGCGTCGAGATCGCCGACACCGTCGTCCAGCTGCGCGACCAGGTGGACGCGAAGTTCGTCCTCGGTCGCGGCAAGCTCGAGGAAGTGATCCTTCGCGCCATCGATCTGGACGCCGAGACGCTCATCTTCGACCAGGAGCTCAGCCCGTCGCAGGCGAGTGGGATAGCGGCCCACACGGATCTGAAGGTCCTCGATCGCACCCAGCTCATCCTGGACATCTTCGCGCAGCACGCCCAGAGCTCGGACGGCAAGCTGCAGGTGGAGCTCGCGCAGCTGAAGTACGCGCTGCCCCGCCTCGGTACTCGAGACGATTCTCTGAGCCGTCTCACCGGCGGCATCGGCGGCAGGGGTCCAGGCGAAACGAAGCTCGAGATCGGGCGCCGCCGCGCGCGCGACCGCGTGACGCGGCTGGAGCGTGAGCTGAAGCAGCTCTCGAAGAAGCGAAACGAGCAGCGAAGGCGTCGTGTCTCGAGCAACGTGCCCGTGGTCGCGCTCGTCGGCTACACCAACGCCGGCAAGAGCACCCTGCTCAACGCGCTCACGGGCGCGGGGGTTCTCGCCGAGGACAAGCTCTTCGCGACGCTCGACACGCGCGCGCGCCGGCTACGCCTGCCGACCGGCGAGTTCGTGGTGCTCACCGACACGGTCGGGTTCATCCGTGACATGCCGAAGGATCTCTTCGCCGCCTTCAGGGCGACCTTCGAGGAGATCGCCGACGCCGACCTGCTGCTCGAGGTCGTCGACGGCTCGAGCGGAGAGCGGGAGGACCACGTCGAGACCACCGAGCGGCTGCTCGAGAAGCTCGAGCTGGATCGCATCCCTCGCCTTCGTGTGTACAGCAAGGCGGACCTGATTCCTGCGGACGAGCGGTATCGGCTCGAACACGAGGCTCGCTCGACGACGTTCTCCGCCGTGGACAAGGCGTCTGCGCAGGCGCTGCTCGGGCGCCTCGCAGAGATCTTGCCCGGTACCTCACGGCGCGCGCCCGAGCCCGAAGCCGTTGCAGAAGCGACCTAGCCCCGGCCGCCGTCAGAGCGCTTCGGGCAAGTGTCGCACTGCGCCGTGAACGGCGACCTCGAGGGCGCGCACACGCGTCCCGGGCAGGGCTCCGCGCTCGCCGTCGACGGAGCCCGTGCCATGCATCACGGCGACGATCGTGCCGCTGTTCGCGCGACGGAGCGCGCCGGAGACGACGCAGATCGCGCTCGAGCCGTCGTGCGAGGCCCGGGCGTCGAGCCGGACGAGTGACGCCGAGAACACGTAGCTCTCTGGCTTCGCTGCGTGGTCGAGCTCGAGGTGACCGATCTCTTTCTCGACGAGCCAGCGAAACAGGTCGAGCGTCGCGACGTCGGCGTCCGACGCGCGCGCACTGACCTCGCCCACGACGATGGAGGGGTGCGCCTCCGCGGCGAAAACCGTCGAGGCGGCGCCCAGTACGCTCGCGAGCAGCGCCCGCGTGAACATGCGTCGATGGTCCATGGCAATCCTTTCCGCGGTCGGAAGGTTCCGTCGAGCCAAAGCATCCGAATAAAAGAGGGGCAGGGACTGGGCCAAGCTTTGGGCCCGTTCTCCACTTACGGATGCGCGATCCGGCCAGACGCATTGTCGGTCGGGGAGCCGCTCGCGGCTCAGCGCTTGCCGATGATGCGATCCTCGCTCACGACCTCGTCCCACTCGGGCCCGTAGCCCTCGTAGTGGACGTGGATCTTCGAGCGGCCCTCGAGCGCCGTGATCACGCCGGTGTACACGGACTCGCGCCAGCGCACCCGGACGCGGTCACCCACCGCGAAGCTGCTCAGCACCGCCGCCGACGCGCTCGGAGTCGGGCTGATTCCCATGGCGCGCGCGACGCGCTCCGGCGGAGGCGGGACGGTCGCCGGTCCCTTGATGCGGCCCTTGACGCGATCGACGGTGACGTCCTCGTCCCAGCGCGTGTCGTATCCATCGAAATGCACGCGGTACTTGGTGCTGCTCTTCCGGTCGATGACGTACGCGGGGTAGTCGCGACCGTCCCAGTCCACCCACACGAACTCGCCGATGCGGTAGTCGTCGTGGCAGCCGCCCACGAGCAGCGCGGAAAGGACGCACGCGCCGAGAAGCCACCTCATGGGAACGTGGAAGGCGCCCGGCTGGAGAAGCCCGCACGCATCACCGTGTCGTCGCCGCTGGAGAGCATCGCGAGCATCCGATCACGCGTGGCGCGGTAGGCGTACTCGAGCATCTTTCGTCGGCCGGTGAAGCTCGCCGGACTGAACATGAACAGGATGCCATCGGTCGGGTCCGGCTCGATGAGGATGACGTCGGCCCGCTTCTCCGCGCGAATGCGCGCGACCGCCTCCCGCAGCATGGTGTGCATGCCGATCCGGATGGCCTGATTGGCGACCCACAGGTAGCCCTTGTCACGGACGCTCGGTCGATGCCCGTGACCCGTGGGTACCTGTTCTGCGCGCACGGGAACCATCGGGTTCACGACGATGAGGACGTCGGAACCTGCGTCCACGGCGGCGTCGACGTGCGCCACCTGTGCCGCGGCGGCGTCGATGTAAAAGCGGTCTCTGATGCGGACCGGCGAGAAGAACGGCGGCAACGCCGTCGATGCGATGCACGCGCGTGATACCGGGACGTGGTCGGCGCCGGGGTTGCCGAAGAACACCGGCTCTCCGCTGTCGAGATCGTGCGCCATGATGAGCAGCCTGTGCGGCATGGCGCGGAAGTTGTTGGGCACGCCCCTGCGCGCGAAGAAATCCTCCAGGAAGCGCT
Source organism: uncultured Polyangiaceae bacterium (assembly GCA_964442485.1). Lineage (GTDB taxonomy): Bacteria > Myxococcota_A > Polyangia > Polyangiales > Polyangiaceae > DASZVB01. The sequence continues at coordinate 13,763 of CAYUAW010000055.1, forward strand.
CGTAGCCGTCGAGCTTGAAGAAGCCGGTCGGCAGCGAATCATACAACCTGTCGAGCTCCTCCCAGAGCTCCTGCGGAGAGGACGGCTTGCGCGTGAGCACCGAGGCCCCGCCGTGCCGGACGGCGCCGAAGATCGTTCCCACGGCACGCCCCCACTCGCCGAGATCCATCCGGAGGAGATCGCGGCGTTCGAGTGGAAAGAACGTGTCCGCGGGATCCAGCAGCGCGCGGTACATCCGCTGTATGGGAATGCCGCCGGCGAGCGCGGCGGCGACGCTCGCGCCGCTGGAGGTGCCGACGTAGAGCGACAGGTCGTTCACCTGGAAGCCCTCCACGACGTCCTCCAGCGCAGCGAGGGCGCCGATCTGGTACATGGCGCCGGTGACGCCGCCGCCGGGGAGACAGAGCGCGATCTTCGGGCTCATCCTGCGTCCTCCGCCCTGCCGCGGCGCGCGTCCTCCGCGCGCGTCGCGACGAACTGTACAGCGAACATCAGGAGGAGGGTGGCGCCCGCGCCGGCGAGTGCCGGCCAGAGCGAGAGAGAAGGCGGGCGATCGAACGCGATCTGCCCGGTGAAGAAGGCGAGGACGGTCACGGCATTGAAGGCCACGTGCATCGCGAGCGACGGCAAGAGCGAGCCGCTGACCACGCGCAGGTGCGTCATCACGAGAGCGACGACGACGAGCGCGGGCCACTTCCGGTAGTTCAGGTGCCCCATGACGAAGCAGAGCCCGGTGGCAGTCGCGGCGCCGAGCGCTCCGTGTCCCTGCCGGAGCGCGCCGTAGAGGGCGCCGCGGAAGAAGAGCTCTTCGACCAGGGGGCCCACGCACGCGATGATGACGAGTACCACCATCAGGCGGAGCGGAGAGCTTGCGGCCAGCAAGGTGGCCTCTGCAGCGAGATCCTCCGAAGACCCGGGGAGGTGGCGCTCGACGAGGACATCGATGGTCTCCGCCGGGAAATGCGCGACGAGCCCCAGCGTGAGCCCGAGGACGGGAAGTGCGGGGTGTGTGGGCCGCACGCCGAGCGAGGCGAAGAGTGGTGCGTCCCTGCCGTGAAGCGACAGCACGCCGAGCATGCCGAGCACGAAGACGAGCGCCTCGATGGCGCCCAGCTGCACGACGTCCGTGGCGGCCCCCGGTCTGATGGACACGCTGAGCTGGACCAGCCAGAACAGGCACGACGCGGTGCCGAGCGTCCACCCGAAGGCGAGCGGATAGCTGAGCGGAGGACGCTTGTTCACGGCCGCCGCAGGTGAGGCAATACCCCGCGCTTCGCCACGGTGTCCGATAGACAGCGCTCGTCGAGCGCGGGGTAGTCGATCGTGAAATGAAGCCCGCGGCTCTCGTGACGGCTGGCCGCGGACGCGATGATGAGCTCCGCCACCGTCGCGATGTTCCTGAGCTCCAGCAGGTCGCGATTCACGAGATGCTTCCAGTAGTACTCGCGGATCTCTTCTTCGAGGAGTGCGGCGCGGCGTGCAGCCCGCCGTAGCCGTGCGGTGCTCCGCACGATGCCGACGTAGTTCCACATCAGACGCCGTATCTCGTCCCAGTTGTGCGCGACGACGACGGCCTCGTCGCTCGGCACTGCGGACCCCGTCGCCCAGTCGGGAACCTCGGGCACCGGCCATGGCTCGCGAGTGCTCTCCTGCGCGATCTTCAGCGCGGCGCGCCGCCCGAAGACGAGGCCCTCGAGGAGCGAGTTCGATGCTAGGCGGTTCGCGCCGTGCAGGCCAGTGCACGCCGTCTCACCGGCGACCCAGAGCCCCGGCAAGCTCGTGCGACCGTGCAGATCGCTCGTCACGCCGCCGCACATGTAGTGCGCCGCAGGGACGACCGGGATGGGCTCCTTCGTCACGTCGATGCCGAAGGCCAGACACTCGCTGTAGATGTTCGGGAAGCGCTCGCGGACGAACTCCGGGCTCTTCCCGGTGATGTCGAGGAGCAAGTTGTCGGAGCCGGTGCGCTTCATCTCGTAGTCCATCGCGCGCGCGACGACGTCGCGCGGAGCGAGGTCGCCCATCTCGTGATGGCGTAACATGAAGGGCTCGCCCGTCGGCAGGCGGAGCACCGCACCCTCGCCGCGAAGCGCCTCGCTGATGAGGAAATTCTTCGCCATCGGGTGGTAGAGGCACGTCGGATGGAACTGGTAGAATTCCATGTTCGCGATCTCCGCGCCTGCCCGGTACGCCATCGCGACGCCGTCCCCGGTCGCGACGTCCGGGTTGGTCGTGTAGAGGTACACCTTGCCCGCGCCGCCCGTGGCGAGCACCGTCGCCTTCGCGAGCACCGTCGTGACGTCGCCGTCGCGCTCGTCCAGAACGTAGGCGCCCACGCAGTAGTCCGGGCCGCCGAACTTGCTCAGTGTGATGAGGTCGACCCCCATGTGCCAGTCGAGCACCCGGATGTTCGGATGCTTCACGACGGCGGCGGCGAGCACGCGCTGTATCTCCCGCCCGGTGATGTCGCCGGCGTGGACGACGCGGCGCGCGGTGTGACCGCCCTCACGAGCCAGATCCAGCACGCCCTCCTCGCCGCGGGAGAATTCGGCGCCGAGATCCATCAGCCAGCGGATGGAATCCGGCGCCTCCCGCACGCACAGGTCGACGACGACGTCGTGGCAGAGGCCGGCCCCTGCTTCCCGGGTGTCGGCGGCGTGGGCCGCGAACGAGTCGTCCGGCGACAGGACGGCCGCCACGCCGCCCTGGGCCCACTGCGTCGCGGAGTCGTCGCGATTGCGCTTCGTGACGATCGTGACCTCACCGTGGCGCGCGGCCGTGAGAGCGAAGGACAGCCCGGCGACTCCGCTGCCGAGCACGAGGTAGTCCGTTACGAGGGCCATTTTCGTGAAGTTTGTGGGATGCGAGGGGCGCGCTTGGCAAAGGCAAAGCGGCTAGCCGTGCGGATCGTACAGCCGGAGCGATGCACTACCACAGCCCTTGACACGAGGCGCGCCAAAGCCCATCCTCCCGCGCCCTAACGCGACGACAAATGCCTCCGGGGCGTAGCGCAGTTTGGTAGCGCGCACGGTTCGGGTCCGTGAGGTCGGGAGTTCGAATCTCCCCGCCCCGACCGGAGAAGAC
>CAYUAW010000055.1:16946-29453 GCA_964442485.1 uncultured Polyangiaceae bacterium
ACCGGACAAGCCGAGTGCCGCACGACCCTCTCCGCGACGCTGCCGAGGAACAGATGCGCGACGCCGCCGCGGCCGTGCGTCCCCATCGCGATCATATCGAAGCCGCCTTCCTTCGCCTTTGCGAGGATCGTCGCGTAGGGAGGGCCGCTCACGACCTGGCTCGTGACGGTCGCGCGCTCGGTCGCCTTCACGTCGGCGAGGAATTCGCGCATGCCCTTCTCTGCTTCCAAGCGCGTATGGTCGGCGAGCGTCTCGCTGACCTCGCCGGACCAGACCGTCAGGTCCGGACGAAGATAGGCCGGCACCTCCCAGGTGTGCAGAACGTGAACGCTGGAGCCGAGCCTGTCCGAGAGAGAAAGAGCCCACTCGAGAGCGAGCCTCGACGACGGCGAGTAGTCGACTGGTACGAGGATCTTCCTGGGGTTCATGGTGGAGAGTCGCAGCAACATCCGCGCCAACACGCGCGAAGGCTGATCGAGTTGCAGCGCGCTCTCCCCGCGGTGAGTCGAAGCGCCACGGCGCGAAAAGTTTTCCGGGGGCTCGCTCCTCGAGAGCGAAGTTCGCCCTTTTTGCGTTCATCCCGAAGTTTTTGCGTGCCGCCCCTTCGCGAACGCCGTGAGGACGCGCTAAAATCGAATGATTTGACGGGCTTCAATGGAGGCATGCGCGATGAAGGTCGGCGTTCCGTACGAGATCAAGGATGACGAGTACCGGGTCGCGCTCCGTCCGGTGGGGGCGGAGCTGCTCGTTCGGGACGGTCATACCGTGCTCATCGAGCGCGGTGCCGGACGAGGGAGCGGGTACGCGGACGAGGAGTACGAGCGTGCGGGCGCTCGCGTCGTCGATGGCCCGGCGAGCATCTTCGGCGAGGCCGAGCTCATCGTGAAAGTGAAGGAACCCCAAGGTCCAGAGCTCGAGAAGCTCGGACCGCAGCACACGGTGTTCGGCTATTTCCACTTCGCGGCGTCACACGACCTCACGTCGCGGTCGCTCGCAGCCGGCTACACGGCGATTGCTTATGAAACGCTGGCCGATGCGTCGGGCAAGCTTCCCCTGCTGACACCGATGAGCGAAGTGGCGGGCCGCATGTCCATCCAGGAAGGTGCGAAGCACCTGGAGAAGCCCATGCGCGGCCGAGGGATCCTGCTCGGGGGCGTCCCCGGTGTCGAGCCCGCGAACGTCGTGGTGCTCGGCGGCGGCGTGGTCGGTGCAAACGCTGCGCGGGTCGCAGCGGGCCTCGGCGCGAACGTCACGATCATGGACACGAACCTCGATCGCTTGCGCCAGCTCTCCGAGTCGATGCCGGCGAACGTGACGACCATCTATTCCGATCCGCACTCCGTGGACGCCTACGTCGTGCAGGCGGATCTGGTCATCGGCGCGGTGCTGGTCCGTGGGAGGCGCGCGCCTCGCCTGGTCACCGAGGATCTCGTCCGACGAATGAAGGCGGGGGCCGTCATCGTCGACGTCTCGATCGACCAGGGCGGTTCGGTCGAAACGTCGCGTCCGACGACGCACCGGGACCCCATCTACCTGGTGCACGACGTCGTTCACTACTGCGTGGGGAACATGCCGGGCGCGGTCGGACGGACCAGCACGCAGGCCCTCTGCAACGCGACCTTGCCGTACGTGCGTCAGCTCGCGAAGCTCGGTCCGGAAGCCTTCCTTTCCCTCGATGCGGGCCGTGCGGCGTCGCTCAACATCCGCGGCGGCAAGATCGTCAGCGCCGATGTTGCCGATGCCTTCCCGGATTTGCCGACGAGCGGAGTGTGAAGGGCATGAACCTTGCTCCCTTCACCGCCATGCCCACCGTATCGAGAGTTCTCGTACCGATCGATTTCTCCGAGCATTCGGAGAAGGCATTGGCCTACGCCGTCGAGCTCGCCAAGGGCCTCGGGGCAAAGGTGCACCTCGTCCACGTTTACCCCATCACCGCATACGCAGCGCCGCCGCTGCTCCCCGGCCCCGTGGTCTTCGCTCAGTTCCGCGACGAGAGTCAGCGGGTCTTCGAGGAGCTCATGACGCGGGTGAAGCGTGATTACTCCTCGGAGCTCACGGGTTCCCTGAAGGAAGGGGTCCCTCACGTGGAGATATTGCGCTGTGCGTCGGACATCGGCGCCGACATGATCGTGATGGGGACGCACGGTCACACCGGAATCGAGCATCTTCTTCTCGGTAGCGTGGCGGAACGCGTCGTCCGGGGCGCCAGGGTCCCCGTCCTCACCGTGCCGCTTCGCGACAAGTAACGCGCCCCGCGTCACCCGAAACTCTTCCGACCGCGGCTCGAGCAGCCGGCCACTCCAGTGCAGTGGAGCGGTGGCCACGCGAAGGCGTGAATGAATTCGCCTCGAAAAACGTCCGTCGGAGCGTGCGTCGGCCCGTCCATGAATTGGTGACGCCTGCGTCACATATTCCTCGACAACCCCTGACGGACCGGGCAGCATCCACCTCGCCATGAAGCTCAATCACCGCCTCGGCACAGCGCTCACTGTCGGCTTCTGTTTGACCGTCGCCGTGGGCGCCTCCGCTGCCGATCACACTCTCAGGATCGCCACCATCGCGCCGAAGGCCTCGTCCTGGGGCAAGGTGTACGGCGCCTGGCAGAAGGCCATCGAGAAGAAGACGGACGGCAAGCTCGAGCTTCAGATCTATTTCAACGGCGTCCAGGGCAACGAGGACGCCATGGTCAGCAAGATCAAGACGGGGCAGCTCGACGGTGCGGCCATCACCGCCGTCGGGCTCTCGCTGATCTACAAGAACGTGCTGGTGCTGCAGCTGCCGGGCGTCCTCACGTCCTGGGAACAGCTCGACAAAGTAAGGGCCCAGATCCAGCCGACGCTGGACGCCGGGATCAAGGCGGCGGGCTTCAACATCGTCGGCTGGGGTGACGTGGGCCTCGTGCGTCAGTTCACCAAGGGCTTCGAGATCCATCGCCCCGAGGACGTGAAAAACAAGCGCCCGGCCGTGTGGCGCAACGAGCCGACGGGCCCCGCGCTGTACGCGACCATCGGCAATATCGTCCCGGTGCCGGTGGATGCGATGGAGATGCTCCCGATGCTCCGCTCCGGGAACGTGAACGTGATCGCGGCGCCAGCGCTCGCCGCCGAGCAGCTCCAGTGGACACCGTACCTCGATCACGTGAACGACCAGGTCATCGTGTGCGCCGTCGGCGGGCTGATCTTCAAGACTGGTGCGCTCGAGTCACTGCCCGCGGACATGAAGGCGACCTGGGACGAGCTTCAGAAGCGTGCGAGCGAGAGTCAGCAAGGCAGGATCCGCAAGCTCGACGAGGAAGCGTACGTGCGCATCGGGCAAAAGATGACCCTGGTGAAGCTTTCTCAGGCCGAGCGCGACGAGTGGGAGAAGCTCCTTCGCAAGGTCGTGAAGGGTCTCTCGCGTGGAACGTACGACAAGGCGCTCGTCAACAAGGTGCTGACCATGCGCGGCATGGAGCCCATCGACTAGCGGCTTCTGACGTCTTACCGTGGCCGCGTGAAGCGCCGGCCGCGGTCGGAATGGGAGCTCATCGAGCGGCTGACAACCGTCTTTGCGGCGCGGGGTTCTCGCCCGAGCACCGTGCGGCTCGGCATCGGCGACGACGCCGCGGTGCTCGCCCCGTTCAGGCATGCGCACGTCTGGACGGTCGACACTTCCGTCGCGGGCGTCCACTTCGATCTGCGATGGCTAACCGCGGCGGACGTAGGTGCACGCTCGTTTCACGCTGCGGTGAGCGACATCGCGGCGATGGGCGCGCGTCCGGTCGCGGCGCTTTCCAGCGTGATCGTGCCGGCTGGATTCGACGACGAAGCCTTGCTCGAGCTGGTCGGCGGACAGGCGCAGGCGTCGTCGGAGCTGTGCTGTCCCGTTGTCGGAGGAAACCTCTCGCGCGGCGGCGAGCTCAGTGTGACGACGACGGTGCTCGGCTCGGTGGGCCGCCCCATCACGCGCGCCGGGGCGCGGCACGGCGACGAAGTCTGGCTCGTCGGCGATCTCGGCCTTGCGGGCGCCGGCCTTCGCTGCCTCGAACGTCGGCTCCCGAGCCGACGACTCTCTCGCGCAGCGCGGCGTGCCGTCGATGTCTGTATCGCCGCCTGGCGAAGGCCCGTGGCTCGTGTCCGTGAAGGCCGGACGCTCGCGAAGTACGCGCACGCCGCGATCGACGTTTCGGACGGTCTCGGCGCGGATGCAGGGCACATCGCCGCGCAGAGCCGCGTGCAGGTCGTCCTGGAGGAAGCAAGGCTTCTCCGTGTGCTCCGCACCGAGCTCATCGTCGCGTGCGACGTTCTCGGTGAATCGCCGCTCCAGCTCGCGCTCGGTGGCGGCGAAGACTATGCGCTCGTCGCCACCGGGCCGAAGGGTGCGCGTCCGCGCGGCATCCGGAACATCGGTCGCGTCGAGCGCGGAAGCGGCGCCGTCCTCGAGGGGGCCGACGGCGGTCGTCACGACCTCGGCGCTGACGGGTTCGACCATTTCCGTCACGCACGCTGACGCGTGCGCTGCGCAAAGGAAGAGCCGCGAGGCGCGCACGGGCGCCGAGCGCAACTGCTCGCGGGCGCTCGCGACTCGCGGTCAGTTGCCGGGCGCGCCGCAGACGAGCCAGCCGAGAAGCGTCTTGGCGTCGTCGGAGGAGAGCTTTGCGCCAGCATCGAGGGGAGGCATCGCGCAGCTCGTCACGTCCTGGATGAACTGCGTCTTCCAGTCCTGAATGTCGACGAGCGTCGTGAGCGGCCAGGGCCCGCTGCCGTCCACGTTCGAGTGACAGCCGTAGCACCTCGCCTGCAGGATGGGGATAACGTCGTTCTTGTAGCTCGGCTTGGGGCTCGGGCACTTCGTGACGGGCGTGACGTCGCAGCCGCCGCTCGGCGGTGCGGTGCTCGAGGAACCGCCTTTACCGGAAGGCGCTGCGTCCTTGATGCCGGCGTCCTTCGCTCCGGTGACGGGCGTGGTCACGCTCGGCGAGGAGGGATACGTCGCCCCATCCGAGGAACACGCGGAGCAGAGCAAGACGAGGAACGCCGTCCACTTCATGTCGGCAAAGAGTTGCACGGCGCCGCGCGACGGGCAACTCGCGGCACCGCCGCGACGCTCGTCACAATTGTGCCAGCCTGGCGTGTCGCGACGGGATAGCGCGTACGTTCAGCGGCGGGCCGCGCGATGAGCGCTCCGGGTCCGAGCCTTCCGCCGTGGAGCGACGGGGGCGGCCGCGTCGTGCCGTCGCTTCGGCGTCACGGACTTCGAAGCCGAAGCCTTGCCGCGCCCGCGGGCACCTCCGTGGCCGTTCAGGCTTCGCTTCAGGGCCGCCATCAGGTCGATGACATCGGCGCCCTCGGCCTCCGCAGCGGGGGCCTTGCCGCGTATCACGTCCTTGCCGCGTGAGTGCTTCTTCTCGGCTAGTGCCTTCAGCTGGTCGGCGTGGTCGTCCGTCAGCTCGGCCGTGGGCAGGTGCTCCGTCTCGAGCTCGGCGATCGCATGCTCGAACTTCTTCACCAGGGCGGCCGGTGGTTCCTTGACGCCCGGGAGCCCGACGGATTTCGTCGATCGCACCTCGTCGTGGAAGCGCAACGTCTCGGCTCGAAGCAGACCCCCCTCTGCGAGGATCGCGACGAGGTACTCCTGGTCGCGCATGACGAACGTCGCCACTCCCGCGCGCCCCGTGCGCTCCATGATGCTCGCGAGGAGGCGATAGGCTTTCCCCGAATCCTCGCCCGGAGCAAGAAAGTAGGCGTGTTCGAAGTAGAGCGGCGCGAGCTCGCCCCGTTCCACGAAGAGGCGCAGATCGATTTCACGGCTCTTCTTCGGATCGACGGACGCGAGCTCCTCGTCGGTCACCGTGACGTAGCGACCGTCGTCGAGCTCGTATCCACGCACGAGGTGCTCCGCCGGCACGTCGACGTCCTCTTCCGGGCAGTAGTAGTGGCGCTCGAGCGGTGTGCCGTCCTCGGAGAGGAGCCGGAGCGGCGCGCCGCCGGCACGCGTCGCCGGGTAGAGATCGACCGGGATGCTCACGAGCCCGAAGGTGAGCAGCCCGGACCAGAACGGACGACCGCCTCGCCCCTCCTCGGATCGCGCGTCCTTCGTCGACTTGTCAGGCACTCTTCTGCTCCTTGTGGATGGTCTTCAAGCTGGCAGCGAGCGCCGCGGAAAGCGACTTCGGTGCAGGCCTTCGCGACGGCTTCGCGGCCTTCGGCTTCTTGCCGCGGGCCTTCGCCTCGATGAGCGCACTGACCCGCGCACGGTGCTCATCGCTGAACTCGGTGGGGTCGAACTTGCCGCTCAAAGCCGAGACCAGCTGCTCGGCCATCGAGAGCTCGCGCGCGTCCGCGGCGCGGTGCAGCGGCTCGACCTTCGGGGGCTTCAGTACCTCGTCGAGCGGACGCAGGGTCACCATTGCGAGGTGATCGCCGTGCGGGAGCACGGCGCCGTGGTACTGCTTCTTGCGCATCACCCAGTGCGCGATGCCGGCGAGCCCCCGGTTCTTCAAGGCCTCGGCCAGCGCAAAGTAGGCGTCTGCCTGCCCATCCGGCGCCAGGTAGTACGGCCGTTCGTACCAGACCGCGCCGAGCGCTTTTTGCGGCACGAAGCTATGCAACCGAATGTCCCGGGACGCCTCCGGTTCGAGCGACGACAGTTCGGCATCCGTGAAAAGGACATAGGTGCCGCGCTCGACCTCGTATCCGCGGTGCACGTCGCCGTCGCTCTGTGTCTCGCCCGTGGCAGGATTCACCAGCCGCTGCCGGACGCGCACCTGGTCGTCGTCGTGCAGCAGGTGAAAATGCACGGCTCGGTCCTCGACGGCCGCGTGCAAGGTCGTCGCGACACTCAGCTTTCCCAATCGCAGCACGCCCTTCCACATCGCGCGGCTCGGCATGCGTGCGGGGCGTGCAAGATCCGTTCTCGTCCGCCTTCGAAGCGAGCGATCGAGGCAAGTCGCTTAGTACGTCAGACCAGGCAGAGCGTAGTCGCGCCCGCCCGTTACGTCCGCCGCGGCTACTTGCACGCGGAGGGCATGCCGGCGCCCCTCAGCATCGCAGAGACGGTCGCAGCGACACCGGACGTGTTGCCACCCGCGACGGCAGCTTTGCAGACCGCCGCGGCCTGCTGCATGTACGTCTTGGTCGGCTCCGGAGCGCTCGCCGAATTCTGCTGCAGCGCGCTGCAACAGGCGCTCAGCCCGCCACCGCCCGAGCCGCCGCCGTGCGGCTTCGGTGTTGCAGCACTCGCCGAGGGTGCCGGCATACCGGCGTCGATGGGCTTGAGCTGTAGCGGAGCGGCCACCGGGGTCGCCACCGGTGCGGCCGTGGGCAAGGGCGGCGGCGGCTCTTCCTTCTTGCAGCCGGTCACGAGGGGAGTGGCGAGGAGGAGCAGCGCCGGAACCATCGACCCGAGATTGTTTCGTGACATCCCCGCAAGACTCGCCCACCCGTCGGGCCTTTGACAAGAGGGAAGGCCGGTCGGGACGGCGCGCCCCCCGAACGTCGCGGTGTCGCGAGGGCGCCGGGGCAATCAGCAGCCGTTCGGAACGGGGACACCTGCGAGCTGCGCTCTCAACGTGACCTTCGTGGCGGCCAGATTGGCCTTCCCCGACTTCAGCGCCTTCTCGAGGCCCGCGCAGACCGAGGCGGCCGAGCCGTAGCGCTGCTGCTCTTTCGGCTTGCTGGTCTTCTTGGCTGCTTCTGCGAGAGCCGTGCAGCAGGCTTGAACGCTGCCGCCCGACTCGTGCTTCTTCGGGGTGGCTTCCGCGGTCGTCGCGGGAGCCGACTCGGCGGGCGGCGTCGCTGCGCTGCCCGCGCCGGACGCGGCCGCCGAGCCTTCCGCCTCCGGCTCCTTGATGGGCGCGATGCTGACCGCTGGCGGTGGCGCGGTGACGGAGGGGGCGGCCTTCGGCAGATCGTCCTTCTTCTGACATCCGGCGAGCGCCACGAAGACGCTCGCCAGGAGCACCCTATTCTTCATTCGATGCAAGTGGCCCTCAGGCCCTCAGCTGCAGCCCATCGAATTGCCGCAGTTCAGGCACTTGTAGCAGGCGCCGTTGCGGACGGTGATGTGACCGCACCCGTCGCAGAACGGAGCGTCGCCCATCATCTCTTCGAGCTGCGCATCCAGTGCGCCGCGCTTGGCGGTGGCAGCGCTGCGCTGTGCCTCGACGGGGGGAAGAGGGAGCGCTGGTGCCTGCGCAACCTCGGCTTCTTCGAAGCGGGGCGTGGTCGGATCCTCGATTGCCGGCGTGTCGGTGGGCTGCACCTGGGCGAAATCGTATCGCTTCAGGTATTCCACGCCGAGCACCCGGAAGATGTAGTCGACGATCGACGTCGCGAACTTCAGGTTCGGGTGACCCTGGACCACGCCGTGCGGCTCGAACTTCGTGAAGGTGTACTGCTCCACGTATGTCTCGAGCGGCACGCCGTACTGCAGACCGATGGACACCGCCATCGCAAAGCAGTTCATCAGAGAGCGGAAGGCGGCGCCCTCCTTGTGCATGTCGATGAAGATCTCGCCGAGCGTCCCGTCGTCGTACTCGCCCGTGCGAAGGAACACCTTGTGGCCCCCGACGCGCGCCTCCTGGGTGAAGCCGTGGCGCTTCGTTGGCAGACGCACCCTGGAACCGACCGGCCGCACCGAGGTGGCAGAGGCCTTCTTCTCCAGCGCCTTCACCGGCTCTTCCTCTTCCGGCGGGATGCTGTCGCCGCTCGACGTGCTCAGCGGCTGCGATGCCTTGCAGCCGTCGCGATATAGCGCGACGGCCTTCAGGCCGAGACGCCAGCCTTCTTCGTAGATCTGGCGCACCTCGTCGACGGTAGATTCGCTCGGCAGGTTGACCGTCTTGCTGATGGCGCCCGAGAGGAACGGCTGAGCCGCGGCCATCATGCGCACGTGGGACATCGGCGCGAGGAACCGCTTGCCCGTGCGGCCACATCGGTTGGCGCAATCGAACACCGGGTAGTGCTCGTCGCGCAGGTAGGGCGCGCCCTCGACCGTCATCCGGCCGATGATGACGTCGTTCGCCTCGTCCACGTGCTCCGCTGGAAAACCGAGGTGCCGGAGCAGCGAGAAGCCTGGCTTCGACATGACCGCGGCGTCGATCCCGAGGCGCTCGTAGGACTCCTTGCCGAGCACCCACGGCGCGAAGGCCAGGTGCAGATCGAACACGCCGGGGAGGGCGTCCTCGATCTTGTCGAGATCATCGTCGACGAGGCCGGCCGCCTTGAGGCTCGAGCGATTGACGTGCGGTGCCCCGAGGAGGGTGTTCGTGCCAGAGACGTAGGCGACGATCTCCTGGACCTCGACCTCCGAGTAGCCGAGCTTGCGCAGGGCGTTCGGCACGGACTGATTGACGATCTTGAAGTAGCCGCCGCCGGCGAGCTTCTTGAACTTCACGAGCGCGAAGTCCGGCTCGATGCCGGTCGTGTCGCAGTCCATGAGCAGGCCGATCGTGCCGGTGGGCGCCAGCACCGTGGCCTGTGCATTGCGAAAGCCGTGCGCCTCACCGAGGTGAACCACGTCGTTCCAGTCCTCGACCGCCGCGCGCCACAGGGCGTCGGGGCAGTTGTCGCGGTGAATGGCATAGGCCGCCTCGCGGTGCATGCGCATCACGCGGAGCATCGGCTCGCGGTTCTTCGCATAGCCGGCGAACGGACCCTTCGACGCGGCGATGAGCGCGCTGGTGCGGTAAGCGTGGCCGCAGAGGATGGCCGTGAGCGCGCCGGCGACGGCTCGCCCCTTCTCCGAGTCGTAGGGGATGCCGAGCAGCATGAGGAGCGTGCCGAGGTTCGCGTAGCCCAGCCCGAGCGGACGGTAGTCGTGCGAGTTCTTCCCGATGGGCGCGGTGGGATACGCCGACAGATCGACCAGGATCTCCTGCGCGAGGAGGAAGATCGCCACCGAGTGCCGGTACCCCTCCACGTCGAAGGTGCCGTCGGCGCCGAGGAACTTCGTGAGATTCAATGAGGCCAGATTGCACGCCGAATTGTCGAGGAACATGTACTCGGAGCACGGATTCGACGCATTGATGCGCGCCGTGTTCGGGCAGGTGTGCCAGCGATTGATGGTGCTGTCGTACTGCACGCCCGGGTCGGCGCAGCGCCACGCGGCGTCTGCCACCATGTTCCAGAGGTCCGAGGCCTTGTACGTGTCGACTACCTCGTTGGTCGTGCGGGCACGCGTCTCCCACTGACCACCGGCCATTGCCGCCTTCATGAAGTCGTCGGTGACGCGGACGGAGTTGTTCGAGTTCTGCCCGCTGACGGTCTTGTAGGCGTCGCCGTTGAAGTCCGCATCCATCCCTGCGCCGATGAGGAGCTGGGCCTTCTTCTCCTCCCGGGCCTTCCAGGTGATGAAGTCCGCGATCTCCGGGTGGTCCATGTCCAGGCAGACCATCTTGGCGGCGCGCCGGGTCGTGCCGCCGCTCTTCGTCGAGCCCGCGGCCTTGTCGAACACCTCGAGGAAGCTCATGAGCCCGCTCGAGGTGCCACCGCCAGAGAGCTTCTCCTGCCTGCCACGAATGACGCTGAAGTTCGTCCCCGTACCGGAGCCGTACTTGAAGAGCCGCGCCTCGGCCTTCATCAGGTCGTAGATGGACATCAGGTCGTCGCGCGCTTCCTGGATGAAGCACGCGGAGCACTGGGGACGCGAATACGCGTTCTCGGTCTCGACGATCTGATCCGTGGCCGGGTCCCAGGCCCAGTTGCCGCCGGACCCCTCGATGCCGTACTCGTGGAAGAGGCCGCAGTTGAACCACACCGGGGAGTTGAACGCGCCGAACTGGTTCACGAGCAGGTAGGTGAGCTCGTCCTCGAACGTGTCCGCGTCCTTCTTGGTGGCGAAGTAGCCGCCGAACTGCTCGCCCGCGGTGCGGATGGTGTGCGCGATGCGGTGCACGACCTGGCGAACACTGCCCTCGCCCTTCGTCGGATCGCCGTGGATGCCGGCCTTGCGGAAATACTTCGACACCACGATGTCGGTCGCGAGCTGGGACCACTCGGCGGGGATCTCGGCTCCGTCCATCTTGAAGACGATGGAGCCGTCGGGGTTCGTGATCACGCTTCGGCGGCGCTCCCACACCACGGCGTCGAGGGGAGGCTGCCCCGCGACCGTGTAGCGCCGCTCGAGTGGAAGGCCCTTGCGCTTCTTGCCGCTCTTGCTGCGCGTTTTCTCGTCCGCGCTGGTGGCGGCTGCAGGCTCCGAAGCACCCTTCATCGACCTGATCTGTCCCACGATCTCCGATTGCGCCATCTCTAGCCTCGCTTCCCTACCGACACACGTCCCCGCATCACCCGCCGGTGCACCAATGCACCCTGGGTTCACACTTCACCGCTGGTCTCACTCGAGAGGCCGGTCGGAACATGGTCCGACTCACCGGGCGCGCCCCGCATCGCAGCCGACTGCAGGGGCGCCGTTCTGGTTCTGCTTGCCTCGACTCTGCTGACTTCGACCCGTCGCTTCTCTTGGTTGCCCGGCTTCGCTTACTGAACGCCCTGCTACCCGACCCCTGTCCCGACCCTGCAACGATGAGCAGGGCAGACTAAGAGGGAGCGATATTCCTACCCCAATCCCTTGGGCTAGAACAACAAAAAACCACTACCGGTAGGGAAGTCAGCGATTGGATTCGAGAAAGACTGAACAAAGAGACGGCTGAACGCAGGATACCCACAGGAAAGCCAGCCTGAACGCAGGATACCCCCGGAAAGCTGGCAAGCTATCGACCCCTTCACCACACGTTTTCCAGAGCCTGGGGCTAAAAATCGACACCTGGCGGGACGCTTCACGTCGCCTTGACGTCCCTCTCTCGAAGCGCTCTAGCGAGCCCATGAGCACGATGAAGACGTACTCGGGCGGCTGCCACTGCGGGAAGGTTCGCTTCGAGGTCACCACCGATCTCGCGCACGTGATGGATTGCAACTGCTCCATCTGCTCGAAGAAGGGCCACGTGCTCACCTTCGTGCCGAGCGATCGCTTCAAGCTCCTGTCCGGCGGGGACGCGCTGACGGACTACCAGTTCAACAAGCAGATCATCCATCACACGTTCTGCAGCACCTGCGGCATCTCCTCGTTCGGCTCGGGGAAGAAGCCCGACGGCACGCCGATGAACTCCGTCAACGTGCGGTGCCTGGACGGCGTCGATCTCGACTCGCTCGACGTTCAGCACTTCGACGGAAAGAGCCGGTAGTCCCAAGAGCTCGCCCGGATCGACTCCGTATTTCGCCCCGCCCCGGGGGGGGACGAGCCCGCCGCGGCGCGGTCCGTCTTGAGCTTCGCGAGATGGGCCTCCTCGTTTCGAGCTGCGATGTTGATTGGCATGAATCCGGTGTGAAGATGGTGTGAAAATGGTTCGAGAATCCCCGGGTTTCGGTGCCGTCCGCAGAGCGCCCGCAAACCATGGCGAAAGCGCCAGGATCGTTCGCCGGCGACGAAAAAAGCCATCCAGCTCGCTCGGCCCGTTCGTCGTCGACGGCCGAGAGGTTTCCTTTTCACCTGAACTGCCCGCGGCGACGAGAAAATCGCCTGCCCAGT
>CAYUAW010000056.1:0-5563 GCA_964442485.1 uncultured Polyangiaceae bacterium
AGTGACGAGCTCGAGATGTCGTTGACGTTGTCGTAGCTACCCTCGACGCTCACACGGGGCGAGAGGCGCCATTCGAGGTTCGAGCGGACTTCGCGCTGGTCGCTGAGGCCGCTGGTGACGTAGGCGCGGATGCGCTGGGCGAGGCGCTTGCCGATGGTGACGGTGGGCTCTGTGCGGCCGGTGCGCGATGAGTAGGCGCTGCCGAGCTTGAATTCGTCGATGACGGGGATGTTCTCGGTGACGGCTTCGTCGGCGCCGGTGAGGCGGCCGAGGGCTTCGAGGGCGACGCTCCCGCCGGCGCTCGCGGACTGGGCGCGGTCGAGCTCGGCGCGGGTGAGGCCCAGGGTGAGCAGCAGGAAGATGTCGTCCTGGCTGAGCGCCGGCTCGCTCGAGAGATCGACGCGGAGCGTGTCGGGATCGCCGTAGGCGTGGAGCGTGATGCGCCAGCGGCCGCCCGCGGTGGCGCTCGCGGCGGTGTTGGTGCTCCCGGCGCTCTGCGCAGGCCCGCTGGACGTGCTGGAGGACGTCAGCGTGTCGTCGTAGCGGTGGTAGTCGGTGACGGCGGTGACGTCGACGCGTGGCGCGATGCGCTCGTCGTCGTCGAAGCGGACGAGGCCCTGGGTGATCTCGAAGTCGTTGCGCCGGAGGCGGATGTGGCCCCCCTTTTCCAGATCGATCTCGCCGCGCAGACCGAAGCGCTGGTTCGTACCCGATAGCGAAAGCCCTGGGTCGGCGATGTCCAGCTTCGCCTCGATCAGGTCGTTGTTGATCTCGAGCGGGCGCTCGCTCCGGATGCGAACGTCCAGATCCAGGAAGTCGTCCACCGGGTCGTAAGACTCGAAGTGCGTGCGGTGGCCGCGCTTGGTGAGCGTGTCGATGTCGGCGGCCATCGTCACCTTGCGCGTGTAGCGGAACGACGTGAGGTTGACGTCGCCGGACAGCTTCGGAAGTGACCGTCGCTCGCCCGAGCTCGCCTGCCACGCGAGCTCGAGGTCCGCGTCGGCTGCGGAGCGCACGCCCTCCATCACGGGGAGGCTCACGTTGCGCGCGGTGATCGTCGCGTGGCCCTCGCTGACGGACAGGCCGCGGATCGGCGCGCTCCCGCGCACGTCGACCGAACCGCCGCCGACGGAGGCGTTGGCGTTGATGATGCGGATCTCGTCGGAGTCGATGCCCACCGCGACGTCCACGTCGGTGAGCGTGACCGGCGAGCCGCGGAGCGCGAGCTCGCCGTGCTCGAGCTTGAACTGCCCGTTCTGCGCGAGCCGCGGCCAGCCGCCGCTCACGTGGAGCGCGCCGGAGAGCGTCCCGGCGACGCGCTCGGCCTGCGGCAGCAGCCGCGCGAAGATACCGAGGTCCGTCTTGCGGAGCGCAAGGGTCACGTCGACCTTCGGCGCGGCGCCGATCCCCGCGACGTAGCCGCCCAGGTCGAAGAGCGCGCGCTCCCCGGTCGGCACCGTGGCGGCCAGCGTGACGCCCGAGACGTCGATGCGGCCATGCGACGCCGCGAGCCGCGCGGGCTCGGTGAGCTCGACGCGCACGCCGCCGCGTCCGAGTCGAAGCTCCGTGAGCTGCAGCGCGACGGTGGACGCGCCGGCGCGATCCAGCGGCAGCTCGTCGAGCGAGATGCTGCCGCTGAGACGTCCCTCGAGCCGCCGATCGGCGAGCGCGACGGCCGGCGAAAGCTCGGCGAGCGCGCCGAGGTCGAGGCTCTTCGCGACGATGTCGCCGCGTACCGTCTTCGACCGCTGCCGCGTCAGGCGCACGTCGCTCAGCGCGATCTGGCCGCCGAAGAGCTGGCCGGTGACGTGGAAGATGCCGTCGGAGCGATCCTCTTCGTACGCGGCCTGGTCGAAGGGCGCGGTCAGCGGACGCCCGCACAGAGTCTTGCCGATCTGACGGGCAGGGCGCGCGATCGGCTCGAGGTGCACGCGGAGCTCCGAGCCGGGCAGCATGGCGCGGCCGAGTCGCGTCGGACCGACGCGCGCGTCCACGTCGGCGACCATGGCGTCGAGCGTGCCACCGACCTCCGCGACGGCGCTCGCGGCGCCGTCGAGCCCTTTGCCGACGGCACCGAGCGCGTCCAGGTGCGACAGCGGCACGCCCGTCGCGACGACGTGTGCGCGCACCGCGGCGCCCTCCGATAGCTTGATGTTGCCGAGAATTATCCCGTCGCCCTTCTTCAGGGTGAGGCTCGGCACGTCGAGCTGCATGCCGAGGTAGCTCGCCTTCGGGTCCACCCAGCGGAAGTCGAAGCGCGCGTCGCCCGAGTCGTAGTGCTCCTCGAAGAGATCGGCAGAGCCAACCTGCAGGCGCCCGCCGACGCGCAGGTAACCGCCGCCGCACTTGTCGCGCCGGCCGCCCATGTCGTACTGCACCCGCGCGTCGACCGATGTGCGACCAGTCAAGTGGTCGAATCGCGGGTCCTGGTCGAAGTGCCACATGGAGAAGAAGTCGCGGAGCTCCAGGTGGTCGCTCTTCACCTGGGCGTCGACCACCAGCGAGGCGTCAGTGTCGAAGTCGAGCCGCGAGCTCGGAACATAGAAGCGGCTCGCGCCGCTCGTGCCGTGCACCTCGTTGAACTCGAGCACCAGCGGCTTGAAGCGCACCTTCGCGCTGTCGATGTCGCCGATGGGGAAGCCGTCGAAGAGGAGATCGTCGACCTTCAGCGAGCCGATGAGCTCGGACGTGGCCGCCTTGCCCGACATGGAGACGTCGACCTCGGCCATTCCGTCCATGGGGATGTCGACGAGCGGGCTCGCGTCGGAGAGGTCGAGGCGGGACCCCTTCACGACGGCGAGATCGATCATGTTGTCGAAGCCGATGGAGACGTTCGAGATGAGCTCGCTCTGTCCGAAATTCACGCGCGAACCCGTGAACAGCAGCCCCGTCGCGCGCACGGCGAACCGCGTGTACACCGTGGCCGCCTTCACGCCGATGATGTGACGCCGCGCGGGCGAGTGGTAAGCGCGGTCGAAGATCTCGAAGCCCGTGGTGTCCGAATGGACCTCGCCGTCGAGCTTGAGCGGATTGATGGTGCCGCCGAAATCCGTGATGAGCGTCCGGTCGAGGTTCCATTGCACGATCGTGTTCTTCGTCACGTCGTTGGCCTCCATCAGGTCCTCGAAGTGGAGGCCGCGGCTGTCGACGCGGCTGATCCTGAGCGGGATGCCGGGCGCGAACGGACGGACGGTGAGGCCGTCGACGGTGACGTTCGCGTGCCCGTACGTCGCGTGCAGCGTCTTCACGCGCACCTCGCCGTTCTTGATCTCCACATCGCCGTCGAACGCCTGCGAGAACTTGTAGAAGCTCATCTCGACGCCCTCGCCGCGGATCTTGCCGCGCAGCTCCGGCAGGTCGGCGTGCGGATCCCAGCGGACGTCGGCGGCGAGGCCGGCCCAGCCGCGGAAGGGCCCCTTGGCGAACCGATTCGCGATGTCGAGCGGCACGCGCGTCACGACGTGGCCGGTGGCGAGCGTCGGTTTCCATTTCTTCCCGAGAGCGACGCGCCCCTCCGACACACGGAGCTCGACCCGCCCCGGGTCGGGCGTCGTGAGCTTGCAGCCGCCGAACGTCCCGGGCTTCGGATCGGCGTCGGCCGACGCGATCACGCCGAGCCGGTGAACGAGCACCGCGTCCTTCGAGAGCCGGAGGCGCGCGTCGAGCTCGCAGAGCACGTCGTCATCGACGGCGGGGCCCGTGTGCGACTCGCGGGTGCGCACGACGCGGCTCTCCCCGATGCGCAGGGCCGTCTCGAAGGCGAGCCCCGGCTCCGCGAAGACGTCCAGATCGACGGACCCCGAGTCTACGCGCACGCCGTCGATGTCGAGCGACACGGCGGCGTCGGTGAGCGACAGCGACGCGAAGGGCGAACGCTCGAACTTCGGCGGCGGGCCCTTCGACTCCGGCAACTTGTAGCGCAGGTTCGTGAGCTCGCCGTCGCGCAGCACGATGCGCGCCTTCGGCGCTTCTATCTCGATGTCGCCGGCGTCGAGCCGCCCCGAGAGCAGCGAGAAGAGGCGCGGCGTGACGACCATGCGCCGGGCCGTGAGCGCGGGCGCGCCGCCATCGGTGGAGGCGACGCTCACGTTCTCGAGCACGAGCTCGAGCGGTACGAGCTCGACGCGCACGGAGTACTGGGCGTGCACACCGACCAGCCGCTGGATGAGCGCCTCGGTCTCGGCGGACGCGCGATGGCGGACGAGCTCCGTGCGCAGCAGCACGCCCACGAGGAGCGGCAGTGCGCCGACGGAGGCGAGCACCAGACACAGCGCGCGCGACAGAGCGCGGCCCAGCTCGAAGCGGGGCGGGGACCGCTTTCGCGGTTCTCTGTCGATCAGCAGCATGCTCGCCAACGAAGCGTAGCTTCCGGCCCCATAATCGGCCTGGTTTCCGGGGGTTGATGCACACTTGGACGCCCCGAAACCTGAACGTCTGAGCCGTTCTCGAGGGACGAGTCGCCGGGCGTGGCGAACCGCTCTGCAACCTGTTAGACGACCCCTCCCGCGCGGCCCTGGCCGTGCCCCCCGTGAATTTCCCCATGGCATCGCGGCAAGAGCTCGCTCCCAGCAGCCCCGATCGTGCCATCCAGGCGCTCGACCGGGCCATCGCTCACGCGGAGGAGTGCGCCTCGGCGCTGCCCGTCGTTCTGGTGCGCCCGGACGATCTCCAGGCGCTTCCCCGCCAGGAGATCAGGAAGCGCCTCGACCGGATGATGCTCGCGCCGCGGCCCGACGAAGGCCTCGACTCGCTCCTCCAGGCGTCGGTGCTCGACACGCTCCTCCCCGAGGTGAAGAGCATGGTCGGCTTCGGCGACGGCGAGTTCCGTCACAAGGACGTCTGGAAGCACACCAAGCAGGTCGTCATGCAGGCCGAGCCGCGGCTCGAGGTGCGCTGGTCCGCGCTCTTCCACGACATCGGCAAGGTGAAGACGCGCTCGTTCGGCACGAACGGCGAGGTGCACTTCTTCGGCCACGCGGAGGTCGGCGCGCGCATGTTCGACAAGCTCGAGCGGCGCGAGCGCCTCTTCTCCGCCGAGGAGACGCTGCGCGAGTCGATCCGCTTCCTGGTGCTGCACCACCTGCGTGCGAGCCAGTACGACGGCGGCTGGACCGACAGCGCCGTGCGCCGCTTCGCGCGCGAGATGGGCCCGCACCTCGAAGATCTCCTGTGCCTGTCGCGCGCCGACATCACCACGAAGCGCGCCGAGAAGAAGCGCCGCGGCATCAGCATGATCGAGGAGCTCGCCACGCGGATCGGAACGCTCGCCGAGGAAGACTCGCGCGAGGAGCCGCTCCCGAAGGGCGTCGGCAACGCGATCATGGAAGCCTTCGGCATCCCGCCCTCGAAGCGCATCGGCGATATCAAGCGAGCCCTCGAAGCCGCCGTCGAAGCCGGAGAGCTCCCACCCGGTCTCGAATCGCAGGATTACGTCGATTTTCTGGCGCAGAACAAAGCCCGCTTTGGGTTGTAGGGGGGCAATGGGCGGCGGGTAACGGCGTGGGGCCGTCGCGGGGCACGAGTGCAGCAGCAGGCAGAAGCAGCGGGCAGAAGCAGCGGGCAG
>CAYUAW010000056.1:5663-7101 GCA_964442485.1 uncultured Polyangiaceae bacterium
GGGGGATGTGCATGCCTTGCCGCGCACCTTTCGTGCCACCGGGCACCGTGCGCGACGGGACACGAGCTGCCGGTGTCACGAAAGCCGCGCGAGGGGGGGCATGCACATCCCCCTCCGACAGCTCATCCTCGACGAAGTGCTTCAGGTCATTGGAACGGTGCAGCCTCTGGTGGCCATGGTCAGTCGGCGCGATCGCAATCTTGCGTCGCAGATACGGCGCGCGCTGTCCGGCGTGGCTCTCAATGTCGCGGAAGGCTTCGGCACCGCGGCAGGTAACGCTCGGCTTCGGTTCGAAAGTGCACGCGGGTCGCTGTACGAAACTCAGGCCGGCATTCGCGTGGCGATCGCGTGGGGCTACCTGTCGCCAGCGGATGCCGCGTCAGCGCTGGGGGCGCTCGATCACCTCGCCGGGCGCGTTTACGGCCTCGCGCGGCACTGAGCGCGGAAGCAGGGCGCCCGGGCGCACCATCACAATAGACTGAAATTACTGGGCTTTCGTGGGGCATTGACGGCCGCCTCGGGATTCCACATATTCCCGATGCTTTTAGTCAAGTTCTGCCGATGCCGCACATCGAACCGTCCGTCTCCGCAGCTGGGTTCCTCGTTGGGTTGATCGTCGGCCTGACGGGAATGGGGGGCGGCGCGCTGATGACGCCGATCCTGGTTTTGATCTTCGGCGTCGCGCCGACTGCGGCCGTCGCGAGCGATCTGGTCGCGTCGCTGTTCATGAAGCCGCTCGGAGCGCTCATCCACTTCCGGCGCGGCACCGTGCACCGGCCGATGGTGAAGTATCTGCTCCTCGGCTCGGTGCCGAGCGCCTTCGCCGGCGCCGCTCTCATCAATCATCTGGGCTCGTCGGACCGCATGAATGCGGCATTGAGGACGATGCTTGGCAGCGCGCTGCTCGTCGCGTCGGTGGCGCAGCTCGCGAAGGCGATCCTGCGCAGTCATCGCGAAGGGCCTCCGGGCGCGAGCCAGATACCTATTGCAATCAAGCCGCTCCCGACCATCGCGGTCGGCGTCGTCGGCGGTTTCATCGTCGGCATGACGTCGGTAGGTTCGGGCTCGCTCATCATCGTCATGCTGATGCTGCTCTATCCGCGGCTCAGCGGGTCGCGCCTGGTCGGCACCGATCTCGCGCAGGCCATTCCGCTGGTCGGCACGGCCGCCCTCGGACATTTCCTCTTCGGTCACGTGAGCCTCGGGCTCACCGCGTCGCTCATCGTCGGAAGCATCCCGGGCGTGTGCCTCGGCGCGTACGGTTCGGCCCGCGCGCCTGATCGCTACATCCGTCCGGTGCTCGTCCTCGTGCTCGCCGCGTCGGCGCTGAAGCTGCTCGGCGCGTCGAACCAGCTCGTCGGCGGCGTGGCCGCCGGCCTCGGCGCGCTCGGCGTGGCGTGGGCGCTCTCCGAGAGCCGCGACGAGACACGCACGCCGA
>CAYUAW010000056.1:7201-13061 GCA_964442485.1 uncultured Polyangiaceae bacterium
CGGGACGGACCGCGCTCGGGATCGCGTCGCCTCGAGGTCCCTTGCCGAGCACCGGCACGGCGCTCCGGATCGACCTGACGGATCACGCTGCGCTTGCCGAGCTGATGGAGCGGGAGCGTCCGGACGTCATCGTGCATTCCGGAGCCATCTCCGCCGTAGCCGTCGCGCATGCCGACCCGGCCCAGGCGATGCTCGTCAATGCGGGCAGCACGGCACAGCTGTCAGCTGCGAGCGCACGCGCCGGTGCGCGCTTCGTATACGTGTCGACGGATATGGTCTTCGACGGTGAGGCAGCGCCCTACGACGAGACGGCAACGCCGGAACCGCTCTCGGATTACGGGCGGTCGAAGCGCGCAGGGGAGCTCGCCGCCCTCGCGAACGAGCGCGCGCTCGTGGTGCGTCTGCCGCTGCTCTATGGCATTCCCGGCGTGCCGCGCTCCGTGACGTTCGTCGATCAGGTCCGCGTGCTACGCGAGGGCGGCACGCTGCAGCTGTTCCACGACGAGGTGCGCACCCCGCTGTGGCTGGAGGACGCGGCCCGCTCGGTGATCGCCGCCGCGAAGAGCGACCTCGTGGGCGCGCTTCATCTCGGCGGCCCCGAGCGTCTCTCGCGCCTCGAGATGGGTCGCTTGCTGGCGGCCGCGCTCGGAATTCAGCAGCCGAACATCCGCAGCGTGAGCCGGCTCGACGTTACAGCGTCCGAGCCGCGGGCGCGCGATCTCAGCCTGGACTCATCGCAATTCGCGAAGGCGTTCGGGTCTCCAGCGGGGAGGACGATGAGGGAGGCGCTCGCCGCGATGGAGCTCGGCGGGTAAGGCCCGGATTCACCCGAGCAGCAATCGCGCCGCCGGGCTCTGCGTCTCCTCCTCGTACGGCAACCCCAGCGCCTCGATGGCGACCGCGAACGCTTCGCGGTCGGGCGGCGGCACCTCGAAGCCGACGAGTACGCGGCCGTACGCGGAGCCGTGGTTTCTGTAATGGAATAGCGAGATATTCCACCGCGCGCCGAGGCTCGTCAGAAACTCGAGCAGCGCGCCTGGGCGCTCTGGAAACTCGAAGGCGTAGAGCACCTCGTCCTTTGCGCTCGCGGAGCGGCCGCCCACCATGTGCCGCACGTGCGTCTTGGCGAGATCGTCATGGGAGAGATCGTCGCAGCGATAGCCGGCCGCGGCGAACGTGCGCGCGAGCAAGCCGAGCTCGTCCGCCGTCGTCACCTCGACGCCGACGAAGACGTCGGCCGCGGCGCGTGACCCAAGGCGGTAGTTGAACTCCGTGACGCTGCGATCGCCGATGACGCGACAGAAGTCGAGGAACGCCCCCGGACGCTCCGGGATGGTGACGACGAGGATCGCCTCGCGCAGCTGCCCGACCTCCGCGCGCTCGGCGACGTAGCCGAGCTTCGCGAAGGGGATGTTCGCGCCCGAGGCGATGGCGACCACCGGGCCCTTCGCGAGCGCGCCTGCCCCGTGAGCGCGCTTCACGCCGGCGATGGAGAGCGCGCCCGCCGGCTCCAGCACCGTGCGCGTGTCCTCGAAGGCGTCCTGGATGGCGGCGCAGATCTCGTCCGTCGAGACCACGACGATGTCGTCGAGGTACCGCTGACAGAGCTCGAAGGTGAGCTCGCCGACCTGCTTCACGGCCACGCCGTCGGCGAAGATGCCCACGCGGTCCAGCCGCACGCGGCGCTTCTCTCGCAGCGAGCGCTGCATGGCGTCACTGCTCGCCGCGTGCACGCCGACGATGCGCACTCCGGGCCGGAGCTCCTTCACCACGCCCGCGATGCCGCTCACCAGACCCCCGCCCCCGATCGGGACGAAGATGGAGCCGAGATCACGCGGCGCTTGCCGGAGGATCTCGAGCCCGATGGTGCCCTGGCCGGCGATGACGTCGAGGTCGTCGTACGGCGGAATCGACACCGAGCCCGTCTCGCGCGCAACCTCGGCGCAGCGCTCGGCCGCGTCGCTGTAGCTGTCGCCGAAGAGCTCGATGTGCGCGCCGAGACGCCGGACGGCCGCGACCTTGATCGACGGCGTCGTACGCGGCATCACGATGCGGCACGCGATGCCGAGCTTTCGCGCGGCGAAAGCGACGCCCTGCGCGTGGTTTCCCGCGGAGGCAGCGATCACGCCGCGCGCGAGCTCCGACGCCTCCAGGGCCGTGATGCGGTTGTACGCGCCGCGCAGCTTGAACGAGAAGACCGGGGTGAGATCCTCCCGCTTGAAGTAGATGGCGTGCTCGAGCCGCGCGCTCAGGTTCGTCGCCCTGTCGAGCGGAGTGGGCTCCGGCAGCACGTCGGCCACGCGCGCGTTCAGCGCGCGTTTGAGCAGATCATATTTCATCACCCCTCGTCGATCAGCAGCCGCGCTTCGTTGAGGCCTTTGCTGACCGGTGCGACGCGCGGATCGGTTCGGATGTGCTCGATGAGGCCGCCCATGGCCTGGCGGTACGTCGCGAGATCGATCTCGCCGCGCAGGAGCTCCACGCGCAGGAACACACCTGCCGTCTGCACCACGTCGCAAAGGCAGTAGTTCCGCACCTCGTCGATGCGACCCGCGTAGACGAGCGGACCGACGTCGTGACCGGAGATGCCGACCTTGCCCGGCATGCCGCACAGCTTGGCGATGACGTCGAGCTTCGACGGCCTGGCCGCTCCGAAGTCCGCG
Organism: uncultured Polyangiaceae bacterium; assembly: GCA_964442485.1. Lineage (GTDB taxonomy): Bacteria > Myxococcota_A > Polyangia > Polyangiales > Polyangiaceae > DASZVB01. The sequence continues at coordinate 9,865 of CAYUAW010000056.1, forward strand.
ACGTAGTCCATCAGGTCCAGGTGGCCGTCGGCGGAGTACCGGTAGCGGATGTCGCGCGACCGGTAGTAGTGCTTGAGCGGCACCCCGTGCCGGAGGCAGCGCGCCGCGATGACGGGCATATCGAAGCCGCGGCCGTTGTAGGTCACGAGCTCGGGCTTACGTTCCTCCAGGAACCGGGCGAAATCTCTGAGCGACGACGCCTCGTCCTTCCCCTCCCCGATGACCCCGAGGCGGCTCACCTTGTAGTCGACGTCGAACCAGAGGACCCCGATGACGGCGATCTGGTGGTGGGGGGGCGCCGGTAAACGCTCGACATCACCGGCTTCCGCGATGGGCAGCTCGGGATCGAGGACCGTCTCGATATCGAGGACCAGGTGGGATCTAGCCACGGCGCCAGAATGGGCCTCCGCTGGAGGCGGGGTCAACCACGCCCGACGTCATCGTCATTATTTAATTCTTTCGGCTGCTTATCTGCTATTTGCTTTCTCCTCCTGGGGCCCGGCCTGACGAGGTTCGGAGGATCTTTACGTCGAGGGCCCACCCGTGCCCTGATAAGAACCGCCAGTCCCGGGCGAACTCTGCCTGGTCTCGCAAATGGCCCGAAATATCCTAGTCATCAACGTCGACCTCCGCGAAACCCGCGTTGCCCTGATCGAAAACGGCGTCATCGCCGAGCTTCAGGTCGAGCGCGCCGCGCACCGGGGGAGCGTCGGGAACATCGTTCTCGGAAAAGTCACCCGGGTTCTACCCGGCATGCAGGCCGCCTTCATCGACATCGGTATGGAGCGCGCCGCATTCCTTCACGTCGAGGACCTCATCCGTCCCGACGACTTCGAAGCGTATCTCGCCGGCGGCGGCACTCGCTCGAACGAGGACGGCGACGAGCCGATCCGCGGCGAGCAAGCGCGGCGCGCCGACTACGCAGGGCGTCCCACCGCTGCCGACGACGAGCCCGTCGTCGCGTCCCCCGTCGCCGTGATCGACGCGGAGGACGACGACGACGAGCCCGTGATCCCGCCGCGTCCCGAGCCCATCATGTCGCTCGATGGCGCGGACGACGACGAGGACATCCTCGACGAGGACTCGGATCCCATCGCTGCCGCGGAAGAAGCGACCAGCGACGTGGACGCTTCGGATGCCGACGAGGACGACGACGACGACGACGACGGCCCCGAGACGGACGAGGCTCCGGACAGCGACGAGACGCTCGCCGACGACGACGCCCCGGACACCGAGCTCGCCGCGGTTGACGAGGAGATCACCGCGGACGACGACGAGGAGGACGAGGACGACGACGACGAGGAGGACGAGCCCGCGGCCGCCGCGAGCACGACCGTGGTCGAGGCCATCGCCGACGAGACGGGCATCGTCGTCGCGACGGCCGAGACGGCGGCCGTCACCCCGAACGTGCCGCCGCAGTCGAAGGACGATCTCGAGCTACGCCAGGGCGGCGGCCGGCGAAGGCGTCGCCGGAGGCGCAAGGGCGGCGGCGCAGCGGCGAAGCCCGAGGCTCCCGCACCGCGGCAGCGCGAGGCGAAGGCGAAGGGCGGCCGCGACGGCCGCGGCGGCCGTGACAATCGGCAGGGGCGCGGTGGCCGCGACTTCGACAAGAATGGCCGCCGGAAGGACTCCCGCATCTCGCGCTCGGTGCCCATCACCGAGGTCGTGAAGGAGGGCGACGAGGTCGTCGTCCAGATCTCGAAGGAGCCCATCGGCACGAAGGGCGCGCGCGTCACGAGCCACGTCTCGCTGCCCGGCCGCCACGTAGTCTACTTGCCGACCGTCGAGCACATCGGCGTGTCGAAGCGCATCGGCTCCTCCCGCGAGCGCTCGCGGCTGCGCGAGGTGATCGACGCCATCAAGCCGCCGAAGGGCGGGCTCATCGTGCGCACCGTCGCCGAGGGCCTCACCAAGAAGCAGCTGAAGACGGACATCGGCTACCTGGTGAAGGTATGGGAAGAGGTCTCGCGCAGGCACGAGGGCGCGCGAGCCCCGACCATCCTCTACACCGAGCTCGATCTCGTGCTGAAGGTCGCCCGCGATCTCTTCACCGACGAGATCGAGAAGATCGTCATCGACGACCGCGAGCAGTACGGCAGACTCGTCCGCTTCATCGAGATGTTCATGCCGGAGCGCGCCGGCCACATCGAGCTCTATCAGGGCGATGAGCCCATCTTCGACGCCTACGGCATCGAGGACGAGATCGGGCGCGCGCTGAGCCGCAAGGTTCCGCTGCCGAGCGGCGGATACCTCATCATCGATCAGGCCGAGGCCCTCGCCGCCATCGACGTCAACACCGGTCGCTTCGTGGGCAAGGGCAGCCGCGACCTCGAAGAGACGGCGCTGAAGACGAACCTGGAGGCGGTCGACGAGATCGCTTACCAGCTGCGCTTCCGCAACATCGGCGGCCTGGTCATCCTCGATCTGATCGACATGGAGCGCCACGGCAACAGAGAGCAGGTCTGGCGCGCGCTCGAGCAGAAGCTCGCGAAGGACAAGGCGAAGACGACGCTGAACCGCATCAGCGAGCTCGGCCTGGTCGAGATGACGCGCAAGCGGACCCGGGAGAGCCTCGGCCGCGTATTGCACGAGCCGTGCTTCTACTGTGACGGTACGGGGCAGATTCAGTCGCGCGCAACGATTGCGTACGAGATCCTCCGACAGATCCGGCGCGACCGCGGCTCTCTCCCCGGCTACTCGGTCGTCGTGAACGCCCATCCGGCGGTCGTCGACTTGATGCAGACAGAGGAGAAGGCGGCGGTCGACGAGGCGGCGCGGCGCTTCCAGCGGCGCATCATGCTGAATCCGCGGCCCGAATATCACATCGAGCAGTTCGACCTGCAGGGCAAGTAGATGCGCGGTATCCTCACGGTCTGCCCAAGAGGTGACCAGCCATGACGGGCCGAAGCGAACCGCGGGTGACGATCAACAAGGCGTTCGACTCCTTCGATCAGTTCATCCAGGAGTACGTGACGAACATCTCTCGCACCGGCGTCTTCATCAAGACGAAGCAGCCGCTGCCTGTCGGCACGACCGTGAACCTCCGCTTCAGCGTTATCATGGATGACGTCGAATCGATCGAGGGCGAGGGCGAGGTCGTGCGCGTGGAGACGGACCCGCCCGGCATGGGCGTCGTCTTCCGCAAGCTCTCGAGCTACTCGCAGACCCTCATCGAGAAGCTTCTCACCGCGAAGCAC
>CAYUAW010000056.1:13161-15683 GCA_964442485.1 uncultured Polyangiaceae bacterium
ATGGATGGGGCCTCGCAGGGACGGGCGCGGCGTCAGACGCGCAGCTCGCTGGGTTGCAGTGCTCACCGCGGCGCGCGCCGCAGCCGCGCCTGCCCTCCATGCAACGCGCAGCGCATGCGCTTCAGGAACCGATGTGGTTCGCGCGGCGCTTCTTGTTCTTCGCTTTGAGCTGCGCCTTCAGGCGAGAGGTCTTCTTGCGGTTGCGCTTCTTCGGGCCGAATTTCGCGATGAACATGGCGGGGGACGGTTTCTACGGTGTTCCTTTTCGCTGCGCAAGAGCGGGGGCCACCGTGCGACCCTGCGCGCGAGGCGAACTCGGTCCTGGAAAGGGCTGAACCGGCTCACAGCCCCACAGATTGCCCTTCTTATCGGACACTTATGGGCGGCCTCTCGAACGGCTGCCCCCGCTGGCAGGCGCTCTTCCTGCCACCCGTGACACTCACGCCGGCCCTTCGCACGGTGCATTCTAGGATCATCGTGAATGCATATCTGCTCATCGACGCGGTGGTTCAGCAGACGATGGTGTTCATCGCGCAGCTCGCGACCGCGGGGGGCGTGCGGGCGCCGCTGGCGCACGTGGCCGAGCAGGTGTTTTCGGATCTGACGACGGAGCTGTCGAACCGCGGGGTGAAGAAGAACGTCATCGCCGACATGTTCGGGATGGCGCTCCGCACCTACCACCGACGTGTGCGGGAGCTCGGCGAGAGCAAGACGGACAGCGGCCGTTCGGTGTGGGAGGCCGTCCTCGGTTTCATCCGCGACCGCGGCCCGGTGAGCGGCCGCGACGTGCTCTTACGCTTCTCGGGGGACGAGGTCGACGTCGTCACGGGCGTCCTGTCGGACCTGGCGCAGTCCGGCCTCGTCTACCGCGCCGGGCGAGGAGACGCCGCTCGCTACAGGATCGCCGAAGACGCCGACTTCTCGGGCGACGACTCCGCCGTCGCGCCGGCGCGCGAGCACCTGGTTTGGCTCGCGGTGTACCGCGGCGGCCCCTGCACGGCCGACGCGGTGCAGAGCTTCACGCATCTCGGCGCCGCGACGTGCAAGACGGCGCTCGACGCGCTCGTGCAGTCCGGGCGCGTCGTCGAGACGCGAACGGCGACGGACTCGACGTACACCGCAGACAAGTTCGAGGTGCCCCTCGGCGCGCCGGTGGGCTGGGAGGCGGCGGTCCTCGATCATTTCCAGGCGATGGTCACCGCGATCATCACCAAGCTCACGCGAGGCCGCGCTTCCGGCGCTCCCTCCGATCAGGTCGGCGGCTCCACGTGGTCGCTCGACGTATGGCGCGGCCACCCGATGGAAGTCGAAGCCAAGTCCCTGCTCGCGAAGACGCGCGCCGCGGTGGAAGAGCTGCGCGTCCGCGTGGACGCGCACAACACGCACGCGAGCCACGAAGGCCCCGGCGAGCGCGTCGTCTTCTACGCCGGTCAGAGCATCCGCGACGACCGACCCCTGACTCATCATGCCGAAGGAGACTCTCTTGACGATGCTTCGTAACATCCTCTCTTCACTCGCCGTAGGTTTGCTGGTCGCCGCGTGCAATTCGCCTTCGCCGGCCACGTCGAGCTCGAGCCACTGGGTGACGTGCGGGGTCGTGGGCGACTGCAGCGCGGTGCCGAACGCCGCCGCGTGCAAGACGGGCTACTGCGTCGATGGTGACGGGAATCGTATTCGACAATCCGACTCCACCGGCAGCGGAGGCGCGACGGGGACGGATGGCGGAACCGGCGGAGCCGGAGCAAACGGCGGAACCGGCGGAGCCGGAGCATCGAGCGCGTGCGATCCGCTCACGCCGCACCCGCTTTCCGTGACGCTCGGGACGATCCTCGGGGTGGGCAAGGATCCGGGAGGGACGACGTACCTCGCCGACGAGGTGACGACGCCCTCCACCACCGACCGCGTGTTCGTCTCGGAAGGCAGCACGCTGACGAGAAAGCGCGTCAGCGGCACGGGCTCGAGCGGCGTGAGCGGCGGCACCGATTACACCTTCTCCTTCGACAGCGGCACCGGAGAGGAAGCGCTTCTCATTTCACGCCGGGGCAGCATGACCACGGCGATGGGCCTGGGCCCCGCGAACGGCAAGGGATTCATCGGAGATCCGGGCGCCGTGACCACGATGCTGACCGTGGAAGATCCGAGCACCATCTCGCGGTTCACGCTGAAGAACCTGCCCGGCGACGTCGCGATCGAGTACGTCGCCGACGTCGACGACGGCTCGGTCATCGTCGTGACGCATCCTGCGGACGACTACACCTATACCGACTTCCGTCTCTTCTGGGGTCCTGCCGGCGTCGTCGCAGAGCGCAAGGTAGACGACGTGACACGCACGCGCAGCGGCGACACGGACATCGTCTTCGAGGTCGGCCCCGCGCTCGGAGATACGGTGACTGCACACTTCACGTACGTCCTCGAGCCGTCCGCCGACGGCGGCATCATCAACCACGCCGGACCAGGAACGCTTATGGGGAAGGGCGTCGACACCTCGTTCACCGAGCGACGCCCGGTCCCGACGACGCTGA
>CAYUAW010000056.1:15783-29227 GCA_964442485.1 uncultured Polyangiaceae bacterium
ACGGCCTTCAGCGTGTCGAAGACGCCGACGCCGGTGCGCGCGACAGCTTCATAGTCCGGGACCAGCGCGGGGTTCAGCACCTGACGGAGCTCCTCCACCGTGACGGCGTTCGGCAGATCCCGCTTGTTGTACTGGATGACGTACGGAATCTTCTCGAGCGAGTAGCCCTGCTCGGCGAGGTTCGTGCGAAGGTTCTCGACGCTCTCCTCGTTGGCCTCGACACGCTCGAGCTGCGAATCCGCGACGAAGATGACGCCGTCGACGCCCTTCAGGATGAGCTTGCGGCTGGCGTCGTAGAAGACCTGACCGGGCACGGTGTAGAGGTGAAAGCGCGTCTTGAAGCCGCGGATCTCACCGAGCGACAGCGGCAGGAAGTCGAAGAAGAGGGTCCTCTCGGTCTCGGTCGCGAGCGAGATCATCTTCCCCTTGGCCTCGGGGTTCGTGCGCTCGTAAATGTACTGCAGGTTCGTCGTCTTCCCGCAGAGGCCTGGCCCGTAGTAGACGATCTTGCAGTTGATCTCCCGGGCCATGTAGTTGATGAAACTCATCGGGCGGCCTGATCAATCATTGAAGAGATTGTCGATGTCCTCGTCGGTAATCTCGGCAAACGGCGAGTCCCCACCCGGCTCGTGCACTTTCGACAGCAATGCCTCGAAGATCCGATTCAGCTCCTCGCTTGCTTTGCGCACCCGGAGGCGAACGAGGCCAAGGCTCGACTTCGAGTCGAAGATGACGACGAGGATGACCCGGTTGCCGACCAGCTGGATGTGGATGTTCGCGTTCTCGCCCTCGTGGAACTGAGTCGCGAACTCGTTCTCACGAAGGAGCTTCGCGATGCCACCGGTCGCGGCGATGTTGCCGGCGGTCAACGACGCGAGCGACGTGGTGTCGATGTTCTCGACCTCTCCACTGGCCGCGATGAGCTGGCCGTTCTTGTCGACGATGAAGACTACCCGCGCGTTCGCTTCCTTCACCAGGCGGTCCACGACCGTCTGGATCTGGTTGAACTCCTCCTCGTACATCACCATCTGAGCATTCATGCGGGCCTCCGCGAGCCGTCTGGCCGCGCACTCGAAGCAAGTGCGTCGAGCGATATCCGAGCATACGAAGAGGGCTTCGAGGTGGTTGCTCTAGAGCGTGGCATGGTGCGCAAGTTATCGAGACTGCCCGCTGAGTTTTCCTGGCGAACGAGTCAACATCCCCTTCTATCTGAGCCACATCTTGCCAGCAAGGCGCGTTTAGCGTCCCGTCCCGGTCCGGCCCGCCGCCGGCCTCTCCGGCTCGCGTTCGGCCGTTTCTCGGCCCCTCTCACCCCGATACGGAAGAGCGCGCTCACGGGTCGCTAGCGCGCAGGGTTCTTGTACACTGCTCGCCCGAATGGAGACCCCGCGCCTACAGTGAAGACCTTCTGCGCAGCCGTCCTAGCGGCGGTAGTCCTCGTAGCCGAGCCGGCTTCGGCCACGTCGCTCTTCCACCCGGACCTGCTCGAAGCAGCAGGCGGACTCGGCCGCGCGCGCGGGCCCGAGGTGTACGCCGCCCTGCGCGGCGTGTGGGATACGTGGGATCGGGCCGATCCCAACCAGGTGGAAGAGCTACTGGAAAGCGCGAGCCACGACGCACGGCTCGGCGCTCCCGCGCAGACGTATGCGGCGCTCCTGGGCGCCTATGCGCGCCTACGCCGTGGCGACGTCGCCGCAGCCGCGCGGGAAACGCGAGCGCTCGGCTTCGTCGCAACCTGGATGGCGGTGGGGCCCTTCGATAACGAGGGCAAAGGCGGTTTCGACACCGCCTTCGGGCCCGAAGCCGACTTCGCGACGCCGATCGTGCCGGGTCGCGCCTACTCCGGGAAGGAGCGACCCGTCCGCTGGCGAACCCTCCCGGACGCGTTTCCGTTCGGCTACGTCGATTTCGAGAGCCTTATCCGCCCCGACAAGAAGACGTGCGTCTATGCAACGGCGTTCGTCTCGTCCCGGACGCCACGCAACCGTGACGTGTCGCTCTGGATCGGCTCCGGCGGAGCGCTGAAGGTATTCTGGAACGGGGAGCAGGTCGTCTCGGACGCGGCAGAGCGGCGTTACGACGCGGATCGCTATGCGGCCACCGTCCATCTCGGCCGCGGCACATCGAACCTCACCGTGAAGCTGTGCGGGACCGACACCGCGCCCGTCTTCTCGTTGCGCCTGGCGAACGAAGCCGGGCGACCGGATGAGTCGATCGTCGTGACCAACACGCTCGAGGCGAGCGCCGCGGCGGCGGAGACGGTCGGGAGCCTCGCCAAGGCGAAACCCGATGCCAAGCCAATGGCCGATGCCAAGGCAAAGCCGAATCCGAAGCCGGCGAAGCGCGCGGGCCTCGAAGGGCCCATCCAGGCGTTCGAAAGACTGGTCGCGCCGAAGACGCCGCACCCGGACGACCTGGCCGCGTTTTCGAAGTACCTCGTCGCGACAGGCGGCGACGACCCCGCGCTGCACACCGCGAAGAACCTGGCCGAGGCCGCTGCAGAGTCGACGCCGACGATTCCGCGCCTGCTGTTCGCCGCAGAGCTCGCCGAAGATCGGAACCAGCGCGCGCGCTGGATCGAACGGGCCGAGAAGCTCGTTGCAAAGGGCCACGTCGATACGCGCGTGACCCTGGCGCGCGCCGCGCTGGCTCGCGAAGGCCTGAACGCACGCCAGGCCTTTCCGCTGTATGCGGAGGTGCTGCGCGTCGATCCCGACAACGTCGCGGCCATCCGGGGCGAGGTCGAGCTCTACAACGACATCGGGTTGCGGCGTACGGCGCTCGCGTTGCTCGCTCGCGCCGTCGACAGCAATCCGAGGTCGGTACTGCTCCTGAACATGTACGCCTCGCAGCTCCGTGCCCTCGGGCGCGACACGGAGGCGTCGGAGATCGAGTCGCGCTACGCCGCCTTCCGCTTCGACGATCGCCTGCTGCTGTCCCGCTTCATCGATCTGGGAGTCGCGCGGCGCAACAAGCCGGCCGCCGAGCGGTGGATCGATCGTCTGCTCTCCGCGCAGCCCGACGAGCAGTGGGCGCTCGGCACGGCCGCGCGCGCGTATCGCGCCCTCGGCGAGCCGGATCGCGCCACCGCGGCGTATGACCGCGCCCTCACGCTGTCGCCCGAAGACGTCGGCACGCTGCGCGCCCTCGCCGATCTGCAGGGCGAGCTCGGACATCGCACCGAGCAGCTCTCCCTGCTCGGGCGCGTGCTCACGGTGGAGCCTCAGAACAAGGACGTGCGCGAGTACGTGGAGCACCTTGAACCGAGCGGCTCGCGCATAGACGAGGCCTTTGCCTGGGAGCCGGAGCGGTTCCTGAAGGAGCGGCATGCGCCTGCGAGCGGGCAGAACCGCCGCACGGTGCTCGACATGTCGGTGACCACCGTCTTCGAGAACGGGCTCTCGAGCAAGTTCCATCAGGTCGTATTCCAGCCGCTGACCGACGCCGCGGCGGCCCTCGGACGCCAGTTCGCCTTCCAGTACCAGGCCGACGCGGAGCGCGTGCAGCTCCGCGGCGCCCGCGTCTTCCGCGGCGACGGCACGGTAGACGAGGCGATAGAGAGCGGCGAGGGCGCCGCGGACGATCCCGAGATCGCGATGTACACGTCCGCACGGACGTTCTACGTGCAGTTCCCACGCCTCGAGCCGGGCGACGTCGTTGAGCTCCGGTATCGCATCGACTCGATGAGCTCGCAGAACCAGTTCGCCGACTACTTCGGTGACGTCGAGTACCTGCAATCGGCGGAGCCCACCGGCCACGCCGAGTACGTCCTCATCACCCCGAAGAGCCGCAAGCTCAACGTCGACACCAAGCACCTCCCCGGTCTCCGTCAATCCACCGAGGAGCGAGGAAGCACGCGCATCTATCGCTTCGCCGCGGACCACGTGCCGCCGCTCGTGCCGGAGCCGGCCATGCCGCCGTTCCCGAGCCTCCTCGGGTTCGTTCACGTCTCGACGTACGCGAGCTGGAAGGATCTCGGACGCTGGTACTGGGGCCTCGTGAAGGATCAGCTCGAGGCCGACGACGAGACGCGGAAGCTCGCGCACCGCATCGCCCAGGGAAAGACGACGGATCTGGAAAAGGCGAAGGCCGTCTACGACTGGGTCGTCCAGAACACGCGCTATGTCGCGCTGGAGTTCGGCATCTACGGCTACAAGCCTCACCGCTGCGTGCAGACCGTGTCGCGCGGCTGGGGCGACTGCAAGGACAAGGCCGCCGTCATAGTGACTCTCCTGAAGGAGCTCGGCATCGACTCGACGATGGTCATCGTCCGCTCGGGGATGCGGGGCGACTTCGACTCCACCGTCGCGAGCCTCGCGCCGTTCGATCACGCCATCGCATACGTGCCGTCGCTCGACCTCTATCTGGACGGAACGGCGGAGTATACCGGCTCGTCCGAGCTCCCCGGGATGGATCAGGGCGCGCTCGCCCTGCGGGTGAATCGCGGCAACTCGGAGCTCGTGCGGCTCCCCATCTCCGATCCGCAGAAGAGCGTGCGCAAGCGCGACGTGACGGCGACTCTGCGCAAGGACGGCAGCGCACAGCTCGAGGTCGCGTACGAGACGACCGGGACGTCCGCGGCGTCGTGGCGCCGTCGCTTCCACGCGGAGGGCACGCGCCGCGATCGTCTCACCGAGGATCTCGCGGGCGAGTTCGCCGGGTTCGAGCTTTCGCCGGGGGCAACCGGAGTCCAGGTCTCGACCCTCGACGACATCGAGCAACCGGTCGGCATCAAGGTGCACGGCACGGCGTCGCGTCTCGGCCGGCAAGAGGGCCAGGAAGTGGCGGTGCCCGTCACGCCGGGGTTCCGGCTCACGCCGACGTACGCGTCGCTGTCCACGCGCCGCATCGCAGTGAAGCTCCCGCCGATCGGCACCCTGGACGACACCTTCGTCGTGAAGCTTCCGCCGGGGATGCGCGTCGTGTCGAGCCCGCCGGACGCGAAGGGAGACGGCCCCTTCGGCAGTTACTCCGTCACCGTCGAGCGAGACTCTGGCAAGGTCGTCGTCAAGACGCGCATGACCGTGAAGGTGCTGAACGTGCCGCCCGAACAGTACGCGGCATTCAAGCAGTTCTGCGCGGACGCCGATTCGGCGGTCACTCCGCGCCTCGTGCTCGGGCCGGGGCCGGGCTAGATCATGCAACCTCGCACACACTCTCTTCGGCTGCTCGCGTTCACGCTAGCGGCCCTCGTCGCTGGATGCGCTTCTCACCGGACTCCCGCCAAGCAACCCTCGCTGGAAGACGCTCGCAAGGCCGGCGCCTCCGCGTCGGAAGCGGACTCCGCCGGCGCCTGGCTGCTGCGCGAGCTCGTGTCGCCCGGGGGTGACGCGGCCCGCGCGCGACAGGCCCGCGCGAAGCTCGATTCACTCGGAGCAGGCGGCATGGTGGCGTCTCTCGCACGCGGCTTCGACGATGCTATGCACGGCCACATCGCCGCTGCCGCCGGGCACTACCTGGAGACGGTCCGTGCCGCGCGGGATTCGCAGGACGAGCGCGCACCGCTCGTCGCCTGGTTCGCGGCGAACCGCGCCGTCGCGTACAGCGACGAGGCACCGGAGCTCTGGCAGAAGTGGCGCCCCTTCGTCGAGGAGCTCCTGCGCGAGCCGCGGTGGGTCGGGTGGCGGGCGCGCAGCGAGCTCGTCGAATGGTCCGTCGACGAAGCGTGGGCGTCGGGTACGAAGGACGTGGATCGCCACGTCGTCGAGCTATATGGCTGCCTCACGTCGGCGCGCCTCGCGGGGCCGTTCGGCCGCGGTGTGCCAGCAGACGCAACGCGCGTCTTCCCGCCAGAGAATCCCGGTCCGTGGCCGTATCGCTGGGAGCCGGATCCGGGCATCGCCAAGGCTCCGCTCGAGCTGCACACGGTCGCGCACTCGTGCGCGCTCAGCAGCGACGAGCGCCCTGGCGAGGGCGTCTACTACGTGGAGAGCGCGTTCGAAGTCCCCTCCGAGCGCGATCTCATCGTCTCGGTGCAAGGCGCGCTCGCGGTGCGCGTGGACGACGCGCTGGTACTCGATCGCGACGTGCGCAACTGGGGCGTCTGGCCGCGGTTCGGCGTCCTGGTGCACCTGAAACAGGGGCGTCATCGCGTCGTCGCGCGCATCGGCGAGCCCTCCACGTCGATCCGTTTGCTGCGTCCCGACGGCGTGCCGAGCGGCATCGTCGCGAGCAAGGACACCGACGCGCCATACGAGATCACGCCGCCCGAGGTCGTCGGTTCGGTCAACGTACTGGAGCACTGGATCAAGAACGGCGACGTCGTCGATCCGGGTGACGACGTGACGCGGCTCATCGCGGCCTTCATGGCGCACGTGGAGAGCAGCGACGACGTCGCCTCGGTGCTCACCGCGCCGCTCATCGAGAAGGTCGAGCGCGCGCCGGGCGCCACGCTGTCGTTCGCTGCGCTCTTCACCGAGGACGACCCCATCTTCGAGGCGTCGCAGGCGAGCGATCTCGTGCGCGAGCTGCACGAGCGCGCCGTGAAGAAGGATCCGGCGCTATGGGCGTCGCGGCTATCGCTCGCGATGGGCCAGGCGGAGAAGAAGGGCGCGGAGGAGGCCGTCCCCGCGCTCGAACGGCTCTCGCGCGAGTTCCCGGACGTGCCCGACGTGATGCTCGCCCTCGGGCGCGTCTACGGCGAGCTCGGCTGGTCCGCGGAGCATTCCAGGGCAGTGAAGGAGCTGCTCCAGCACTTTCCGAACAACCTCGGGGCCCTCCACGCCGCGATCGACGTTTACGACGCCGAGGGCGACAGCGCGAAGAGCGACGAGCTCGTCGCGCGTATCCAGCGCCTCGATCGCGACGACGACATCGTCGCGACGCGCGCGCTCGCGCGAGAAGACTTCGGGGTCGCCATCGTGGAGCTGAAGCGGCTTGCCGAGCAGCACGCGGAGAGGAAGGAGCTCGCCGAGCGCATCGCGGAGATGCGCGTGCGCGCGGGTCACGTCTCCGATCTATGGAAGAAACTCGAGGCTGCCGTCGACAAGGAGCCCACCAACGCGCGTGCCCGCCTCGAGCTCGCCGACGCGAGGTACTCGAACGGCGACGACCGCGCGCTGCGCCACGCGCTCGCCGACGCGGTGCAGGCGGGCGCCAACCCCGGTGCCATCTCGAACGCGATCGATCTCGTGGAGGGGTCGACGGAGCTCGAGCCGTACCGGCTGGACGCGCGCGAGATCATCGCCGGGTACGAGAAGAGCGGCCGTACCATGCCGGGGACGGCCGCGCGCATCCTCGACTACGCGGCGCTCTGGGTGCGCGCCGACGGCTCGAGCCGCATGCTGGAGCACGAGATCATCCGCCTGCAGAGCGCGGAGGCCATCTCGGCGTTCGCCGAGCACCGCGCGCTCGAAGGGCTCGTGTTGCACATGCGCGTCATCAAGCGCGACGGCTCGACGCTCGAACCCGAGTTCATCGCCGGCAAGCCCACCGTCACCTTCCCGCACCTGGAGGTCGGCGACTACATCGAGACCGAGCAGGTCATCTTCACGCCCAGCGAGGGCCACGGGCTGGTCTACATGGGCCCGCGCTGGTTCTTTCGCGAAGAGAACGTCGGCTACGCGCGCAGCGAGTTCGTCGTCATCTCGCCGGAGAGCCGCGATCTGGTCGTGGAGACGACGGGCGCGGTGCCGCCGCCGGCCATCGAGCGCCGCGACGGGCTCGTCACGCGGCGATGGCGCGTGGAGGACAGCCCTGCCGCCCCGACGGAGCCCGGAAGCGTGCCCATCACGGAGTTCTTGCCGAGCGTCCGCATCGGCTGGGGCGTCACGCTCGAGCGACGCCTCGAGGCGCTGAGCGACGCGCTGACCCAGACGACTCCCGTCGATCCGCGCATCGCGCGCATGGCGCGCCACATCGTTGAGCAGGTGCCGGCGAAGGACGAGGTCGGCCGCGCCAAGCGCCTGTACCGCTGGCTGCTCGACAACGTCGAGGCCGGCGACGAATCGGACGGGCGCCGCGTGATCATCGGCCGGCGCGGCAATCTCTGGCAGGGCTTCCGCATGCTGTGTCGAGCGCTCGGCGTTCACATGAGGTACGCGGTTGCCCAGAGCCGTCTCGCGCCGCCGCCCGAGGGGCCGCTCTCGGAAGCGACGCTCTTCGCGCAGCCCGTGGCCGCCGTCGGCTCCGGCAAGGACGCCGCGTGGCTCACGCTCGGCAACAAGTACGCTCCGTTCGGCTACGTCTCAGCGGATCTCCGCGGGATGCCCGCGTACTTTCTCGAGGGCGGCCGCGAGCGCACGACGGTCCCCAGCCGCGGCTCGGAGGACGAGATCGCCTTCTCCGGTACTGGCAAGCTCGACGCCGCCGGCGGCCTCACGCTGGATCTCGTGGAGCAGTTCAGCGGCAAGCTCGCCATCGCGCTGCGCCGCGGGCTCTCGCAGGTGCCGGAGCAGCAGCTGCACGACGCGCTCGAGTCGAACCTGCTCGCCCAGACGCTGCGCGGCGGTTCGCTGGTGAAGTTCTCGATCGAGCACCGGGACGATTTCGACGCACCGCTCGTGATCCGCATGGCCGTGAAGGTGTCGCGCTTTGCTCAGCCCGACGGGAAATCCCTGGTGCTCCCCCCGCCGCTCGCCCCGGATCTCGGGCGGCTCGCGACGCTACCCGCTCGCCAGACGCCGTTCCTGATGGCGGAGACGCTGCGACGCACGATCGCGCTCGACGTCGAGCTGCCAAAGGGCGCCACCGTCTCGCCGCTCGCCGACGCGAAGCTCGCGGAGAGTGACCGTCGCGTCACCGTTCAAGATTCGTTCGCGGCTGGCACGCTGCATCTGCGGCGCGTGATCGATCTCCCCGCGGGGCGCATCCAGCCCGAGGCGTATCCGCGCTTCGCCGTCTTCGTGCGACAGGCGGACGACGCACTGTCGCGCGCGATGAAGGTCCAGCTACCCTGACGCAGCGCCGCTTCGAGACGACTGCGCGGCGCCTCGCTCAGCGATTGCGCGGTGACTGCGCGCTCTCCGCGGCCTTCTTGTCGGCTTCGGCGAGGCGCTGCTTGATGCGTTCCTTCACGGCGCCGTAGTCGATCTCGAGCTGCTTCCACTCCTGGATCCGCCTCTTCCGATCAGCAGCGCTCTCCGGGAACGCCTTGGCTGCGGGCGCGGCCTTCACGTGCGCCTCGTAGGCGTTCCAGCCGTTCGTCTCTTCCTCGAATGCACGCTGCCGCTCCTCCACGTCGGCGAGCACGAAGAGAACCTTCGCCTTCAGCGAGGCGTTTTCTCCCGAGAACCGGAGCGCCTCCTGCCACGCGGCCACGGCTTCCTTCAGGTGACCGCGTGCGAGCTCGAGCTCTCCGATGCGGTACTGGCCCATGCCGTTGTGCGGGTCGGCCTTGATGGCGTCGTCGTACGCGGCCTTTGCGCCATCCAGGTCGTGCGCGGCCGCCGCGTCGTCGCCCTTCTTCAGAGCCTCCCAGAACGGGCTGATCCCCTTGACGCCGCGCGGGTCGCGGCGCGGTCCCTCCGCCGGCTTCGGCGCCGTGGCGGCTGCGGCGCCGCTCGGAGCAGGCGTGGTCGCGGATGCCGAGCCCGAGACGCCAATTGACGCGCCGTCGGCGTGCGCGATCGACGAGAACGCCCCGTCGAGGAGCAGGGTCGAAAGTGAGAGGACGACAAGGCGCGGGCGGAGCATGACGGTGAGGGTAACACGAGGCCGGGGGGAGGAGCTGGAGCAGGGGCCGGTCGTCAGTCGCCAGCCCGCGGAGGTGGGGCCCCGTGGGCCACCACGACTTGGCGGTCCTGGAAGACCAGATCACGATCCGCCACTGAAAGGTGAGTGAGACTACCGGCGAACCCGGCGCGGAACTGCTTTCAGGACGCGAAGGTCGCGAGACCCAGCTCAATCGAGCGGTGGAGAAAACAGCGGGAGCAGGAGCAGGAGCAGGGGCAGGAAAGCAGGAGCAGGGGCAGGAGCAGGAAGCAGGGCAAGCGGGAGCGGGAGGGGGAGCGGGAAAGCGGAACCGGTCAAAAGCGACGGCGCTCCGCAACGCGTCGTCAGTCGTCAGCCCGCGGGGCGCAGCCACGCGGGCCGCCACGACCTGGAAGGCATGGAAGAACAGATCCCGATCCTCCAATGAAAGGCCAGGGAGACTGCCGGCGAGCCCGGCGCGGACTGCTTTCAGCTCGCCAGGGGCGTCTCGATGGCGCCGTGGAAAATCAAATCCCAGGGAGACTACCGGCGAGCCCGGCGCCGACGGCTCTCAGCTCGCCAGGGTCGCCAAGACGCGTCTCGATGGCACGGTGAACACTCGGCCGATAAACTGCGGCGGTGGAACGGAGTGTTGGCGCCTATCCGTGGGAACGGCTCGAGCGGATGTCGCGGGACGAGGTGCGCGCGGGAATGCGCTTGCGGCGGGCGGTGGCGGGATTGTTTGCGGTCGACCGCGTAGTGGGGGCTCTCGGCGAGATCCTGTCGGCGCAGGTCGGTGTTGCGCGGGTTCGCAGTGGGGAGCGGGATGCATTGCACTCCGAGCGCTCTGTGTTTCTCGACGCGGCCGACGGCTCGGTGTCGCTTTCGGTGGAACTCGAGCCGGCGCTGGCGACGCTCGTGCTCGGGCGGGTGCTCGGGCGACGCGAGTCCATCACGGCGACCGACACGCCACTCGACCCGAGCACCCGCGGCGCGCTCGCTGCGGTTCTCGTCGAGGCGGCGCGCCGGGCCGGCGCCTCCAGACCGCTTCGCGCACGACACGACGCGCACGTCGCCACCCACGACGCGCGCGTCGACGTCACCGTGACGATTGACGGACGGCCGTATCACGTCGCGGCGACTGTGACGGAGCGCGAGCGGCCAACGTCCGGACATCGCGAGACGGCCGCGGCGCCGGGCGAGCTTCCGATTCGAATCCCACTGGTCGTGGCCAGCTCGCTCGCCGAACGGAGCGAGCTCGCCCTGCTCGGGCCGGGAGACGTTTGGCTACCGGGCCGCGGATGGCTCGCGCCCGACGAGCCGGACGAGGCCGGTTCCACGGCCGCGCGCGTCCCGCTGGAACGCCGGCTGCTGACGCGCGCTGCGCTGTCGCCAGCGGACGCCGAACGCGGGATCGCGGTGGGACGTTCCGACGCTGGAGAACTCGTGCTACGGGGCGACATCATCGCGCTCGGCGCCGATACGCCCGAGATCACGCCTGGGCGCGCGGGAGACGAAGCAATGAGCGGCACCGAAGAGACGCTGACGAGCATGGCCCTCGACGCGCCCATCGTGGTCCGCGTCGAGGTGGGGAGCGTGACGCTCACCGCGCGCCAGTGGGGCGCGCTGAGGCCCGGGGACGTCCTCGAGACCGGGCTGCGCCTGTCGGAGCCCGTCGTGCTTCGAGTCGCGGGGCGGGAGGTCGCGCGCGGCGAGCTGGTCAGCATCGACGGCGAGCTCGGCGTGCGCGTCCAGGAGCTCGTCGAAGGCGAGCGCCGCGGTTGAAGGCCGCGCTCGCTCTCGTCGCGACGTGCGCGCTCGCCGGTTGCAAGGATCGCTCGGCGCCCGCGGAGCGCGCCGAACCGGCAACCAGTGTTGCCGGTTCCGCGACCAGTAGCGTCCCGGGACCAGCGGCGGCGGCGTCTCCGCGAGACTCCTGGTACGCGGGCGCGTGGTCGGGCGCCTATGAATCTCGCCCGCACCGGATAGAACTACCGGTGAAGCAGGGCGGCCTCCCCGAGTGGTCCGTCGACGACGGGCAGACGGGAACGGGAGCGGGAACGCTCTCCGTCACGGTGCTCGAAGACGGCACGGCCACCGGCAGCGCCGAGGGTCCCCTCGGAAAGCAGACACTGCACGGTCACGTGGACGGTGACTCGCTGTCCCTGCGCGCCGGACCCGAGGAGGGCGAGGCCGCGCCGTATGCGGGCGCGGTTCAGGTCGATCGACAGAGAGAGCAGCTCGTCGGCTGGTTCAAGGCGTCGACGACGGACGGACACCTGGCACGCGACGGAACCGTCACGCTGCGTCGCACCGCCCGCTGAACATGAGCAACGCGGCTCCCGTCAAGCCCGCGGGTGCGATCTTCGGCAGAGCGCTGCGGCACCGGAACTACCGGCTCTTCTTCTCGGGTCAGAGCATCTCGCTCGTCGGCACGTGGATCACGCGCGTCGCGACGAGCTGGCTCGTGTACCGGCTCACCGGGTCCTCGTTGCTGCTCGGCACGGTCGGCTTCGCCGGTCAGATCCCTACGTTCCTGGTGGCTCCGTTCGCGGGCGTGTGGGTGGACCGCTGGAACCGGCACCGGGTGCTCCTCGTCACCCAGGTGCTGGCGATGCTGCAGTCCGCGGCGCTCGCGGCGCTCACGCTCTCGGGCAGAGTGACGATACCGTGGATCGTCGCCCTCAGCGTCTTCCAGGGGGTCATCAACGCCTTCGACGTCCCGGCGCGCCAGTCGTTCATCATGTACATGCTCGAGGAGCGTGCCGATCTGCCGAACGCCATCGCGCTCAACTCGAGCATGGTCAATGGCGCGCGCCTGCTCGGCCCTTCCATCGCGGGGGCCCTCATCGCGGCGGTCGGCGAGGGCTACTGCTTTCTCATCGACGCGGTGAGCTACGTCGCCGTGGTTGCCTCGCTCGTTGCGATGAGGATTCCGAAGGCGCCTCCCTCGAAGGAACCCCGCGACATGCTTGGGCAGCTGGTGGAGGGCTTCCGCTACGTGGCGGGCTTCAAGCCGATCAAGAGTGTCTTGCTGCTCATGGCGCTCGTGAGCTTCATGGGAATGCCGTACCAGGTGCTGATGCCGGCCGTCGCGAGCCGCATCCTCCACGGAGGCGCGCATACGCTCGGGTTTCTCATGACGGCTAGCGGCGTGGGAGCCCTGACGGGCACACTCTACCTTGCGAGCAGGAGGAGCGTCCTTGGCCTGGGGAAGATCATCGCGTTCGCGGCCGCGCTCTTCGGCTCGTGCCTCATCGCGTTCTCGTTCTCCCGGACGTTCTGGCTATCGTTCGTGCTGCTCGTCCCGGCAGGCCTCGGGATGATGGTGCAGATGGCAGCGAGCAACACCATCCTGCAGACCCTCGTCGACGACGACAAGCGCGGGCGCGTCATGAGCTTCTTCACCATGGCGTTCTTCGGGACGGTGCCCTTCGGGAGCCTGTTCGCCGGCGTCACGGCGGACGCCTTCGGCGCTCCTGCCGCCATCCTGGTCGGTGGCGTGTGCTGCGTGCTCGGCGGAGCGGTCTTCTACCGCGCGCTACCGGGCCTCCGTGAAGCGGTGCGGCCGATTTATCTCCGGCTGGGCATTCTGTCGGACAGCCCGGAACAATGAGATTTCCCTCAGGGTTTGATTTTCCACCGCTCCGTCGTGAGACCTCGCGCGACTCTCGCCCTCTGACAGCAGTCCGCGCCGGTTCCGCCGGCAATCTCACTGGCCTTTCATTGGAGGATCGCGATCTGGTCTTCCAAGACCGAAATGTCGTGGCGGCCCGCGGGGCCCTGCCCGCGGGCTGGTGCACTGGTGGGGTTT
>CAYUAW010000057.1:0-15509 GCA_964442485.1 uncultured Polyangiaceae bacterium
GTCGGAGTGCCGTCGGGGCCGACCGCGGTATTGCAGCCGTTCGTGCCCATTAGAGCGGCAAGAGCTCCGAGGCAAAGCACTGCAGGGAGACGCTTGAGTTCGAGGTGAGTGCGCATTGGCCGATCCCTTCCTTCTTGAAACCCCGACTATCACCCGAACCGATTCGAGATGCATCTCTTTGCAGGAATTTTGCCGGGATTACCGCTGGTTCGAAAGAGACGCGCTACCGCTGTGGGCAGATCATTCGATGTGGCAGCCTGCCACGTGGCATTCGAAGGGGCGCATGCGCGCGTTTCTCCGGAGCTCCGTCGTGCGTCGTGCGCGTTGCCACATCGTTTCGGTTGCTCTGCACGATTCGCGCAAGCTCGTTCACTCGCACGCGACGTAACGTCGACGCTTTGCGACGATCGATTCCGCACGCTAGACCATCGAGCATGCGCGGCTCGCTGTTTGCGGTCCTCGTCACTTTGCTTCTTCTCTCCACCGGGTGCTCCGGAGCGGATTCGATCGGTATCCACTCCGGGCATTCCCTTCGTCCACCCGCCGTCGCGATGGACGCCGGCGAGGCGGGCAGCGCGTCGCATCCGCTGGTGATCGACTCCGGGGTCATGCCGTCGGACGGCGCCGGCGTCATGCGCGACGGCGCGAGCCTTCCATTCGACGCTGGTCCGTCGAATGGGAGCCTCCTCGGCACCGAGGTCACGTTCACCGTGCACTGCTGCTGGGCGCCGGTCGGCGACGACAATCTGAAGTCCAGCGTTGCCACCGCGACGATCGGGCCCAGCGTCGAATTTCCGCACATCCGTCGGATCGGGTCGACGGTCATCGACGCGGATGTTGACGTCGGTCGCAACTACGTGAGGATCGCGTACCGTGAGGACTTCACGGCATACGCCGGCACCTTCGACGGCTACGAGTTCGACTTTGCGACCGTCGATGGCGGGGCGAACATCGTCGGTGTGGCCGCGAGCCCGGAGAGCACCGCGCCCGACGGCGCGGTGACGCCGACGTGGAACGCAGACAAGAACCGGCTCCTCGTCGACGTCGCCGGGCTCGAGGGCACGACCGCGACCGTCGTCGTGGTCCGGCTCGACGTGCGGTGACGCTCCCGCGTCGGCGGGGTCGCTCATCCGCGAGACGGCGTGCTACGGCAGGGTGAACGTGACCTTGCCGTCGACGTGGAGCTCCGGTCGCACGAAGGTGACATTGTCCGGCGCTATGTCCTCGTGGCACTTGCTGCACACCGGGTTCAGCGAACCGACGGGGTGCGGCCGCGGCGGTGGCAACCCGTGACACGAACCGCATGCGGCCTCCGTGCCGCCGACCTTCGTCCAGGTGGGGACCGTGTTGGTGCCGCCCGAGTCATCGCCGGAGGGAAAGACCGCCCCGTGGCACGAGGTGTCCTTGCACGTCCCCGCCGTGTAGGTGGGGGTGCCGCCGAACGCCGCGGCCGTCGCCGTGAGGTGCACCTCCGCGGGGCGCGGCGTGTCGATGTGACCTGGGTCGAGGGTGTGCTCGGGTACGATGTGACACTCCGTGCAAGGCACCGGCCGTGACCACCCGGCGCCAACGACGTGTGCCTGATGCGCGCCGACGCCCGACGCCGTGGTGCTCTCATCCCCGTTCGTGTCGACGGGCGGCGCAGGGTTCGCTCCCCCGTGACAGGTCGTGCAGCTCGTCGGCACGGCGACGTCCACGTGTCCATCCACATGACGCGTCGGATCGATGATGGTGACGTTGTCCGTGCCGACGATGTCCGAGTGGCAACGGGAACACTCCTTCATCTGCGGGTGCGGCGCGGCGGGTGGGTTCGCGTGACACGAGTCGCACCCGAGCGTGGTCGAGGACGTCCAGTCCGGGGACGCGCCGTGACCCGTCGTGCCGGCGCCGTGGCACCACGTGTCGGCGCAGGTACGGGTCGCCGGATCGAAATGCGCCGCGTCGTGGCCGCCGGAGGTGCCGACCGACGTCAGGAGCACGGGCGCCGGCATGCCGATGATGTGCCCGGGAGCATCCACTTTGTTCGGGACGGTATGGCACTCCGTGCACGCAAGCGGTCGCCCGAGCACGTTCGGGCCGAGATGCGCCTGATGCGCGCCGACGCCCACGAACGTCGTGGCCACGTTGCCGTGCGTATCCACGGGCGGCGCGGGATCCATCCCCGAGCCGTGACAGGTCGTGCAGCTCGGAGGGTCGTACTCGACGCTGCCGTTCACGTGCAGCGCGGGATCGATGATGTGGCGCGCGTCGTCCACGACCCTGCCGTGACACGAGGAGCAGCGCTCCGACTGTGGGTGGGGGGCGGGCGGCGGGAGACCGTGGCACGAGCCGCAGGCGCGATCGCTGCTGCGTGGCGAGGTCCACACCGCATTTGCCGAGCGGTGACAGTAAGTGTCGCCGCAGGTCTCCGTGGCGGCGTCGTAGGTCGGGTGGCGCTCACCGGTGCTCGCGAGTGCACCGAAGACGAGCTCGGCCGGACGGCGTGAGTCCGCGTGGCCCTTCGAGTTCGTCTGCTTGGGGATCGAGTGACATTCGTCGCACGCGATCGCTGCGTGCGTCGCGGACGCCGCCAGGTGGATCTGGTGCGCTCCCACGCCGGGGTACGACGTGGCCGTCTGGCCTTCCAGGTCGTGGGGCGGCGCCGCGCGCAGCAGGTAGTCCCCGTGCCTCGCGGGATCGCCATGGCACGTCGCGCAGCGCGTGACGTCACTCGTCGCCGGCAGGTCGCGCCGTTCGAGGCAGCCTGCGCCGTTCAGTGCAACCATCGCCGTGAACGACACGGTGATCCAGAGGAGCGCCGTGCGGAGCAGCGCCGAGGGCGCGCGCGGATGCTGTCGGCTCGGGCTATCCATGGCAATACCGGCACATCTCGGACTTCTCGCTCTGCGTGCTGCGCCAGCCGCCCGGGTGCGGATTGCCGCCGTAGCCGCCTACCTTGTGGCAGCGGATGCAGTTCGTCGCAGGCCCCTGATCGTGACAGCCCGCGCAGAGCAGGATGTCGCGGCGAGCTTCCCGGCCGTGGCCGCTGCGGACCCCGGGCTCGTTCGTCACCCAGCCGACGGGGTGTGGGTTCGCCGCGCCGACGGCGTTCGCGCTGACGCCGCGCTCGACGTGACAGGCGTCGCACGTCGTCTGCGTGTGGCACGACAGGCACTTTGCCGGGTTCGCCTGCGCCTCCATCGGGTGCCGTGTGAGAAAGTCCCCACGGTGGGCGAAGTTCGAATTGATCGCCTCCGGACGCCTTCGCTCGACCGTCAGATCCTGCGTCGTGTCGTGGCAAGCGTCGCAATCCGCTTGCGCATGACACGACTGGCAGAGGCGCTTCTCGCTGGTGGCGAGCCGGCCGTGATGACGGGAGAAGTCGCCGTCGTGGCGCAGGAACGTCTGCGGCATGATCTTCGAGACGCTCCCGGGGGTGTGGCACGGCGTGCAGACTCCGCGGTTCCACTGGTCCTGGTGCTCGTGACATTCGAAGCACCGCTTCATCGGCGGTAGCCGTGGGGCGTCCGTCGCGACGACGCCGGCGTGACAGCCCACGCACTGGCCTCCGACGCTGCTCATCGCGAGGTGCCGCTCGTGGTCGAATGCGATCTGCCCGTACGGTGCCTCCCTAGGCGCCATGACGGATGCCGTGACCTCATGCGGGTCCTTCCGGTGGCAGTTCTCGCAGGTCCCGACGTCCGGAAAATGATGCGCCTGGCTCTTCTCGGCGAAGGCGTGACACGTCGTGCAGCTCAGGCAACCCGGCTTGCCGGAGACGCCGCAGCCGATCTTCGCCAGGTGGAGCGCGTGCGGAAAGCGCGGCTCGGGCGTGGTGCCGCAGGCGACGGCGACGGCGAGCGCCAGCGCGGCGAGCATAAGGAGGGTCAGCTTGCTGGCCGGCATCAATCCGTCCTCCGCCTGCCGGAGAGGTCGAAGTCGCAGGTGACCTGCAGCAGCGTCTGCGCGTCGAGCTTTGCGTACGGCGTCTCGGCGATCGAGCCCGCCAGCATCACGCCCACCGCCCGATCCGGGCGATACGCGAGCGTGCCCGCGAACACCGACGACGTCCTGTAGCCCCTCACGAGGTGATCGTACGCGTACAGATACGCCTCCAGCGTGCCAGTGAGGTTCGGTAGTAGACGATCGGAGAACGACGCACGCACGGAGTGGTAGCCGTTGTCGGGTGCGAGGAGCCGCGCATACGAGATGCGAAGGAACATGCGTTTGTCGCCGTCGAGCCCGAGCCTTCCCGCGAGCTCGCTGCGCCCACCAGGGCGGCTGCCGTCGTAGAGCTGCAAGAAGCCATTCAGGTCGAAGCTGAGGCGCTCCAACGGAGAGACCAGAGCCGTCGCGCCCGTCTCGTCGTAGGCGCTCGTGCTGAACACCGAGAGGACGGACGTCCTGGACAGCAAGAGCGCCGGCTCGGTGTGGCGGTACTCCAGCGTCAAGTCGACTTGTCGCACGAGGGGGGCGTCGACCCATGCGCGGGCGTCGGACAGGCGCCTCGCGTCGAGCTCCAGGATCGCGTCGCCGAAGAGGGAGAGGCGATCGAACGGACGGACCTGGGCGTCGGCGCCGAGGCTTCTATGCGCGAGCTCCCCGGCGTCGCGCTGCTCGTGAAAGGATACCTGCGCGCCGACCTTGGGTGACGACCAGCCGATACGCGCGCCGCCGAGCGCGTATCCCGAGCGCCCCGACGGTGGGAGCCCCGAAGGATCGCGGAGCGCGACGTCGGACGAAGCGCCCAGGTTGTAATACGCCGGGCGAGCGTTCCACCTCGGAAGCGCGGTGTACCCACCGTAGGCGAGCACCTCGAAGCCCGGGCCGAAGGCGGCATCGGCCGCGAGGCCGTCGAAGCGTGCGTAGCGAGCCGCTCCTCCGGTTATCAGCTGTCGGCCGAGACGCAACGAGTACGGGCCACGATGAATCCGGAGGTACGCCGTCTGCACGTCCCCGTCGGGCGAACGCGCCGGCGCGCTCTCCGGCGCGACGACGAGCCCCCAGCCGGACACCTCGAAGTCTGCCGAGTCGCGACCCACGGGCGTGTCGAGATCCTGCGCGCGGAGCAGTACCGTCTCGCGAACGGGAAGCAGGGTGTCCGTCGAGATGATTGCGCCAGCCGGACCCGGGAGCGCGGCGCGACGGAACAGATCCGCGCGAGTTTCGCTGTGGATGGCGAGGTAGTGATCGTCGTGTTGATCGTCCGGAGCGGCTTGCGCCGACGTGGCCGAGCAGGGCCCGACGCTGGCCAGCAGCAACGCCGCGGCACCGCGTGTTCCGCGCCGAAGCGGGAGCGAGCCACGCCACGTCGTAAGCACCATCGGGGACAACCTCGAGCAGTCCGGCCGAACCACTGATGGAGCGGCCGGACTGTCGTTCCTGGGTCAGGGCCGCGCGGGGATCGAGGCCGGTGCCGCCTTCGTAAGGGCGAAGACGGAATCGTAGATCAGCTCGCGCACGTAGACCGGGTTGTGCACGCCGCCGGCAGCGCCTCTCGCCAGGAGCAGATAGTTGTAAAGCGCGCCGGCGAAGTCCGCGGTGACGCCGTTGGTCCCGGGGAATACCTGATCGGTCTCGAAGGCCTGGTCCGCCAGATCGGTGTCGGCCAGCCTCGCGTAGGGCGCTGCCGCGCTACGCGTCAGGTACCCGAGGTTGTTCAGAGCAACGCGCAGCTCCTGGATGCCGGCCTTCATCGCGCTCTGGCCTCCGATCACGTCGAAGTTCGTGGCGGTCGCGTGGCAGCCCGACTTCTGGCAGGTGGAAACCTGCGGCGCGAACGAGTGATTGCCGATGCCCAGGTTCGTCGCGACCGGCGCCATGTGGCAGTCGATGCAGCCGTTCTTGAAGGTCTGATGCGACGACGACTTGTAGACCTTGCCGCTGTAGTGGTAGCCGCCCTTGCCGGTGTAGATGTCCGACTGCGGCCCCTCGTGCGGGCCCCAGAAGGTCGACGACAGGCTGTTGCTCGCCGTGATGTAGTTCGTCACGTCCTTGCGCGACTTGTGGCAGAAGATGCAAGCGTTGCCCTTGGCGTAGGGGCCGGCTGAAGTGCCGTCGGAGACGCCCACCGCGGAACTCTTCTCGAGATAGGCCTGATCCGTGGTCCCGGTTGGAACCTGCAGCGGGAATGAACCCTCCACGAAAGGCTTGCCCGTCTTGTGCGGGTCCGTCGTGGTATCGACCTTATGGCACGTGGTGCAGTGCACCACAGCGACGGTGGCGCTGCCAGTGTACGTGGACTCGGTGATCTTGTTGTTGGTGCTCGCCAGGTAGTTCACCTGTCCGTTGGTCACGTGTGTCGGGCCCGTCGTGCCCACGAAGTTCACGGTCCCTGCCACGCGGTACGAGATGCCGTCGATCGCGTGGCAGTTGCCGCACGCCGTTGCTCCCGTCCAGGTCGCGACTTCTTCGCCGCCCAGGTTCGCGATGAACGTCGCGTAGTGGGTGCTCGTCTTCCACTGCTCGACGATGCCGGTGAAGCCGTGACACGGCGTGAGACACGACGAGGTAAGCCCGCCCTCCGGGAACAGGAAGCCCACGCCACCCCCGTCTGCCGAGAGCCCGTTCGAGCCGTTACCCCCTGCTGGGCCGCGAGGCCCGGTGGCCCCCGCTTCACCTGCCGGCCCCTTCGAACCCGGGTCGCCCTTGTCGCCCTTCGGGCCTGGCACCCCCGCCTCACCACGCGCGCCTGCCGGGCCCTGCGCGCCCTGTTTGCCGTCCGAGCCACAACTGAGCAGCACAAGGCTGATGGCACCCAGCAACGGTATCGTGGTCTTCATGGTCGACTCCTTCAGTTGAGCTCGCGTGCTCGGTTTCATTTCGTTCGAGTTCTCGTCCCCAAATTGCCAGTGGTGGCTAAGCGTCCTTCTTCGATGGCGGCGGCGCTTCCGGCGCAGAGCTCGCGTGGGCCGGCAACTTGCCTTCGCGCCGGGCGAGATCGAGCAGCACCGCGAGCAGGTAGCAGCCGAATGCCGCGACGCCGATGGCGTGTCCTCCGCTCATGGCGAAGATCACGGCCAGCGGCCGGGGATAGATAACAGAGAGACAGATGACGGCGAGCCCGACCAGGGCGAGGATGCAAGCCAGCCGCGTGAGCTGCCTCACCGACCTCGACTCGAGCTGCGTCCTCAGGTTCATGGGCGCGACACGCCTTCCGCAGTCGCCACGCCGTGCGAGGCCGCCTGTTTCGTGAACGGGTGCGCGTAGCCGTGACATCCGGCGCTCGCGCAGCTCACCTTGTTAGAGGCAAGCTCGGCTTCGAGGGAGCGATGGTCGGGCAGCTTCTTCCAGTCGTGGACGGTCTCCGTGTGGCACTGCCGACAGTTCGTGTTGTCGTACGGCTTGATCAGGTGGATTTCCTTCTCCGCCTGCTCGAGCGTCATCTGCCGGTAACCGCCGAGATAGTAGAGGTACACGTGGCGGAGGCCCCCCGCCTTCGTCATCACGTAGCCCAGCATGCCGTAGTCCGCGTGGCAGACGTAACAGCTCCGGTCGCCGAAGAATGGGTTTCTGGAATGGCGCGCGGCGAGGGACTGGGAGCCCGGGTTCGCCGTGTCGGCGAAATGCGCGCCCATCACGTGGCAGGACCCGCAGAACGTCCTCTGCGTGGTCTCCTCCATGCCGGAAACCGTGGATGCTCCGGCGGAGATGGCCGGCAGCACGCCGAGGCCTAGCAGGAGCAGCAGCTTCATCTTCAAGTCGAGGACGGGCTTCTGGAGCAGATACCGGACGAGGATCACCGCTGCAGCTCCGGCCGCCACCAGCGTGACCACGGGCAAGACCGGCAAGTGCACGATGCTCTGGATATTCGCCGGACTAATGCGCCGCGTGCAAGCAGCTCGTGAGGACAGATCGAGATTTGAACTACAAATTTTTGCGCCCTCGTACGATGCGATTGCGCCATGTACGTCAAGCTCTGTCTATGGATGGCGATGCCGACTCGAGCCGTACGATTCCGGCGGAAACAAAGACCAAGCATGAGTGTTGCTCTTTGCAACGTTTTGTCTTCGAACCTCATCCAGCCTCCGTTCCGGTCTGGTGCGGAATGAGTGGAGTGGCTCGCGCAGAATTTGCGCTGTCCTGTTCTGGCCCTTGTGAAGATACTGTCCGTATTCTGGGGAACCTGACCGTTGCACTCGCGCGAGCCTTCACTCCTTCCGCTGCTGGTCGCCGTGACAATCGCGTTGGTTGCGGCGTGCAGCTCGGGCAAGCAGCCCGACGCTACCGGTTCGCCTCCCGGTAAAGGTGTCTACGTGCCGCTGTCGTGGCACGTGGCGCGCAACAGCCCCGGGCATCGCGTCCACGTCGCCGGCAAGCACATCGCGTGCACCAGCTGTCACGAGTTCAGCGCCACGAGCGTGGGGAAGGTGTCCCCTGTCAAATGCCGCGCGTGTCACGAGAAGGAAGCGACGATCTCGCACGCCGTGGCGCAGGCACGCTCGCGGTTCGGTGCAGATGCGAAATCCGATTGCACCGTCTGCCACGCCTTCGCGGCGCCGAGCGCAGGCAGAGGTGAAGATGCGGGAGACGCGCATGGCGGTCTGCAGTCCGGTACGGCCGAGTCCACGGCGGTCTCGATGGAGGGAGACGCGGGCGCCGCTCACGCGCTGAACTCCCCGGATTGCCTTCACTGCCATCGGGTTGCGCAGGGCAGCACGCCCGCGATCGCCATTCACGACAAGGGTAGCGCCTGTCTTTCGTGTCACCGGCCACACGCCGACGAGAAGCCGAAAGCAGCGCCCTGCCTGACGTGCCACAAGGACGTGTCTGCGGAGCATGCGGCGCACGGCGGCGAGAGCGGCTGCAAGGGCTGTCATGAGCATCAGCACGCAAAGGCCGCAGAGGCGCTCGACACGTGTCAGAAGTGCCACTCCACCCACCAGCCCATCATCCCGGCCTCCGCGCTCTTTGCGGGCGGCCACGAGAAGTGCGAGAGCTGCCACCGCCCGCATGAGTTCGCGAAGGTGCTGGTGCAGCCCTGTCGCTCGTGTCACGAAAACGTGCACGTCCTGGGAGAATCGAAGGCGCCCCTCCATCACCAGTGCACGAGCTGTCATCAGCCGCACGAAGTGCGTGGCAGCGCGAAGGCATCTTGCGCCGGCTGCCACTCGAATCTGCATCCCGACCACCCGAAGATGCCCGGAACCGGAGGCGGAACCGCCTCGTGCGTCGGCTGTCACGACCCGCATCCCAATCCGGGTGCGCCGCACGGGCTGGCAAAGCCGTGCTCCACGTGTCACGCAGCCGCCAAGTCCGATACCGCATTTCACTCGGCGACCGAGTGCGAGCAGTGCCACAAACCGCACGACTTCGTGAAGGAGAAGGGCAGCCAGGAGGTCTGCCATCAGTGTCACGAAGTGAAGTTCGCGAGCGTCGCGTCCAATCCCGGCCATCAAGCGTGCTCGGGTTGTCACGGTGGCTTGCCTCACCAGCCCACCACCGGTGCGACCGCCTGCCCGACGTGTCACGCGAAGGAGCACGACAAGGCGAACCCGGGGCATCTCGCCTGCCTCAACTGCCACGAGCCCCACAAGGGCACCGTCGAGAAGGCCTGCAAGAACTGTCACGCTGCGGAGGCCGCGACGGCGCCGGCGGGCCACGCCGCCTGTCTGAACTGTCACGAGCAGCACAGCGGCGCACCCGAGCACGCCGTCTGCGCCACCTGTCACGCGAAGGAAGCGCAGACCGTGCACGGAAAGATTTCTGCGAACTGCTCGAGCTGTCACAAGCCGCACGGCTCTGGGGTCCCGACCTCGGCGCACGGCTCCGGGGCCCCGATCTCACCGCACGGCTTCGCGGGCCCGACGTCACCGCCGCCCTGCGCGACCTGCCACCAGCCCGCGAAGCTCCCAGGGTTGCATGCGGTCGGTAAGCACACGGAGTGCTTGAAGTGCCACACTGGCCACGACGATCCGACGTCGGCCATGCGCGCGCCTTGCCTCACGTGTCACACCGATCGCAAGGATCACTTCCCCGACGCGCCCCGCTGCGCCTCGTGTCACCTCTTCCAGTAGATGAGCCAGCGGACGCGCATCCCCCGCCCGAGAAGGGCGAGGTGGGGGCAAGAGGCCGCCGGCGACCGCGGCCTCTCCCCCATCTGCTCTGGTCCTCCCAGGATCAGGCGGCCGCGCTACGGAGCGCGTCCGGCTTTCGTTGACCGGAAGTCCCGATCGTGTCGGAGAGCGTGGTCGACGCCAGCTCCGCCATTCCGTGGCCCGCCTTCCGCAGCGTGCGAGTCACGACCAGGACGGCGGCTTCACTGCGACCGAGACTCTCGGCGGCGACATGGTCGACTCGTTCGACGAGCTTGCGGACGAACTTGAAGGAGCCGACGCTCATCTCTTCCGCGAAAGTGAGTGTCACATCGGTTCGCCTCCTGAGCTCGGCGCGAACGTCCTGAGCGACGCCGAAGCCGAAGCTGCAGGAGGACTCCGTCATTCCGATGGCGAGCTGCCACCAGGAGCCGAAGACTCCGTTCTCGCTGTCTGCCAGGATCCTGGACTTTCCGTCGGCCGCAGCCGCTGCATTGTCGATTGCCATGTGGCTTCTCCCTTCTTCCGCACGAGCACGGGCTCGTGACAGGCGAAGGCTCTCACTGGGCCTTGGTCGAGAGAAGCTCGAATCGAATCCGGGGTGCAGGTCGGCCGGATTGTTTCGCGTGAGCGGAGAATTCGATCGCCGAACCCGTAACTCTTGATTGCTATCGTGAAGTCACGATTCTGTATGAACTCACGACGTCGCCCTGCGCCCGGCGGGTTCGTCTGGTGCTCGCGCACGAGCGCTTCTCGGCGAACCACCACGACGCGCTTTCCGTTACCACGGGGACGGTCTGCGGTGGGTTCGACATGGCGGTGGACACCGCGTGACGTGGCTCGAAGGGTTGCCACAGCGTGCGGCGAGATTTCTTTCGGCGAAGGGAGTCGTCGGGCTCGGCTGGTCCATTCGCGCGGACGTCCAGGTGCTGGGCTGAGCCCCGCCCCCGATGGACGCACAAGATGCGTCCTCGCGCAGTCGTCGCGGCGAGGGGCCCGCAGTTGAGGGCGAGCTGCCCGTGTTTACCGGCAAAATCGGCCGTGCTGGTGCGCAAGGTGCGAGCCTGGTACCTGGCTCGGGGGTTGCAACCGGAGGACTCACCATGAGAACCCCCGAGAGCGTCGGCGAAGTCATGTCGCGTGACGTCGTCACGCTGAGCGAAGGTCAGGATCTCCGGCACCTCGAGGAGGTGATGCGCGTCTGCAGGTTCCGTCACATGCCAGTGACCGACGAAGATCGGCTGGTGGGGATCCTCAGTCATCGCGACATCCTGCGCATCTCGTCGAGCTCTCTCTTGCCGCGTCAGCGCGAGCAGAACGATCTCCTCGCCGGCGCCTTTCGCGTGCGCGATGTCATGGTTCGGAACCCGCGTAGCGTGAACCCGGAGACCCCCCTCACGGAGGCGGCGCACCTGATGCAACGCGAGAAGCTCGGCTGCCTGCCGGTGGTGGACGAGAAGAACCGCCTCGTCGGCATTCTCACCGAGGCGGACTTCGTACGCTTGGCGCTGGAGCTGCTCCAGGGCCGTTCGGAGCCCGGCCCCAAGAGCGGGACGGCCGCCAGCGCGTAGATGCAGGACTCAACGGCGAGCGGTGCAAAGGCCAACGGACGGTGTCGGATCGTCGTCACCGGCGGCCCCGGTGGTGGGAAGACGACCGCTGCGGACCTGTTCCGTCGAGAGATCGGCGAGCAGGTGGTCGTCGTTCCCGAGGCGGCGACCCTGCTCTTCTCGGGTGGGTTCCCACGGGTAGACGAGCCCGACGCCCGGCGCGCCGCCCAGTGCGCCATCTACCACGTGCAGAAGAACCTCGAGAACGTGCAGTCCGCCCGCTTTCCCGAGCGAATCCTGCTCTGCGATCGCGGCACCGTCGACGGTGCGGCTTACTGGCCAGGCGAGCCGAACGGATTCTTCGACGCCGTCGGCTCGACCGAGGCAGACGAGCTCGCTCGCTATGACGCCGTCATCTTCTTCGAGAGTGCCGCGGTGGGGAGGCTCTCCTTCGAAGGGGGAAACCCCACACGCATAGAGACCAACGTGCAAGCGGTCGAGCTCGACCGACGCCTCCACGAGGTCTGGTCGAAGCACCCGCGCTTCATCGTGGTGCGCCACAGCACATCGTTCTTTCGCAAGCTCATGTTCGGCCTCGCCGAGTTGGAGAGCATCGTCGCCGATATTCGAGCTCGCACGCCGGCCGCGTTCCTCGACTGATGTAAACCCGCGCGCCATTCTCACCTGGTCCGACACTTGCTTCGCAATGGCACGTCAGCTCGAGCGAGCGCGGGCGTCTTGTCCGCCGCAAAGGAACGCGAACGATGTCGACTCACCCGACGAGTGTGATCGAGCAGCGAGGCACTGCGGCGCATCTCGACAGCGACCCCCTGTCACCGGTGGACGCGGCCTGGTTCCGCATGGAAACCGGAGGCAATCGAGCCGACATCGTGGCCGTCATGATCCTCGACGGCCAGCTCGACGACGAGAGCCTCCGCGCGACAATCGAAGCGCGCCTGCTGCCCCATCGACGATTCCGGCGCCGTGTCGTCGAAACACCGCACGGGATCCTCCCGCCGAGGTGGCAGGACGAAGCCCCGTTTTCGCTCGACGCGCACATTTCGCGTCACCGCCTCGCCTCGCCCGCAGGCGATGACGAGCTCCTGTCCTTGGTCGAGGAGCTCGTGAATCGCCCGATGGACTTTGGCATCGCCCCGTGGCGGCTCGGCATCATCGACGGATACTCCGGCGGCTCGGTCCTGG
Organism: uncultured Polyangiaceae bacterium; assembly: GCA_964442485.1. GTDB lineage: Bacteria > Myxococcota_A > Polyangia > Polyangiales > Polyangiaceae > DASZVB01. The sequence goes on from CAYUAW010000057.1 coordinate 12,767, forward strand.
TCGCGCAGATCCACCACTGCATGGGCGACGGGTTTGCGCTCATCGACCTGCTCGTTTCGCTCACAGACGGCGCGCCGGGCGAACCGGTCGCTCGCACGTCGACCGCGGTGCCCGCCGATGCCCCCGAGCGGTCTTCGCTCTCCGAAGCCCTGGCGGGCGCACGGCGACTCGGTTCCGGCGTGGAAGCGCTGGGACACCTGCTGCTCCTGCCCTTCGATCCCGTAACACGCTTGCGCGGTGTCCTCTCGGGAGAGCGCAAGCTCGCGTGGTCGAAGGGTGTGCCGCTGTCACGGGTGAAGGCGCTGGCGAGCGCGCGAGGTGCGACGTTGAACGACGTGCTGCTCGCCGCGCTCGCCGGCGCGCTGCGCCGCTACCTCCAGCACCACGGCGATCTCACGCCGGGCGTTCGCGCCATCGTGCCCGTCAATCTGCGGCCGCCCGGCGAACCGATCGACGAGGAGCGCGGAAACTGGTTCGGGTTGGTGTTCGTGGATCTGCCCATCGACCTGGATGGCATGGACGCGCGTGTCCGTGCGATCAAGCGGGGCATGGATCGCATCAAAGCGAGCGAAGAGCCGGTGGTCTCGCTCGCCGTGCTGAACACGCTCGGCCGCTCTCCTGCGGTCGTAGAACACATCGCGAACGAGCTCTTCGCGCGCAAGTCGAGCATCGTGGTCTCCAACGTACCCGGGCCGCGAAAGCCCGTCTCGCTGGCGGGCCGGCGCATTCGTGACATCGTCTTCTGGGTGCCCCATCCGTCCGGGCTCGCGTGCGGCGCGAGCATCCTGAGCTACGCCGGATCGGTGCGTGTCGGGATCCGGAGCGACCGCGCCGTGCTCCCGGATCCCGAGCTCATTGCGCGCGCGTTCGACGAGGAGTTGCTCGCGTGGACGTCTTCCGGCGACCCGCGATGACGCCGCGCCCGCGCGACGAGGCGCGGACCCTATAAGACAAGTAGAGTGGACGGATCAGGGGCGGCGCGGCTCCTCGCCTGCGCCCGCCGGGATGGCGACAGACACGCCGACGCGCACGCCGTCCGTCGCGCAGTGGAGTTCCGCTCGGTGACGAACGGCGCCTGTGCCGCAAAATTCCCCATTTTGTGCATCGGATGACGACGACGCGTTCTCGCCCGGACGGCGAAATGCAGTCGCCTGGTAGGAATAGTTAGCGGGCGTGCTCACGGCATATCCGTGACAAGCAGTCGCGGAATCGCTGCAAATTGGCGTCCCGCGCGAGTGGCTTGAGCTCTGAATCTGAACTACTTGACCGCTACTGAGTCACGTCGAGCACGGCCTCGAAAAGTCCGTCGCTGTTCCAGAGCACACGCAGGTAATCGCGATCCTCGAGACGCGATCGCCGAAAGGAAGGGCCCATCATGATGCGCGCAGTTCTCGTTACTCGCACCACCCTCGCATTACTCACCCCGGCGCTGATGGTCGCGTGCGGCAGCGGTGACACGAACCAAGGCGCGGGTACGGGCAACCTGGGTGCAGCCGCGGCCGCGGGCGCAAACTACGGCGCTGGCGGCGGCAGCGCCGTCGGTGCCGGTGGCAGCTCCATCCTAGGAGGAGGCAACACGCCAGGCGTCGGCGTGGGTGCAACAACCGGTGCCGGCAACACCCCTGGCATCGGCACAGGTGCCACGCCCGGAGCGGGGAACACTCCCGGGTTGGGAGCAGGCGGCGGCACGCTCGGTGGCGGCGGCGGCGGCGCCGTCATCGGCGGTAGTGGTGCGGCTGGCGGGGGCGGAATGTCGAGCATGGGCGGCATGGCAGGCGGTGGCGCGGGTGCGGTCGGCGGCGCGTCCGGAGGCATGAGCGGAACGGCCGGCGCAGGTGGCGGAACGGGGACGGGCACCTGCTGCGCGAGCGGCGACTGTCTCTGCCACGGCCCCGATCCCACCGGGCTCACTTCGAAGAACGGACCTTACAAGACGGCGACGTTCACCATCTCCACCGGCACCGTGTACTACCCGACGGACGCCGAGCCGCCGCTCGCAGCTGTCAGCATCTGCCCCGGCTTCCTCAACACCGGGCCGGAGATGGCACCGTGGGGGCCGTTCTACGCGTCCTGGGGCATCGTCTGCGTCGTCACCTCCACGCTCGGAGGAGATCTGCCCAACGTCCGCGGGCAGAAGCTCGTCGCCGCGATCGATGATCTGAAGAAGCAGGTCATGATGAGCGGCAATCCGCTCTCCGGAAAGCTCTCCGATCGGTTCGGTACCTCCGGTTACTCGATGGGTGGTGGCGGCACGACGTTCGCGTCCGAGTCCGCGCCGACGATGAAGTCGTCCGTCGGCCTCGCCGCGTGGGGGCCCGATGGAGCGACGGTGAAGACCCCGACGCTCTTCATCTGCAGCGACGCCGACACGGTCGCGAGCTGCACCGGCAGCAATTCGTCGTACGCAGCGATCCCGGCAGGTGTCCCGAAGATGATCCTCGACATTCCGAACGAGACTCACTTCAACTGGTTCAGCCCGACGGACGCCGGCATGGGTGAATCGGGCGCCTACGCGCTTGCGTTCCAGAAGGTCTACCTGGAGGGCGACGAGCGCTGGAAGCCGATGTTGCAGAAGATGCCGACGTCCGGCACGACGAAGATGGCGAACGTCATGTAAGGCGCCCGGCGGGGGGCACCTCAGTCCCCCGCCATCATCGTCGCGGGGGCTGTGATGCTCGGGACGCCGGTAAGCGCGCTGGTGAAGAAGTTCACGCGCTGCTCGATGGCCTCGGCAGCGATCTGT
>CAYUAW010000057.1:15609-17909 GCA_964442485.1 uncultured Polyangiaceae bacterium
AAGCGCGCTGGTGAAGAAGTTCACGCGCTGCTCGATGGCCTCGGCAGCGATCTGTGCGCAGAAGTGCCCCTCGGGCTCGTCGAGTGCGACGCATCCGGGTGACGGCGTGGCGTTCGCGTATCCCTTTGGCACGTATTGAAAGAACGCCGCCGTCGTCGCCGCGTCGACGTTGGCCTGGACCGCGCCGGCGAGCGATGCGAGAAACGGGACGTCCTCCGCATGCGGCTCGAGCTGAGGAATGCCGAGCGTGTAGGCGCCGGAGCGCACCGCATAGAAGGGGACCTCCGTGTCGCCGAGCCCTTCCGTCATCAGGATGCTGGCGCGCGCGGAGTCGCCCAGCGAAAGAGCATCCCGATACACGTGCGCGGCGAGGTTCTGAGGATCCTGGTGGTCGTAGTCCATCTGGACCACGCTGAGGCCGGCATAGAAGTCCGCGTGCGTGAAGGTCGGAAACACGCCGCCGATCCCCTCGTAGAGTACCTCCGATGCCTGGTGCACGAGCGTCGCCGTGAAGCGCCCGGCGCCGACCGTGAGCGCGGCCGCGTGGATCTCCGGAGCGAACGCCATCAACCCCGTACCGTGAATGGATCCCTGACTGATCCCGAAGTAGCCGAGGGGACGCGAGGGATCGAGATCCGGCATACCGTCCGGCGACCCCACAGGCAGTACGTCGAGCGTGTTCAGGGTGGGAATCATCCGTATGAACGAGAGCTGTTCGGCGTGCGTGAGCAGGCTCAGGTAGTCCGGCAGCTGATGATTCGTGACCAACGTGATGAGTGCCTTGGTGTTCAGCGAGACCACGTCGCCGTCGGGGATGATCTCGCGATTGGCGAAGTCGGTGAATCCGATCACGGCGAAGCCTGCCTTCGCGAGCCCGTTGCGTGCAGTCCGTGGCACCTCATCCTCTGCCGAGCCAGGTTGCCCGTGCTGGTACATGATGATGGGCGCAGGGCCGTCGCCCTTCGGCAGAGCGAGCGTGAAGGAGAGCGCCTTCGGCGCGCCGGCCTTCGGCTTCCCATCCGCGTCGCGATCGATGAAGTTACCGTCGGTCGACCAGCTCGGGGGCGACCAGGTGCCCTGGACGATGGCAGCCACGGGGCTGCCGGCGGTATCGGCTTTCGTGGAGGTGACGGTGAAGGAAGGAGGCGGCGCCCCGTGAACGTGCTCGCGAATCGAGAGCAGATCAGTCGGGATGTCGTCCACCGAGCGCACGGTGATGCCGAGCACCAGCGCGACGTCGTCGGTGCGCAGAGGCGGTGTCGTCCCCTTGAGCTCGCCGAGCAATGACGACAGGAACGGCTCGAGGCGCTTTTCGTCCACCGTGCTGGCGCCCGACGTCGCTACCTTCGTGAAGAACGAAGACGCTTCCAGGGGTCGCGAGGGGCTGACGAGCGCGCGCCCCGTCACCACGAACGCGTAGTGACCGCGCGGGCGCAACGGAATCGACGGGAACGCGACGAGGACGTGGGCCGGTGTACCGTCGACGTCCGTCTCGTCGCGAAGCAGCGCGTCGAAAGGGATGCGCTTGCCGTGATCGGAGCTCATCGGGTCGACGTCGAAGAGCCCGAGCGTCGCGAACGGATCCAGGGAATCCTTCGCGGTGAGTGGAACGGAGCTCGGTGCGAGCACGTCCGGCAACCTCACCGCAATCGGCGCCAGGGGGCTCATGCCGTCGAGCTTCGTCGCCGGGTCGATGGCGGCGGTGAACAAGCCCTGCAGTGCGGCGTCGACGTGGGGCACCCGGATGTCGACGCGAACGCCGGTGCGCGTCGTCGCATCCTTCACGAGATAGTAGTCGTCGGGGAATGGATCGAGCGCCGTGTCGTCGTTGCGATCGTAGGGGACGACCGCCGGGTCACCGGCCGCCGCCACCTGGAACGAAATGCTCGAGCCGTCCGGCAGCCGCACGGAGCAGGAGCCCGAAGCGGGTAACCGCGAGCGCGGGTTGACGACGAGCGTGGTGCGGCCGACGGCGTCCACGTCGATGGCCGGCGTGGACGAGCCGCAATCGAGGCGTACCTTGTGCCCTGCACCGCCGGGGAGATCCGCCGCGAAATTCAGCCGGATCCACTCGGTGGACGGCACGTCCGTGGCGCCGTCCGCCGGCGTGCTTCCGACCAAGTGTATGGTCGGATCGTCCACCCCGCCCTCCACGCCCGCTTCCGGCTTCGTCCCACCTTCGGGCAGGTCCTTCGGAGGATTGCGCAAAGAATCGCCGCTACACCCGACAAAAAGGCACACCACCGCCAGACTTGTGACGAGTCTCATGATTTTTCCTCACTCCGCTCCCAGCACCCGCA
>CAYUAW010000057.1:18009-29215 GCA_964442485.1 uncultured Polyangiaceae bacterium
CCCGCTCCCCCGCGACCATGCGCAGCTCGGCTGCCGTCCCCGAACTGATACTGCATGCTCATCGGGCTCGTCGAAGTCGAAGTCGAAGTCGAACCGGGCTCGCCACCACCTCTCCGAGCAAGCGAAGAACGACTTGCGGAACTCCGGACACGGTGCGGCGTTCGCGAACGGGCGTTCCGAGGCTCGCAGCAACGTCGTCCGGAAATCGGTCCGGTCGAGCTCGGTTCGTCGAATTCGTCGGAGGATTGGCGGCTCCTGTCACTCCGCGGCTCTGTGTGCGCCGCGTCATCGTGCTAGCCGCGCACTTTTTCCTGCGACGGGAGCGGAGCCGCCGGCGATGATGACCGGCATGCTCGCGAGGCGCTCGTCCAGTCTTTTCGTGCTCGTTTCGGTTCTTGCTGCTGGATGTGGCAGTGATCATTCAACCGCGACCGGGGGGAGCGGCGGTTCTTCGCCGACGGCCGGTGCAGCGGGGAGCGCGGCCGTGGGGGGCGCACTGGGCGGGAACTCAGGGGGCGGCTTCCCGGCGGGTGGCGCGAGCGCCGCGCCAGGAGCGGGCGGCGGGAGCGCGGGAGGCGCGTGTCACCAGTCGGGTGAAGCTTGCGTCGATTCTCGTGATTGCTGCGACGGCAGCACCTGCAACAACACCGCTCAGGCCGTCGCGCTCAACGGATGTCACCCGCGCTGCACGCAGAATTCCGACTGCCCGACGGGTTGCTGCGTCCTCTATACCGGCGACACGCGGGGGATCTGCGCCGAGGCGTTGTGGTGTACGTGCGGCGCCGCCGGAGCCCAGTGTGGCTCGAACCAGCCGAAGTGCTGTGACGGCGAGGTGTGCCTCGCGAGCAACGCGCAGCAGAGCGCCTACGCATGCAGAAAACAGTGCACCACGAACGCAGACTGCCCCACCAACTGCTGCGTCGCGATCCCCAATCTGAACTCGAGCGCGTGTCTCGATCCCATGTACTGCCCCGCTGCTCCTTGAGCTATCGAGGCATCCGTCCGGAGCCCGCGCGGTGGGTCGGCCGCCATACTCATGATGTTCAAGGAAAATTGACTTATCTGTCACGCTCCTGCCCCATCGAATTCGGCACAAGCGTTGCCCATGAAGAATTCGAAGCATTTGACGAGGGCTGGGGTTGCCTGGATCGCGGGGTTGGGGTTTGCCGCGGTTGCCTGCGGTTCGGACGTCGCGTCGCCAACGGAACGCGCTCCTGAAGTCGGAGAAGCGGCGCTCTCGCTCGATGGCAGCGCAGTGGATCTCATCGCCATGGGTAGCCTGTCCGGCACCGCGAGTGACCGCTCGCGCCTGACGGCGGGCACCCTCGAGAACGGCGTCGCAGGAAACCTCCTCGGTGGCATCGGTTCGGGCATCGCTCACGCGCTGGGCGATACGTTTCTCGCTCTCCCGGATCGTGGTCCGAACGCGGTGCCCTTCAACAGCGCGGTCGACGACACGGTCTCGTACATCAACCGCTTCCAGACCCTGGAGCTCGCCCTGCGCAGGAACCCGAGCTCCGCGGCGCTGCCTTTCTCGCTGAACCCGATCCTCCTCGCGACGACGCTGCTCTGGACTTCGGACCCGCTCACCTACGGCTCCGGCTCGGAAGCGGAGCTGGGCAGCGGCGAGCCGGCGCTGAACCGTCCCCACCTGCACTTCTTCACCGGGCGGTCCGACAACTTCGATCCCGCGTTCCCCTCCACGGATGGGGGGAACGCTCGGCTCGATCCCGAGAGCATTCGCGTGTCGAACGACGGCTTCCGCGTCTACGTCTCGGACGAGTACGGCCCGCACGTGTACGAGTTCGATCGCCTCACGGGGCGCAGGCTGCGTGCCTTCACGCTGCCCGAGGGCTTCGCCGTGGCGAACTCGAGCCCGCTGGGGGACACCGAGATATCCGGCAATACCAGTGGTCGAGTCGCCAACAAGGGAATGGAGGGGCTCGCGCTCACCCCAGACGGTCGGACCCTCGTCGGAGCGATGCAGAGCCCTCTCATCCAGGACGGCGGAACCAACGGCCGCTTCACGCGCCTCGTGGCCATCACGATCGCGAGCGGCGCGATCGCGCAGTACTCCTACGAGCTGACGAACATCGGGACGGCCGCCAAGCCGAAGTACCCCACCGTGAGCGACATCGTGGCCGTCAACGACCACGAATTCCTCGTCGACGAGCGCGACGGCAAGGGCCTCGGCGACGACTCCACCGCGGCGTTCAAGCAGGTCTATCACGTCGATCTCGACGGCGCGGTCGACGTGAGCAACATCACCGGCGACGCGAACCTCGACGGCACCGCCGTGCCCAAGACGCTACTCCTCGACGTCGTCACGACGCTCAACGCGCACGGCATCGCCAGCACCGACATCCCCGCGAAGCTCGAAGGCCTTGCCTTCGGTCGCGACGTGGTGCTCGGTGGCGCGCTGGTGCACACGCTCTACATAGCCAACGACAACGACTTCCTCGGAACCGTCAAGGATTCGAATCACCCCGCCGGCATCGACAACCCGAACCGCTTCTTCGTCTTCGCGATCCCGTCATCGGCGCTCCCGGGCTACCGCTCGCCTCACGCGGACTGAGACGCGCGTGACCGCGGGAGCGCGCTGGACGCTCCCGCGGTGACCGCCTCGCACTCCGCTCAGAGTCCGTGCTCGCCGAAGGCGTAGTCGGAGGAGGAGCCGCACAGCCCGCAGGACGAACCCACGAACTGGTCCTTTGCCTTCGGGTCGGTGTTGAACACCATCTGCCACCACGCGACGGTCGGCGCGGTGACGCGCTCCGGGGTGAGCATGAGCACGAGATGGCCCTTCAGCGTGTCGCCCGAGGCGCCGACGGGGTTGTGATAGTAGAGGTACGCGGCCTTCGGCGCTGCGTTCACGGACGACGCCATGGAGGCGGCGGTGTAGCCCGTGATGTCCATGTCACCCGAGATGGCGAGGAACGGCTTCGCAGCGGTGTTGCCTCCGTTGAAGATGATCACGTTCGTTACCCGGGCGTCGTTCGCCGCGGCGACGGTCGAGCCGCCGCCCTGCGAGTGGCCCATCACGCCGATCTTCGTCAGGTCGAGGTGACCGTAATAGGGGCTCGTCATGTCCTCGTTCGCTGCCTTCGCGAAGTCGAGCGCGTGGAGCGGTTCCTTGCCGGTGCCGACCTCGCGCGAGTTCGCGGCGATGACGAAGAAGCCGTACGACGCGACGTAGCGGAGTAGCGGGCCGTAGCCCTCCGGCTGCGCGCACGTGCCGTTCGCCCACGAGATGACCGGGATCTTCCCGTCCGGCCAGATCGCTGGCCGGTAGACGGAGTAAAGCTTGAAGTCGAGGCAGGTGCCGGTGTTCGGCGCCGTCGCATTGCAGGGTTGCGTGCCGACGTCGAGGAGCTGGTTCGTGACGGCTGCGGGCTCGTTGAAGAGAGCCGCGAAGGCCGGGCACGTCGCGTTGTCGTTCGGATCCGTGTTCTCGAAGCCCTTGCCGACGTTGATGTCCATGATCGCGCCTTGGGGGCCGAGCTTGATGTTGACGCCCTTCGTTCCAGTGATGTCGCCGCACGCCTGGAGGATCGGCTTCGCCGCAGTCTCCGTCTCCTGGTCGCAATGCCCGAGCACCACGCCGCCACCAGCCGCGCCGCCACCGCCGCCAGCCGCGCCGCCGCCCGCTGTTCCGGTTCCGGCAGCGCCCGCCGCTCCACTACCCGCCGTGCCACCACTGCCTGTCGCAGTGCCGGCGGTGCCGGTGATCGAGCCGGCGACGCCGATCGAGCCGCCGTTGCCGGAGATGGTGCCGGCGGTACCGGTGACCGCGCCCGTCGCGCCCGTGATCGAACCGCCGCTGCCGGCCGGTGCGGTGCCACCCGCACCGACCGTCGGCGTCCCCGCGGTCCCGAGCATCATCTGCCCACCGCCGCCGCCGACGACACCCTCCGGCGACTTGGAGCTACAGCCCGCGAGCCCCATGACGACACACGCACTGGCGATGAGTGGATTGCACTTGGTGACGATGGGTCGGCGCATGGTCTCTGATCCTGCTGTTGATGCCCGGGGGGCTGATGTCGGTTGCGAGCGGACGAACTCGTACCGCCCCGCATCCGAACACAAGCGTGAAACCCGTACTGCAGCGAGTACCTTTTCCTGCCTTTCGACTGCCCTCAAACGTCCCGTTGCCCGCGGCGTTTGGCACGCCAAGCCACGTGATGACCGCTTCGCTCGATGAGGCGGGAATTCGCTCAATCGTCGAGCAGCGTCACATCGAGCTGACGCAGCCGCGCCGTGTCGGGGATGGCTCCGCGAAGCGCGCGAACGACGGGGGCGCGCTTCACCACCGCGTGCGTTCCATCCACGTACTTTCGAGCAAGCCGCGCCGGCGTCGGAACGAAGCTCGACTCGTGATCGAGCACCGCTTCGAAGTCTCCCTCGCGCCGCAACGTGGAACGGGTCGACCACCGCTCGTCAGCGTATGTGTATCGTTCGCGTCGCGAGCTGACGGGCGGGGTCGAACATCTCGTGCGGCACGAAGGCGAGATGCTCGGGCGGGTCAGCCCCCGGTCTTCCAGGCTTCCAGACGTGCGCGGTGCCGGGCGAGGCGTTCCGCCCGACGGTTCCAGAAGTACGCGAGCGTGAAGCGGTTGGTCACGAACATCGTGACGCAGACGACGAGCAGGAAGCTGACGAGATGCTGCTCTGTCGCGGCCCGGCGCGCGTGGCCATCGATCGCGATGAGCCCGAACCCGAGTGGGAGGCCCTGCAGCGCCGCGAGCGCGGCCGCGCGCCACGTCGAGAACCGCTCGTGGGGAGCTGGCTGCAAGAACCCGAAGGGCCACCACTGACGCTGAGAGTCGGTGAGCTGATTGAAGACCCCCTCGGCGTCGCTCAGACCCGTATCCAGGCGTTGTCGCAGCCACCGAACCGGCAAGAGATCATTCATCATGCGAGTGAGCCGCCGGGGTGCCAGCGGCCATCCTGCAGAGGACGGCCGTGGCGGCGGTGACTTCAGGGCGAGGGGTGACAGAACGACGTTTCTCGCTGATCGGGCGAAGTTCCGCCCCGGGTGAATTGTTTGGCGGTGTCAAATGCGTGAACTGTGCGTGAACAGTCGCGGGGTTAGGGCTGCGTCGCAGCGCGAGGGGTGGGGCCTGTGCAAGACTTCTTGTTCCCCCATGTCCCCCGCATCGACCATCCAGATCCGTGAAGCAACCCTGTCCGACGTGCCGCGGCTCGTCGAGCTGAACCACGCCGCGTACCCGGACCTCATCGTGGACGGTGCAGTCTTCGATCCCGAGCAGATCGAGGCACATATCGGCTGTTTCCCTCGCGGTCAGCTGGTCGCGAGCCGCGACGGCAGGATGGTCGGCGCCCTGTCGACCTTCATGCCGTCCCCATCGATTCCGGTCCTCGGGCAGCACACCTGGCTCGGCATCACGGATGGCGGGCTGTTCCTCCGCCATGACCCCGCCGGCAAGACGCTCTACCTCGCCGACATTTACGTCGATCCCGACACGCGCCGCTCGGGCGTCGGGCAAGCGCTGTACTCCGCCCTGCGCGACCTCTGCCGCTCACTCGACCTCGCGCACGTCGTCGCCGGCGGACGACTCTGGGGGTACAGCGCCGCAGCCGGCGAGATGACCGCGGAGCAATACGTCGCCGAGGTCGCGCGCGGCGTGCGCGTGGATCCCGTGCTGACCTCGCAGCTGCGTGCCGGGTTCGTCGTGCGCGGCGTGCTGCACGACTACCTGCACGACTGGCGCAGCAAGAACTTCGCGACGCTCCTCGAGTGGATGAACCCCGTCTACTCCGCCCGCTGGGCATCGTCCGCGCCTCCACTGGAGAAGCCGGCGCGTGTGTCTGTGGCAGCGTCTGCTCCGGGCGCCTACATCCGCACTCCGAGGTGAGCCCGGGCGAGGCGCGTCTTGTGACGTGTCGCGTGGAGTGCACACTGGCAAGGCCACGCCGGACGAATGTACACTCAGAGATCGCGGTCGAGGCTGCTCGGTCGGCGATCAACATGCAGCAGATGATGGCCACCTCTCTGGCACCCGATGCGCGCTTCGTGGAGGCGCCGTGGGCCGCGCCGCTCGATGTCGAGGCAGAGCTTCGAGCCATCCCGGCCAGCGCGACGATCTCGGGAATGTTCATCGCTCCCCTGGCCGTCGAAGCGAGGCGGCTCGGGTTGACCCTACCGTCGGCGCGCGAACGCTACATGGCGTATCGCTTCTATCCGCTCGCCGAGCACGCGCGGATGCTCGTCGAGACGTGCGAGCGGGTGTTTCCGCACATGTCGCTCCGGCAGGCTCTTCGCAAGCTCGGCCGCGGCGCACCGAAGGCGCTGGTCACCTCCACCCTCGGCAAGGTCGTGTTCGCCGGCGCGGAGGGTGTCGTCGACGTGATCGACGCACTCGCGAAGGCGTATCCGCTGAACGCTCGGCCGAGCAAGGTCGCGCTGATCGAGCGCGGCGTACATCGCGCGATCGTTTCCCTCGACGACGTGCACTACTTCCTCGACTCGCATCACGTGGGAGCGTTCGAAGGCGCCCTTCGATATGCCGGCGTGGAAGGTCGCGTGCTCCTTCGCCTGCGAGGGAAGGCTTCCGCGGATCTGTTGCTCGAGTGGGCCGATTGAACGCGGACAGCCTGCGAGGCTGACTCGCGGGTCGACGTTACGGCGCGTGTTCGAGTGGCGTCACCGTTCCTTTTCCATCGTGCACAAAGCAGCGCGTCGAAGTCACCGAGCCGGCACCTCGGTACGACACGAGTCCGTTTAAAACTCCGGGCGGGATCGTTGATGGACAGGCCCGCGCTCCCTCGCGGCCTCCGTCACTGGAGAGCGAAGCTGATGTCGACGAAGAATTTTCTGCAGGCTGCTCCCGCGCTCGTGATCGCCATGCTTGGAACGAGCGTCGCTGCCGATGCTCTGGCCGACGATGCCGTGAGCCCGACGAGCACGACGCCCGACGAACCCAGGAGGCCGCTTCTGTGGCACGCGGGGCAGGATACCGGAAGCACCCCCGGTGTGACCCAGAGCGTGCTGTCGCCGCGCACGCACGCGGAGGAGCGCGCGTTCGCGTTCCTCCTCGATCCGTCGACGCCTTCGAAGGGCGACGTCGGGCTCGAGTACCGGATCGGGCTGGCGTCGGGTGTGGCTGCAGATCGGCCGCTGCCTTCGACCGTCGCTGCTTCGGGCGCCGAGCACGCGCTGACGCTGGGCTATGGCGTGACGGATCGTATCGCGCCGTTCGCGCAGGTGTCCGTGCTCGAGCCGGCCACGGGTTCCGGCAATCCGCTCGCCACCGGGCGAGTCGGAGCACGCTTTCAGCTGACGCGCCCGGACCGCAACTTCCGCATGACGGTCGCCACGGCCGCGTTCCGCGACTTCGATGGCACGTTCGGCGGCTATGCGCGCCTCGCCGCGAGCTATGACATCGAGCGCCTTCGTATCGCCGGCAACCTGCACGCCGAGCACGCGTTCCACCAGGGTCGCGATCCGGTCGACGTGCTCGTGCTCGCGGGAGCGTCGTACCGCGTGCTCGACGAATTCCGGGTCGGGATCGAGTACGTCGGTCAGGATCTGGAGGAGGCTTTTGATGACCAGACGCAGGCCGAGGGCGGTGCGCGAAACTTCGTGGGACCGAACGTCGCGCTCGACGTGGTGCACGACGTCGTCCAGCTCGTCGCCGGCGCGGCCGTCGGGGTCGATCGGAAGTCACCACCCGTCGTGGGTAGCCTCGCCATGCTGATGACGTTCTGAGGGCGCCCTGCTCTTCTCGCCTTACCCCGCGCACTGCGACGAGCTGCAGATCCAGTGCGCGACCATGGGCTCGTACATGCAGTACGGTGCTCCGGAGGTGCCGGCGGCGCAGTCGGTGTCGTTCGTGCATTCGTCGGCTTTCGTGTGGCACTGGTAACCGATGACGCCGGAGTAGGTGCCGCACGAGCTGAAGGTCGGGCTGCACCAGCTCCCCGGGCAATCGGCGTCGATGCGGCACCCGGGTTGCGAACAGTGGCTCCCCTGGCTCATCGCGCTGCTGCACATGCAGATCGCGCCCTCGGCGCAATCGCCGTCGCCGAAGCAGACGTCGTAAGTGCAGTGGAGACCGATGCGCCCGGAGATGCACCGCCCGTTGAACCCGTGCGAGCAATCGCCGTCCACCGCGCACGTCTCGATACTGGGGGGCGCTCCAGCGTCCGAGCTGCCTCCGTCGTTCGGACGCGTGCCGCATGGCACCTCTGCGGGCCGATGCTTCGTCGGCTCGTGCATCTTGCCGCCGCTCCCGAGCATCGAGCCGCCGCTTCCCGGGACCGAGCCACCGCTCCCCGGGATCGAGCCACCCGCTCCGCTGACGACTCCGCCGGATCCATGGGTCGCACCGCCGCCTCCGGACACGGCCCCGCCCGCGGAGCGCCCGCCAGTCTCCACCGCCCCGGAGCCCCCAACCCCTGGACCCCCGGAGCCACCCGCACCGCCATCACCGCTCCGCGTCAGCGTCGTGCCGCCGCACGCACTCATCAGAGCCAGGGGAGCCAACCGGAGGAACCACGACATGAGGGTCGCCTTTCTGTGCCAGAGCGTGCCGCGCGCGTCCTCCCTTCACGGGAATTCACGCCTGCCATGGCGATGCGCTCATCAGTGCAATCTGCTGGCCAACCTGGGGATACCACCTGAGGTGCAGGCAGGAGAGCTCCCTGGTTCCCGTCGCCCGGCGGCGCCCCACCGGGGCGATCGCCCCGGGTCCTCGGCTGCAGTATACACTCGGCGGGATGGGCGACGGATCGAGCGACCTCGAGGTCGAGGTCGAGCGCTTGCGACAACGGTGCGAGACTCTGACGCGGGAGCTCGAAGAAGCTCAGCACTACCGCCGTGCCATCGAACATTCGCCGCTCCCCACCATGTGCGTGTCGGGCCCGAAGGGACGGTACCTGTTCGTGAACCAGGCGTTCGCCGGCATGCTGGGGCTCACCCTCCAGGAAATGCTCGAGCGCGATGCGTTTCAGGTCTTCATCTCGTCCTCACACCCCGACGAATTCGAGCTGGAACGAAACACCATCGAGCGGGTTGCGCGCGGCGAGCTCGACCGCTACCGGCTCACGAAGCGGATCGTCGTCGATGGGCTGGAGCAGCTGTACCAGCTCGACGCCTTCGCGACGCGGGACGCACTGGGACGGCTCGAGTTCATCACGGGCTTCTTCACGAATCTGGAGGCGCAGAAGGCCCTCGCCGCGGCGGAAGAGCGCTTCGAGAAGGAGCTGCAGGAAGCACAGAAGCTCGGAACGATCGGGAAGCTCGCTGGCGGCATCGCGCACGACTTCAACAATCGTCTCATGATCATCATGGGGCACGGCGAGCTCCTGAAGCGGAACCTCCCACCCGGGAGCCCTCTCATCGAGGACGCCGAGCTCGTGCTCGCGAGCGCGAAGCGAGCCGCGGATCTCACCCAGCAGCTCCTCGCATACAGTCGTCGCCAGGTTCTGAACCCGGCCGCCTTCGATCTGAACGAGCTTGCCGAGCGGATGCGACGCGACCTGAAGACCGCGCTCGGCCCAAGCGTCGAGCTCATCACGGTCCTCTCTGCGAAGCGACGAGCGCTCGCGGACCCCGGTCAGATCGAGCAAGTGATCCTGAATCTCGCGCTGAATGCGCGCGATGCCATGCCGGATGGCGGCAGGCTCGTCGTGGAGACGCGCGACGTGACCCTGCGAGACGGCGAGGAAGCCGCGCTCGCGTCTGACGACTACGTCTGCCTCGTCGTGTCGGACACGGGCTGCGGTATCCCGGAAGACGTCCGCGTTCACATCTTCGAGCCGTTCTTCACCACGAAGGACAGAGGGCATGGCACGGGCCTCGGGCTCTCGATGGTCGAGGGCATCGTCTCCCAGAGCGGCGGTGCCATCCGCGTCGATAGCGTGGTGGGTGAGGGTACTTCCTTCACCATCTTCCTTCCTCGGGCGCGCGGGAGCGAGGCCCCTCTGCGTGCAGCCCCGGAGAGCGCAGCTCCGAAGACCGGCAGCTTCGAGACGGTGCTCGTGTGCGACGACGACCGCGACGTGCGAGAGCTCCTTTCGCGCGTCCTCGGGCTACGCGCCTACTCCGTCCTCGGTGCGGACAGCGGCGAGGAAGCGCTTGCGCTCGCGCGTCGTCACCAGGGGCCCATTCATCTGCTGGTGACGGACGTCGCGATGCCCGACATGGATGGCATCGAGCTCGCAACCGAGCTCCGGAAGACGCGCCCCGACATTGCGGTTCTCTACATCTCCGGATACACGGAGCACGCTGCGGCGCTGTCGGCTCCTCTCGGTCCGAACACGTATTTCCTTGCAAAGCCGTTCTTACCCGGTGAGCTCACGCGGCTCGTGTCGTCCATCCTCGAGCACCCCGCACCGTCAAGGGTCACCTGAAGCGAGACGGCAATGGTGGAGTCCGTGGGCGCGCCGGATCGATGGAAAGGCCGAACGCGCACCTGCAGCGCGCGGGCCGTCGAAGTGTGAGCTGTTTGGCTCGTCGCAGGTCACTATGCCCTGGCGGTGATCGGCCCGATTGACCGCTGCCGGCCAGCTCGGTGTATGACGCGCCACGTCGTCAGTGTCTTCACGCGACACGGCCCTTCCTTCAGCTACCCTTCGTCGGTCGACGTCACACCCGTGACGGACGTCATCGGAGTCAAACGGATGCTTACGTCTCAACGATTTGGCGCGACGGCACTTCGGTCCTTCCTGGCGGGTGTCAGTGCCGCTGGGCTTCTTTCGTGCTCGGCGTCGAGTGGTACCGGTTTCTCATCTCAGCCTGGGAGCGGCAGCGGCGGCGCACCCATCGGCCCGCCGCCGGCGTCGGGGGCGCCAGGGAGCAGCGGCGCGCCGAGCGGTACCGCCGGGACGGATCCTGGTGGGCCGATCCTCGTGGTGGGAAGCGCAGGCGGCGCAACCTCGACTCAGCCCGATGCGGGTTGCCAGAAAGAGATCCATCAAGGCGAACGCCAGCCCCTCGACATGTACTTCCTCGTCGATCAGTCGGGCTCGATGGCACAGGGCAACCCGAACAAGTGGACCGCGGTGTCGACGTCGCTCTCGACGTTCCTGTCGGATCCTGCGAACTCCGGGACGGGCGCCGGCATCGGATACTTTCCGTTCGTGGGCGGCGGCATGCAGTCGACGTGCACGATGGCGCAAAGTGGGATGGGAGGCTGCATCTGCATCCTCGGCTTCTGCATCGACACGAGCGCCATCATGCAGG
>CAYUAW010000058.1:0-24350 GCA_964442485.1 uncultured Polyangiaceae bacterium
CGGCACGCAAGGCTCCGGTCGTAGTGATACTTCAAGGTGATGCGGTCGCCCGAGGCGCCGCTCACACGGATCGAGCCGAGCCCGGCGCTCTCGACGCTTCCCTGGCCGCACGCGACGAGGCTCGGCTCCGCCACGGTGCGACGAACGCGGTAGCCCTGGACGAGCACCGTATGCTCGAGCAGCGGGCTCTCGACGTCGAGCGGCCCCGGCGGCCCCGCCAGCACGACGAAGCCGATGGCGTAGCGCTCGACGAAGGCCCCGATGCTCCCTGCGTCGCTTCGTCCTTCGAGGAGGGCAGTGGGGTCGGCAGACGCCGACGCCGCGCCACGCTCCCCGAGCGGTCCGATTACGGCGAGCGTCGTGCGCAGCGCGAGAAAGCCTGCGACGGACGCGTCGTCCGTCAGCACGCGCCCGCGCGCGGCCGCCCCTCCCCTGACGAGATGCTCGGCGAGCAGCGGGAGCGACGGCAATGGAGGGTCGTAACCGAGCGGATCCGGAAACGGCTCATTGATGCCTCCGAGAGCCGAGACGGCGAAATCCGACGGGCCCCGGACGTTGCGAGCCGGAAGAAGCTCTGGCGCGTAGGTGAGCGCCGTACGCGCGGCGCGCGGTACTGCGACCGCCAGGGCGGCAAGGAGCGCGATCTGCACCACTCGGGGGCCGCGGCGAAGGAGCATCACCCACGGAACCCCGTCCACGAGCTCGACCGCGGGCAAGCTCGCCGCGAACGCCGCGACGATGGCGAAGAAATATGGATCGATCGGCCACGCGACTGGAACGAGCGCCCCGCCGTAAGCGATCGCGACGGCGGCGATCGCGACCAGCCCGACCGGCGAGAGCGCGTCCCGCGACCGCGCGAGCCCGAGCGCGCCGGCGCCGAGACAGAGCACCCGCAGCATCGTCCGCGAGCTGCCCGCCGCGCCGTACCCGGGACCGGGGATCTCCACGAGGTCCCAGAAGAGGCTCGACGGACCGACGCGGAACACCGACGCGAGCGGCTCGGACGTCACGGCTCCGCGAAGCGCGAGCGCGACGGCGAGGCACATGACGGGTACGGCCGCCGAGACGGCGACGGCGACGCGACGGCCCGGGGCGGCAGCACGCGCACGCGCCGCTCCGACCACGATCATTGCCGCAGACAGCGCACACGGTAGCGGATGCGAAAGCCCCGACAGCGCGGCGGAAACCGCGACTCCGACGACCCACCCTGCGTGACGCTCGCGGAGTGCACGCTCGCCGAGCGCGGCCGAAACGACCGCGAGGGCGGCGCCGACGACGAACTGGATGCGGCCGGAGAACCACGCATAGTGAGTGAGGCCGTCCACGAGCGTGAGCAGAGACCACGTCGCGAGCACCCCGGCGGATACGCGTCTCGAGGAGCCATGGGCGCGCGCCGCGACGTAGCCGAGGAGCGGCACGACGGCGTGCAGCGACACCACGAGCGCATCGAAGGCCTGCACGGGGTCGAAGCGAAGGCGCGCGGCGAGCAGAGAGAAGAGCGCGAGCGCGCGGCTTCCGAGCGGCTCCCAGAGCCCGGCAGGCTGTCCCGCGAGGACCTGAGGGTCGTAGGTCGAGAAGCGCGCGGCGTCGTGCAGCGCCCGGAGCGCGCGCTCGGTCCGGTAGGCATCGACGGCGAACGCCGAGGTGAGCAGCGGCGTCTTCAGGGCTAGGAGCCCCCGCGGAGCGAAGTGGGCGACGAGCGCGAGGTGCGTCGACCAGAGCAGCAGCGTCACGACGACCACGGGCTCGAGGCGTCCGCGGGAAGTCACCGGGCGGCCCCGGAGTCCTCTTCGGACAGCACCGTCGCCGTCATCTGAATGCTCGTCGCGCCGACCAGCGTCGCGACGTTCTTCGCTCCGGCCGTCTCGGTGCTGAGCGTCGAACGCGCCATGAGCACGATGTTGCCCGACAGGACGATGGCCGTGAGGCGATCGACGACGACGTCCCCGCCCCCGTCGTTGTGGTAGCTCTCGAGCACCGCCTTCGAGCCGGGGGCGAGCGGGTTCTGGATGGCCTGGCGTGGTGCGTCCTGCTTCAGCACGATGCCGATGTTCGCCTGGTTCGCGTCGACGGCCTTGAGGGTCATCTCCACCGCCTGCGTGACGTGTGCGCCGTTCACGACCAGCGCTTCCTGGAAACGCCACTTGGCGCCCACGCCGACCGGGGATGGGGGCAGGCGGAACGGGAAGTGGCGCTGCTGCTCGAGCACCTGGTCGACCGCCCTGGTCACTTCCTCGGGGGGCTGGATGCCCCCGAGCAGCTCGCTGCTGAGCTGCACCACCTCCGCCGACTCCGCCACGTTCTGCAGGTAGGTCGTGCCGCGCAGGGGCAGGAGCGCCTGATTCCAGAAATCCAGGATGGGCTGCGCGACCCCCTGCTGACTGATGGAGATACCGCGCAGCATGGCGCGCTCCTCGATGAGGCGGGCGACGCCACCGTGCTGGGGGGCGATGATCGGGTCGGCGCTACCCCGGAGCACCTCGCTGTCGACGACCATCGTCGTGGTCGGACCGACCAGTAGAGGCGCGCCCTCCAGCCCGAGCGAGCCGGTCGTGACGAGGTGGCTCCGGTAACGCAGACCCGTCCAGCGCGCCACTCGCAGCGTGACGCGCGGGTCGGAGCCCTCGCCGAACATCTGCACGTCGGTCGCAGCGCGTTCTTGGACGGAGCTCTTCGAGCTGCAGGAGCACGAGCACCCACCGGTCGTGCTGCAGCCGGACTCGATGGCGGCGATGAGCGACGCTGCGCACACCACCTCGAGGAGGAGCCTTCGCCGACCGTGCTTTGCCGCCATGCTGCCGTGGCGGCGACGACGCACGAAAGGCGCTCGTGCCGCTCCCTGGGCCGCGGTGGACGGTATCACGAGGGGGCTTCGCCCCAGCTAGTCACTCACCTGGCGGAGCCATTCCGCGAGCTCTCCCACGATGAGCCGGGGAGCCCGCTCGAGCTCTTTCAGCGTCCGGCTTCCCGTCAGGAGCATGGCCGTCCGGAGCTCGGCTTCGATCTGGTCGAAGAATACCGCTGCGCCCGCCTTGCCACCACGCTCGAAGGCCTGGAGCGCTGGCCGGGCCATGCCCGCGGCGGAGGCGCCGAGAGCAATCGCCTTCGCGGCGTCGAGGCCCGTCATCATGCCGCCGGTGGCGAAGATCGTCCGGAAGCCGGCGCGCGCGACCATGGCCACGCTTGCCGCCGTCGGGATCCCCCACTCGCGATACCGATCGCCGAGCGAACGCAGCGCGCCCTTCGCGCGCTCGGCCTCGACCGCCACCCACGACGTTCCGCCGGCGCCCGACACGTCCACGTGCCGAACACCCGCGGCGGCGAGGCGACGCCCGACGCTCGCGGAGAGGCCGCACCCGGTTTCCTTCGCGATGACCGGAATACCGAGCTCCTGCGACAGCCGCGCGATGGCGTCGAGTACGCCGCGGAAGTCGCGATCACCCTCGTCCTGCACGACTTCCATCGCCGGGTTCAGGTGCACGCACAGGGCGTCGGCGCCGACCGAGCCCGTGAGCTCACGGACCGCCTCCGTCGTCATGGCAGCGGCTTGCACGCCGCCGATGTTGCCGAGCAGAAGGACGTTGGGTGCCGCCTTGCGCACCTCGTATGTCCCGCGAGTGTCCGGTCGCTTCAGCATCGCGCGCTGGCTGCCGAGCCCGAAGGCGTACCCGCGCTCGTCGGCGAGCGCCGCGAGCTCCTGGTTGATGCGCTCGGCCCGCTCCGTGCCGCCGGTCATCCCGGCGATGAGAATGGGCATGCGCAGGCGCTTCCCGAGCACGGTGCTCGAAGCGTCGAGCTCGTCCAGGGAAATCTCCGGAAGCGCGTCGTGGACGAGCTTCACGCACTCGAACAGAGTCGTCGTCGACTTGAACCCCACGTCTCCTGAGATCGTGAGATCCAGGTGGTCGACCTTGCGGCTCGAGATGTCGGCCATTTTTGGGGAGCAATGCGCCCTCTTCGAGCATCTGGCAAGCGCGCGTTTTCGTACACTCAGGCTGTCGTTGACGCGGGGCGACCTGGCCCCTAGGCTTCGCTCGAAAAATGCCTGGGAAGACAAGGGCTTCCAACGGGAGCCGCGGCTCGACGCGAGGAGGCGGAAAGAAGAGCGCGAAGGCGCTCAAGGGCAACCCGTTCCTCGCGCTCGTCGATACTGTGCGCACGGAGGTCGACACCCGGCTAGCGGGCCTCCTCGACGCGAAGCTCGACGCAGCCGCCGCGCAGGACGTCGAAGTGCTCGAGATGGTACGCGCGTTTCGCGATCTTTGCCTTCGCGGCGGCAAGCGCTTGCGCGCCGCGTTGCTCGTGGCGGGCTATCGCGCCGCGAGCGCGACGGCGGATCTCGAGCCCGCGCTCGACGCGGGTGTCGCCATCGAGCTCCTGCACGCTTACTTCCTGGTGCACGACGACTGGATGGACCGCGACGACACGCGCCGCGGCGGCCCTGCCGTCCACAAGCTCCTCACCGATCGCTACGGCTCCGCGCGGCTCGGGGAGGCGTCGGCCATCCTCGCCGGCGATCTCGGCGTCGCGCTCGCGACGGAAGCGCTGGCGCGGGTCGACGTGCCCGCGTCACGGCTCCCACGAGTGTTCGGCGCGTTCGCCCAGATGCAAGCAGATGCCGTCGCCGGTCAGCAGATTGACGTGATTGCCCGCGGCGAGGACGCCGAAAAGACGTACACTCTGAAGACGGGTAGCTACACCGTGGCAGGTCCTTTGCGCATGGGCGCGCTCCTCGCGGGCGGCTCGCCCGAGCTCATCTCGTCGCTGGAGCGCTTCGCGTTGCCCGCGGGCGTCGCCTTCCAGCTCAGGGACGATCTGCTCAGCGCGTTCGGCGACCCCGGGGAGACGGGAAAGCCGTTCGCGAACGACATCCGCAGCGGGAAGCGGACCGCGCTGATACAGCGCGCGTTCGAGCTGGCGAAGGGCAAGGACAGGAAGGTCCTCACGAGTGCGTGGGGCAACTCGCGCGCCGGCGTGAAGCTCCTCCGCGAAGCGACGGACGTGCTCACGCGCTGCGGTGCACGCGCCGCGATCGAGCAGCGCATCGCCGAGCTGTCGGCGCGCGCGCTCGAGTCGGTCGAGGGAGCGGAGCTCGCCGAGGCGCGGCGCGTGTTGCTGCTCGGGGCAGTCGATGCGTTGACGGATCGGCGGAGCTGACGGCGTGGGTCAATCTTCGGGCAAGGCGATCCTGCTGGGCGAACATGCCGTGGTGTACGGGGTCCCGGCCATCGCGGTCGGGCTCGGCAAGGGTGCGACGGCCACGGCAGCCGCGGGGAGCGGCGTGATCCGGGTCGGCGATCGCACAGCCACGGCTGGCGACGGCTCCGAGCTCGGGCGTGGCTACGGCGCGCTCCTCGACGCGGTCGGCATGCCGGCCGCCGACGTCACGTGCACCCTCGACATCCCTGCCGGCGTCGGCCTCGGGGCTTCCGCCGCCATCGCGGTCGCCGTCGCGCGCGCGGTCCTCTCGCTGCGCGGCGAGGCCGCGCCGGGCCTCGACCGTGTCGTCGACGTCGCGATGGCCTGGGAGCGCGTCTTTCACGGGAACCCCTCCGGTGTCGACGCCTGGGCCGCCGCGCATGGCGGCTGCGTCCTCTACACGCGTGGCACGGGCATCAAGCCGATCCACGTCGATCGCCGCATGCCGCTCGCCATCGGGGTCGCCGGTCCCCCCGCCAGCACGAAGGTCATGGTCGAAAACGTGGCCCGCCTGCGTGACAAGAAGCCCGAAATGGTAAACAAGTCACTCGCCGGCATCGAGTCGCTGGTGAGAAACGCCGCACTCTGCATCGAAGCGGGCGACCTCATCGGCCTCGGCAAGCTCCTCGATCTGAATCAAATGCTCCTCTCGGGACTCTTCCTGTCGACCGAAGAAATAGAAAGCGCCTGTGCCTGGGCGCGCGAGGCGGGCGCGCTCGGCGCCAAGCTCACCGGGTCCGGCGGCGGCGGCTGCGTGATCGCGCTGGCAGAGGAGACCACCGACCCCATTCTGGAAGCGTGGCGCCGTCGCGGCCTGGTCTGCTTCGACACCATGGTCGCTGCGGACGCGGCGCGGGGAACCCCATGAGCCGCGCCACCGCCCGCGCGCACGCGAACATCGCCCTCGCGAAGTACTGGGGCAAGCTCGACGAGCGCAGGAACCTGCCCGCGGTGCCGAGTTTGTCGCTCACCCTCGACGCTCTCGTCACCACGACGACCGTGGAGTTCGACAGGGCCCTGACTGAAGACGTCCTCACGCTCGACGGCCGCGCCGCACGCGAGAAGGAGATGAAGCGCGTGGTCGGGCTCCTCGACCAGGTGCGAGCCGCCGCGAAGCTCGAGACGCGCGCGCGCGTCACCTCGGCGAACAGCTTCCCCACCGCGGCCGGGCTCGCCTCGAGCGCCTCGGGCTTCGCCGCCCTCGGCCTGGCCGCCTCGCACGCCGCCGGGCTCGGCTCGTCGCGGGAGGCGGTGAGCGCGCTCGCCCGCGCCGCGTCCGTTTCGGCCGCCCGCTCGCTCTATGGCGGGTACGTCATCCTCCGCACCGGGGCGGAGTTCGCGGAGCCGCTCGCCCCCGGCTCGCACTTTCCCCTCGCAATGATCGTCGCGCTGACGCGCGCCGGCGAGAAATCGGTCGGGTCGACGGAAGGAATGCTGCGCACCGCGAGGACGAGCCCCTATTATCGGGGGTGGGTCGAGCACGCGCCTCGACTCTTCGAGCTCATCAAGAGCGCCATCCTCGCGCGCGACCTCACCGTCCTCGGCCCAGCCGTCGAGTCGAGCGCCCTCGCCATGCACGCTTCCATGTTCGCAGCAGATCCTCCCATCGTCTATTTCTCGCCCACCACTCTGACCGTCATGGAGCGGGTGCGCGAGCTCCGCGCCGCCGGCGTCCCCGCCTACTTCACCATGGACGCCGGCCCTCACGTGAAGGTCGTAACTCTCCCCATGCACGCCGAAGAAGTGACCAACAAGCTTGCCGAATGTCCCGGCGTGCTGGAAGTTATCCGCTGCGCCGCGGGCGGCGACGCCGGCGTCGAAGCCGACGCGTCTTCGGGGGCAGCATGAAGGCGCGCGCGCCGGGCAAGGTGGTCATGTCGGGGGCCTACGCGGTCCTCGAGGGCGCGCCTGCGGTCGTGACCGCCGTGGACCGCTACGTCATGGCGGACACCTCTCGCCCCGCAGAGCTCCTCACGCCCGAGGTGAAGGCCGTCCTGCGCGATCGCAAGGCGCCGTGGTTCGACGCGAGCGCGCTCCGCAGCGAGGCGGGCAAGCTCGGCCTCGGCTCGAGCGCCGCGATCCTCGTCGCGTCGTACGGCGCCCTCATCGGCGCGGAGCGCGCCGGTATCTCCGAAGAGGAGCTGCGCGCCGCGGTGCTGGAGCCGTGCCTAGCCGCTCACCGCAGCGCCCAGGGCGGCGGCAGCGGCGTGGACGTCGCCGCCAGCGTGCTCGGCGGGACCCTCGTCGCGTCGAAGAAGGGGAACGCCGCGCTCACCACGCGCTCCATCGAGTTGCCCACCGACGTGCACTTCGAGGTGCTCTTCGCCGGCGCCCCTGCGACGACCTCCGAGCTCGTCGGCAAGGTGCGCGCGTTCAAGGCGCGGTCGCCTCACAGCTACGGCGGCGTGATGGAGAACCTCGTCCTCGCTGCAGAGGACGCCGAGCGCGCCTTCGAGGAGGGCTCCGGCAGGGGCGTGATCCGCGCCCTCCGGGATCAGCTGCGCGGCTTGACGGATCTCGGCGAGCACGCCGGGATCCGCATCGTGACGCGCGAGGTCGCTCGTCTTGCCGACATCGCGAGCGAGGAAGACGCCGTGGTGCTCCCGGCGGGGGCGGGCGGCGGCGACGTGGCCCTCTATGTCGGCGAAAAGCCGCCGTCCTCGCGGCTCTCCGCGGCCTTCGACGCAGAGCGGCAAATGCGGCTCGGCGTTTCTCTGGGAGCGCGGGGGCTGCACCTCTTCACCGAAGAAGCGTAAAAATTGCGCATGGCCGGGTGCCCCTTCGCATGACCAAGAGTTCGCGAATCCCTGGCTTCTACAAGCTGAGTCTCCACGAGCGGCGCATCCGCTTCGCCGAGCACGGCGGGTTCGAGCTCGCCAAGATGCTCGCCGCTCTCGAGCGCGGCGGGCTCGAGCCGGAGACGGCCGACAAGGTCGTGGAGAACGTGCTCGGCGTCTACGCGCTCCCCTTCGGAGTCGCGCTGAACGTGTGCGTCAACGGCGTCGATCGGCTCGTCCCGATGGTCGTCGAGGAGCCCAGCGTCGTCGCCGCCGCTTCCAACGCGGCGCGCATGGTCCGCGGCAGCGGCGGCTTCGAAGCAGAGATGCTCGAGAGCCTGATGACGACCCAGATCCAGCTCTTCGACGTGCCCGATCCGGAGGGCGCGCGCGTGCGGCTGGTGGAGGCCGAGAAGGAGCTGCTCGCGATCGGCACCGCGTCGGTCGCGAACCTCGTCGCCCGCGGCGGGGGGCCGCGCGCGATGGAAGTGCGCGACCTCGGCGAGGGGTGTGTCGTCATCCACGTCCACGTCGATTGCAAGGACGCGATGGGCGCGAACCTCGTCAACAGCATCGCCGAGGCGATCGGCCCGCGCGCACAGGCCATCGCCGGCGGAAAGCTCGGGCTCAGGATCCTCACCAACCTGTGCGATCGCCGCCGCGTTCGCGTCCGTTGCCGCGCGCTCGCCGCGGATCTCACGATGAGCTCGACGAAGGCGCGCGCCCCCGCGGGCGCGTCGTGGGTTCCGGAGCCGAACGTCGAATCGACGGAGGTCGTCGACCGCATCGTGGAAGCGTCGCGCTTCGCGGAGCTCGACCCCTACCGCGCCGCCACCCACAACAAGGGCATCATGAACGGCGTCGACTCCGTCGTGATGGCGACGGGCAACGACTACCGGGCGGTGGAGGCAGGAGCCCACGCCTTCGCCGCGCGAAGCGGCCGCTACTCGCCGCTCGCCATCTGGCGGCGCGACGGCAACAGTCTGATCGGCGAGCTCGAGATGCCGCTCGCGCTCGGCATCGTCGGGGGCACCCTGCGCGTGCACCCGACGGCCCGTCTCGCGCTGGAAATCGTGGGTGTCTCCACTGCGGACGAGCTCGCCCTCATCGCGGCGTCGGTGGGGCTCGCGTCGAACCTCGCCGCCCTCCGCGCGCTCGCGACGGAGGGGATCCAGCGCGGTCACATGTCCCTGCACGCTCGCTCGGTGGCGATCGCCGCGGGCGCGGCCGGGGCCGAGGTGGAGTGGGTCGCGGCGCAGATCGCCAACCAGGGGACCGTCACCATGGACTCCGCGAAGGCCGTCCTCGCCGAGCTCCGCGAGCGCCGCTGAAAAACGCGGCGCAGCGCGCCGGCGACGCGCGCCGCAGGCGATACGGCTAAGATCCGCCCATTGCCATGACCGCCGGGCCCCTGACCCAGGAAGACGGCGCTTCAGCCGATGCTCTGCGCAAAAAGCGGCGCCCGTGGGTCTGGTTCCTCCTCGCGGTACTCCTCATGAGCTTCGGTGCCGCCCTGGGGGTCGTGGCCTTCCGTGCGTGGGTCCGCTTCGAGCAGCGTGGAGCGACGACGGAGATCGAGTCGTCGCCGGCGATCATCTCCGCTGTACGCGACCTGGCCCGGCTCGAGGGCGCCGAGTTCCAGATCGAGCGCGTCATCTCGCTCAAGGACAAGCAGAGCCGCTTCTTCGGGCTCGTGCAGCCGGAGGACGCCATTCTGCTGGTCGCGTCCGGCACCGTCGTAGCTGGCGTGGATCTTTCGACGCTCTCGGAGAGCGACGTGGAGCTCGATCCCGTGCGGCGCTCCGCGACCATCGTGCTCCCCTCGTCGGTCGTGTTCGCCGCGCGCCTCGACAACCAGCGGACGTTCGTCTTCAGAAGAGAGACCGATCTGCTCGCCGAGAGAACGGAGGCGCTCGAGACGCGGGCGCGTCAGGAAGCCGAGCGAACACTCGCGACCGCGGCCGAAGAGGGAAGGATCGTGGACCGATCGAACGCGAGCGTGCGCCGGACGGTCGAGACGCTGGTGCGCTCCCTGGGCTATCGTGTCGTGACCGTGACGTTCCGCGGCGCGCCGGGAGAAGGGGAGAAGAAGTGAGGGTCCTTCCTTTGCCCCGAGGCGTGCTCCTCGCTCTCGCAGCGGTGATGGCCACGACATCGTGCGGTGGAGAAAGTACGGTCGCTCGAATCGTGAACGGCCACGACATCGACGGGCACTTCATCACGCCGGATGCGTACGCCGAGTACATGGACGGTGTCCTCCTGGAGGAGGGCGGCAACGTCGCGGGGGCGGTGGCAGCGTACGAACGCGCTCTCGATGAGGACGGCGACGCCGCCGAAATCTGGGCACGGCTCGGCCGCGTGCGCTGCGTGAGCGAACCGCGCCGTTCGGACGACGCCTTCCGGCGCGCACGGTCGAAGGGCCCGGAGCTCGGAGCCGTGTGGCGGGCCGAGGCGGAGTGCGCCCTCGATCGCGGGGACGTGGCGCGCGCTCGGCTCGGCGCCGAGCGTGCAGCGGCCCTCGAGCCCGGCAATGCCCAGGCGAGCCTCCTCGTGATCCGCGCGCTGGAACGCGCCGGCGACGTCGAAAGCGCGACTCGATGGCTACGCGCGACGCGGCTCCTCTTTCCGGAGGCCGCCGGCCTTCCCGATTCACTGGGGGCGGCGGTCGCAGCGAACGCACCGCACCCGGGAAGCTCCCTGCCTTCTCCCGACGCGCCGCCACCCACGAGCGAGCCCGCGGCGGAGCGCCGCGAGGGACTCGCCGCGCTGGACGCAGCGTTGATGGCCGGTGACGACGCTGCTGCACGCAGCGCCGCGGTCCGCGCCCATCTCGACAACGCTTGGCTTGCGCTGCGCGCCGTCGAGCTCGGTCAGCCTGCGTTCGCGAAGGACCGCGCCGAGCTCACTCTCGCCGGCGAGCCGGGAAACGTGGACGCGCGCGTCGCGGCGCTCGCCGCCGCCGATCTCGGCGGCGACGACGCCGCCTTTCGCAAGTGGGCCACGAAGCTTCCCGCGGACCGCGGCGCACCGAGTCTCTTCGCCATTCGCGTCATGACCGCGCTCCTCGATCGGCGCGTCGGCTCCGACGTGGCGCGCGCCTTCAGCGCCGCCTGGACGGAGCGCGCCGCACGCAGAGAGCCCGCGCCCGCGGCGCCTGCGGCGCGCTGAACCGTCGAGCCTATCCGAGTAGGCGCCTTCCGCACTGCAGCTTTCTTGAGCTCAGTGCGCTGACGCGGAGGGCGCGGCAGCGGCGCGCTTCGCGTCGAAGGGGATCGTCAGGTCCAGCGTCGCGGTCTCGCCCGCGACGATCTGCGCGCGAGCGGAAGCGCGGCCGCCCGTCGCCGGCAGATACGCCGTGACGAGCACGTCGCCCGCGGGGATGTCCTTGACCTCGAAGGCGCCGTCGAGGCCGGTGACCGTTGCCGTCGGGTACTTCAGCACGAAGACGCTCGCTTTCGCGAACTGGTGCGTCTGATCCTGGAGCAGGAACTCGCCGGGCCGCGGCGGGAAGAGCTTCACCGGGTCACCTCCGGGCATCGCGACGACCAGCGCGGCCTGGGGCGCGCCGATGAGCGAAGGGATGAACGTCTCCTGGCTGCGGTTCTTCACCTCGAGCCGCTGACCAAAGGTCATCGCGATGGTGCGCGAAGGAAAGGCGCAGCCGCGCGCGACGATGAGCTTCGCGGCTTCCTTCGCCGGGATGAAGCCTTTGTATTCGGTGACGGCGACGAGCACGTCTCCGAGCTCGCGCCCGGGCCCCTCCCGGAAGAGCTTTCCGTAGAAGGCACGCGCGTCGTCGCACTTGCCGGCCGGGATCTTCGCGAGCACTTCGGGGAGCTCGGGCGCAGGATCCCCGGAGCCCCGCACGACGCCGCGCACCGCACCGATAGGACCCGCGTAAGGCTTCTCGCGCTCCGGATTCAGCGCGGCCTCCATGTACGCGGAGGGGATCGGCTGAAGCTCCGCCTCCGCCGCGGAGCCCTGCGGCGAAGGGGCGTTCTCGGTTTCACCGGGGGCGGCGGTGGACTTCGACCGGCACCCCGCGACCGCAAAGAGCATTCCCAGACAGATCCCGAGGCGAAGACAGCGGCCCATTTTTCCTTCTCTTCTCGGTGTCTACTCCACCGCAAATGGGCTCGCCCTGTCTACCGCTCTCGGGCCAAAGACGCCGCCCCTTGCCCGAATTTTCCGGGCCGCATCGCGCCGCGTCGCCGAACCCTGGGCCCTCGTGTACCGTCTCGCGCCCATGGGCGACCTCCTGCCCCCGACCGGCATCTGGCTCCTCCTCGGGCCGCTCGCGCTCTCCTCGGTCGGCTGTCACGCTACCACCGACGCCCCGCCACCATCGGCCAGCTCCGAGTCTGCCACGCTCCTCGGGACGGAGGAACGCGTGCACCCGATGGGCGAGCTCGCGATCGCCGCCGACTACACGATGAGCATGGACTCCGACAAGGAGTGTGGCCGAGACTCACCGTTCGTCACGAAGCGCGGCTTCGTCAAGCTGGGGGTCGAGGTGAGCCTGGAGGGTACCTCCGCGGTGGAGGTACCCGTCAATCCGTTCTACGCGACGCTCTACGACGCGGGCGGTGACGTTTACACGAGCACCCTGGCAGGATGTGATCCCGGCCTCCCTTCCGTCCGGATCACGACCGGAAAGAAGGCGCGCGGATTCGTCACCTTCGAGATCCCGGCCGCGTCCCGACGGCTCGAGCTGAGGTACGCGCCGACCATCATCGGTCGCGGTCCGGAGGAGCTGCGCTTCACCGTGAACCGGTGACGCCGAAGGCCGCGTAAGCGCGACCGTCCTTCGACGTAGCTCGCTACAAGCCGGCGCCGCTCGCAACGTCGAGCACGTTCCCGGGCATGGTGCCGAAGACGATGACGAGCACGGCTGCGATCACGAGCGCGGACGCGACGAGCCCCGAGCGCATCGGGACGGCGATGGGCGCTCCGGGCGCGGGCTCGCGCATGTACATGTAGACCATGACGCGCAGATAGTAATACGCGCCGATGACGCTGTTGATGAGGCCGATGACCGCGACGATGTAGAGCTGCGCGTCGACGGCGGCGCGGAACACGTACAGCTTTCCGAAGAAGCCCGCGGTCGGCGGGATGCCCGCGAGCGACAGCAGGAACAGCGAGAACGCGAGGGCCGCTGCCGGATGGCGACGGCCGACCCCGGCGAGATCTTCGTACGTCACGGCCTCTGCGCCTCGGCTTCCGCACGCGATGAGCGCGCCGAAGGCTCCGGCGGTCGAGACGGTGTACGCGAGCAGATAGAAGAGGACGCTGGCCTGCGCCTCGGCGCTGGCGCGCACCGTCGCGGCCACGCCGACCAGGACGTATCCCGCGTGCGCGATCGACGAGTACGCGAGCATGCGCTTCACGGACTCCTGGCGGCCCGCGACGACGTTCGCGACGGTCATCGACAGCACCGCGAGAGCCGCGACCACGGGCGGCCAGCCTGTGCCCCAGCTCATCAGGCGCTCGTCGCCGAAACCGACGAGGAGCACGCGCAGCATCACGGCGAACGCCGCGCTCTTCACGGCGACCGCCATGAAGCTCGTGGTCGGCGTGGGAGCGCCCTCGTAGGCGTCGGGGGTCCACATATGGAACGGCACGGCGCTCACCTTGAACCCGAGCCCGACCAGGTTCAGCACCAGCGCGATGAGCACCGTCGGCGCGCTCACGGTGCTGCCGGCCGAACCGATGCTCTTCACGGCCTCCCCGATCCCGGCGAGATCGGTGTGCCCGGTCGCCCCGTAGAGGAGCGCGAAGCCGAACAGCATGAGCGCCGCCGCGAAGCTCCCGAGCAGGAAGTACTTCACCGCCGCCTCAGCCGCCCGCGCGCTGCCGCGGCGCAGGCCGATCATGCAGTACACGCCGAGCGACATCGTCTCGAGGCCCACGAAGATCGCGAGAAGATCGCCGGACCACGCGAGCGCGATGGCGCCGAAGGTCGACAGCATGAGCAGCGGGAAGAACTCGCCGCGATCGATGCGGTGCTCGGGCAGATAGCCCGCGGCGAGGAGCGCCGCGAGCGCGCCCCCGACGCACAGCACGAAGCTGAAGAACAGCGAGAAGCGATCCACGACGAGATACGGCGCGACCTTGTCGATGCCCTCGAGCTTCTCGGGGCCGATGAGCCAGACGGCGATGGAGAGCACCGCGCCGAGCATCAGGATGACGGACGCGACGAGACCGAGCTCGGCTCCACGCCCCGCTCCGGCGTCGACGACTAGGTCGCCCTGCATGCCGGACGGATCTTCCGGTTTGCCGAAAGCCTCGGCGAGCATCAGGAGAAGAGCGCCGAGCCCCACGATGAGGAGCGGCGACAGCGCGATCACGAGGCTCACTGCGCACCCCCTGCCATCGCGACGGCTTTCTTCTCGGTGGGGGCCTCGGGATAGCCGTGCTCGAGCGGCCCGCCTTTCTGCGGCCGAAGCTTCAAGGACGCCTCGCCCGCGTGCTGCTCGTACTGCATGCGACCGTCCACGAAATCCTCCAGCACGGCGTTCACGCTGTCCGTCATGCGGGACAGGAGGATGTTCGGGAAGAGCCCGATGACGAAGACCATGGCGATGAGCGGAGCGACCGCCAGCGTCTCACGCGGATTGATGTCCGTCAGGTGCTCGTTCTTCTGATTGTCGATGGGGCCGAAGAACATCTTCTGCACGACGTGCAGCATGTAGACGGCGGCCAGGATGACGCCGAACGCCGCGACCGCCGCCTGACTCGTCGATTGCTTGTCCAGAACCTGGGAGACGATGGTGCCCATGATGATCATGAACTCCCCGACGAACCCGTTGGTGCCCGGGACTCCCACGCTCGCCATCGTGACGATGACGAAGAGCGCGGCGTAGACGGGCATCACCTTCGCGAGGCCGCCGAACTCGTTCATCAGCCGCGTGTGGCGACGGTCGTAGACGACGCCCACCAGGAGGAACAGCGCGCCCGTGGAGATGCCGTGGTTCACCATCTGCAGGAGGGCGCCTTCGAGGCCCGAGCGAGTCGCGCCGAAGATGCCGAGCATGACGAACCCGAGGTGCGCGACCGAGGAGTACGCGATGAGCTTCTTCACGTCGGGCTGCTTCCAGGCGACGAGCGCGCCGTAGAGAATGCCGCCGACGATGGCCACCGTCGCGAGCGTCGCGCTGGCTGCCCACGCTGGCCCCTCGAACATGCCCATGCAGAAGCGGATGTAACCGTAGGTGCCGAGCTTCAGGAGCACCGCCGCCAGGATGATGGAGCCCCCGGTCGGCGCCTGCACATGGGCGTCGGGCAACCAGGTGTGGAAGGGCCACATCGGCACCTTGATGACGAAGGCGAGCGCGAACCCGAGGAAGCAGAGCCACGCGGCGTAGTCCGGCAGGACCAGCCTGCGGAGCGCCAGGTAGTCGAAAGTGACGTAGCCGGCGACCTGGTTGTGCGCCCAGACCATGTACAGGATGGCGGCGAGCATCAGCATGCTGCCGAACATCGTGTACAGGAAGAACTTGTACGCGGCCTTGATGCGCTCGACGCCGCCCCACACGCCGATGATGAGGAGCATCGGCACGAGCATGAGCTCCCAGAAGACGTAGAAGAGGAACATGTCGAGCGCGACGAACGCGCCGAGCATCGCCCCCTGCAGGAGCAGGTACGCGAAGCAGAGGTCCTTCGTGCGCTTCTTGATGGAGCCGAACGACACGTAGGCGGCGATGGGCGTCGTGAACGTGGTGAGGAGCACGAGCCACATGCTCAGGCCGTCGACCGCCACGTGGTAACGGATGCCGAACGCGGGCAGCCACTCCGTGATGTACTGGAAGTGCCAGCCCTTACTCATGGGCACCGCCAGCAGACCGAGCGAGGCGATGAAGTCGATCGCCATCACGGCGAGCGTGAAGCGACGGAGGAAGTTCGGCGTCTGGCGCGGCAGGAAGAGGATCGCCACGGCCCCGAGGATGGGAGCGAACACCACGACGTTCAGGAGATGCGGCCACTCCGTCGGGAGCGCCGCGGCGTCCCCTTCCTTCCCCGGCCAGAGGCCCGAGATGAAGGCGACTGAGAGCACCCCGACGATACCGAGGCCGAACCGCTCGAGCGCGCCGTGACGGGACGGCAGGAGCGCGCCGATCGCGAACGCGGCGAGATAGGGGAACAGCGCAACCAGGGCGCTCGTGAGCGGGCTCATCGGCTCACCTCTCGGCCGGCGAGGGCTCCGCCGAGCGCGGGCTCGAGCGACGCTCGCTTCGGCTCTTCCGGCTTCGGACGGGTCAGCGTGATGGTCTGGTGACCGACGCGACCAAAGGCGTTCTTCACTTCGAGCTCGACCTTTCGCGACTGCCCGACGCCGAGCGATAGCTCGACGCTCTTCTTGTCGCTGAAGTCCGGGGCGTCGGGCTTTCCGTCGGCGTCCGCGTCCCAGCGATAGGCGTAGCCGAGACCGGGAGCAGCTTGCACGACGTAGTGGCCGCTGTTGTCGTCACGCTCCACGTGCGTCCTTGCCTGCGGCATCGTGAAGAACCACCCGAGGCACGCGGTGCCGACCATCATGACGGCGGCATATGCCTGGATGCGCCCGGTCTGCAGGAGGCGCAGCAGGTAGCCGCTCACCGCGACGAGCCAGCTCGTGAACCGCGAGATGATGCCGTCCACGACCCAGGTGTCGATCCACACGAACACGTCGGCGATGAAGTCGACGGTGCCGATGAAGAACTCGTCGTAGAACTCGTCCACTCGCCACTTGTCGTAGACGAGCTGGTGGAGGCCCGGCATGCGTTCCGCGAGCTGCTTCGCTGGAGCGCCCCTCTGGTTCTCGTAGACGTAGTAGGCGATGGCGATGCCGGCGAGACCGGCAATGGTCGCCAGCACCTGCACGCTGCCGCCCTTGTCCGCGACCTCGACGCTCTTCTTCGCCACCGCGAACACCGGCTCGAGCCACTTCTCGAGCGGGTGGTTGAAGAGGATGCCGCCGACGAGCGCGAGGAAACCGAGGATCACGAGTGGCACGTACATCTGCCACGGCGACTCATGGGGGTCGGGGCCTTCGAGCGGCTCCTTCGGGTGCGCGTCGTGGCCGTGCGCGTCGTGGCCGTGCGCGGCGTGGGCGTGTGCATCGTGACCGTGTCCGCCCTCGGGCTCCTTCCAGTTCGCGACGATCTTCCAGCCGCGGAACTCACCCGAGAAGGTGAGGAAGTAGAGGCGGAACATGTAGAAAGCCGTCATCAGGGCGCCGAGGAGACCCGCGGTGAGGAGCACCGTGCCACCCCAGGTCGGCCAGGTGAACAGCGGCAAGCCGTACGCGGTCCCGTCATCGGTGGGCGGACGCACGCTCGACGCGAACGCGCCGTGCAGGATCTCGTCCTTCGAGTAGAAGCCGCTGGTGAACGGGAAGCCAGCGATCGCAAGGCACGACGCGAGGAACGTCGCGTGGGTGATCGGCAGGTGCTTGCGGAGGCCGCCCATGTTGCGGATGTCCTGCGAGGCGTCGTTGTCGTGGACGCGGGCATGCATCGCGTGGATGACGGAGCCCGCGCCGAGGAAGAGGCAGGCCTTGAAGAAGGCGTGCGTGATGACGTGGAAGAACCCCGCCGTGAACGCGCCGACGCCGACGCCCATGAACATGTAGCCGAGCTGGCTCACGGTCGAGTAGGCGAGCACCTTCTTGATGTCGTTCTGGACGAGCGCGATCGTCGCGGCGAGCAGCGCCGTGGCCGCGCCGGTGATGGCGACAGTGAACATCGCGGCCGGGCTGAGGACGAACACGGGGGCGGTGCGGCACACGAGGTAGACGCCCGCCGTGACCATGGTGGCCGCGTGGATGAGCGCGCTGACCGGCGTGGGGCCCGCCATGGCGTCCGGAAGCCAGACGTAGAGCGGGATCTGCGCGCTCTTGCCGGCGCACCCGAGGAACAGCGACAGACCGACCAGCGTCGCCGCGGTGACCTGCACCGGCGCGCCGATCGCACCGACGAAGCCGGCCCTGCCCTCGAGCAGCGGGATCTGCCAGACGGTGATCGGGCGGAGCAGCTCCTGCCCGTGCGCCGCGATACCGGACCAGGTGAGGGAGCCCGTGTAGCGGATGAGCAGCGCCATCGCCACGAGCAGGCCGAAATCGCCGATGCGGTTGGTGATGAACGCCTTCTTGCCGGCGGCGGCGTTTGCCTTGTCCCCGAACCAGAAGCCGATGAGCAGATAGCTGCAGAGCCCGACGCCCTCCCAGCCGACGAACATCACGGGGAGGCTGTCCCCGAGGATGAGGACCAGCATCGAGAAGATGAAGAGGTTCAGGTACGCGAAGAAGCGGTGGTAGCTCGGGTCGTCCTCCATGTACTTCGTGGAGTACAGGTGGATGAGGAACCCGATGCCGGTGACGATGAGGGCCATCGTGCCGCTCAGCGCGTCGACCGAGAACGCGACGTCGACGTTGATGGGGAGCGAGCCGCCGCCCTGCCCTATCGCGTTGAGCTCGCCGGACGGGGAAAGGCCGACCCACTGCCAGCCCGTCCACACGAGCCGCGCGGCCTCGTCCTCCGTCTGCTTCGCGTACAGCATCAGGAACGCGACGACGCTCGCGATGAACGAGGCGCCCACGGAGGCGAGCCCCATCAGGGTGACGGCTTCCTTGCCGAGGCGCTTGCCGAAGACGCCGTTCACGAACGCGCCGAACAGCGGCAAGACGATGATGGCGACGAGCAGAGCGCAGTCGCGCGCGGGGAAGATCGCTTGGAGGGTCTCCATGTACGTCTCAGTGCCGCAGGCTGTCGGCTTCGTCCGAGAGGACGGTGGCACGCAGCCGGTACAAGGAAAGGACGATCGCAAGGCCCACCGCGACCTCTGCGGCGGCGACGGCGATGATGAAGAACGCGAACATCTGACCCCCCATGTCCCCGGTGTGCATGCGGTTGTAAGCGACCAGAAGCAGGTTCACCGCGTTGAGCATCAGCTCGATGCTCATGAGCTGCACGAGGATGTTGCTGCGCACCAGGAACCCGACGGCCCCGATGGTGAAGATGACGGAGGCGAGGAGCACGTAGTGCTCGAGAAGCTGACCCAAGAGCATCAGGGAGCGACCTCCTTCGGGCGGCCGGAATCGTCGCGCGGGAGCAAGGGACCGACGAACATCTTGCGGGGATCCTTCATGGGCGGCGCGTGCTTGCCCGGGGCGTGACGCCCGCGCGCCACGGCGATGGCCCCGACCACCGCGACGATGAGGAGGGCCGTCGCGAGCTCGAAGGGGACGATGCCCGTCGTGAACAGCATGCGACCGACGCTTTCCACGCTGCCGTGGTCGGCGCCCGCCGGAGCGAAGCGCGTCACCTGGTCGGCGTGCGGGTAAAGCGCGACCATCACGCCGAGGGCCATGATGCCGAGGAGCACGCCGCTGACGATCTTCGCTGCTCGTGCCCTGTCTTCGCGCACGACGTGCGCGTCCGCGCCGAGCAGCATGAGCACGAACACGAAGAGCACGACGACCGCGCCGGCGTAGACGATGAGCTGGATCGCGGCGAGAAACTGCGCTGACAGCTCGAGGAAGAGCCCGGCGATGCCGACGATCGTCGTGAGCAGCCCGACCGCGGCGCGCACCGGGTTTCGTGCGACGACCACGCCGATGGCCCCCACGATGCACGCGATGCTGCAGAGGATGAAGAGCAGATTCCCTGCGCTCATAGCGAAAGCCTCCTCGTCTGCGCCTTGCCGCCGCTGGTCACGTAGTCCTCGAAGTGCTTTCTGTAGCGCCGGACGAACGCGAGCGCGGGCTGCGCGGCGCCGTCGCCGAACGCACAGATGGTGTTGCCGGTGATGTCGTTCGCGATCTCGTGAAGGCGATCGAGCTCGTCGAGCGTCGCCTTGCCGGAGACGACCTTGTCCAGGATGCGGACGATCCACCCGCAGCCCTCGCGGCACGGCGTGCACTGACCGCACGACTCGTGTTTGTAGAACTGCATGAGGTTCTGCAGGGCCAGGACCGGGTCGACGGCGTCGGACATCACGATCGCGCAGCAGGTGCCGAGCATGCTGCCCACCATGCGGAAGGTGTCGACGCCGAGCGGCAGGTCGAGGATGGGCTTCCCGTTGTACGGGGCGAAGCGCGGGTCGTTCGGAACGTTGACGACCTCGTCCGGCAGGTGCACCGGGCACGACGACCCCCCGGGAATGACGCCGAGGAGCTTTCTATCCCCGAGGACGCCACCGCCCAGATCGTAGATGAGCTCGCGCAGCGTCAGGCCGACGTGGCACTCGTAGAGCCCCGGCTTCTTCACGTGCCCGGAGACGCCGAAGATTCGCGCCCCACCGTCGTTGAACGGGTGCAGGTCCGAGAGCTTGCTGAAGGTGTCGCCCCCGACGGAAAGGACGGTCGGCAGGATGCCGATCGTCTCCACGTTGTTCACCGTCGTGGGGCAGCCGAACGCACCTGCCTGCGCTGGGAACGGCGGCTTGATCCGCGGCTCGCCGCGACGGCCCTCGAGCGAGTTGAGCAGCGCCGTCTCCTCGCCGCAGATGTACGCGCCCGCGCCGGTGTGCACGTGCACCTCGACCGGCCGCGCGAGGCCGAAGGCGTTCGCGCCGAGGTACCCCTTCACGCGCGCCTCCTTCACCGCCTGGTTCAGGCGCGCCTTCGACAGGTGCAGCTCGTCGCGCACGTAGATGTACGCCGTCTGCGCGCCGATCGCGTGAGCGCCGATGATGCACCCCTCGATCAGCGCGTGCGGATTCATCTCCATGATGGAGCGGTCCTTGAAGGTGCCGGGCTCGCCCTCGTCGGCGTTGACGACGAGGTAGTGCGGCTTCTTCGACTCCTTCGGCATGAAGCTCATCTTCGTGCCGCAGTCGAAGCCCGCCCCGCCGCGCCCGCGGACGTGGGCCTTCTTGAGCTCCTCGACGAGCGCTTCGCGCGTCATGCCGAGCGCAGCGCGCGCCGAACGATAGCCTCCGTCGCGCTCGTACAGACCTATCGTCCACGAATCGGGGACGCCGTAGTTCTTGGTCAGGTATTCGGAACGCTTCAGCATTTTAGGAAAGCCCCGCTCTCGAGAAACCGCGAAGTCAGCCTTCCGCGAGGAGGCGATCGAGGATCCCGTCGACCGTCTCCACGCTCAGGTTCTCGTGATACGACTTGTCGACCTGCATCACCGGCGCGGTGCCGCACGCGGCGAGACACTCCGCGGTGCGCAGCGTGATCTTGCCGTCCTTCGTCGTCTCGCCGACGTGGACGCCGAGCCGCTTCTCGCAGTGGTGAAGGAGCTCGCCGCTGCCGCGCAGCGCGCACGAGAGCGTGCGGCACACCCAGACCTGGTGCTTGCCGGGCGGCGATTCGTTGAACAGCGAGTAGAAGGTGACGACGCCTTTGACGTGCGCCGCGCTCAGGTCGAGCTTGCCGGAGACGAAGGCGATGACGTCCTCCGAGACCCACCCGCCGTTCGCGTCCTGACAGAGATGCAGCGCGGGAATGCACGCCGCCATCTTGTTCGGGTACCGCGAGAGGATGTCGCGCAGCTCCCGCTCGTGTTCCTCGCTCAGGGCGAATGCCATCTTCGAACTGGTTCCTCGAGTCGGTTGGGGTCGCGTGGCTCACGAGCCGGCGGTGACGGCCGAGAGCCCAGCGCCACCTTCGGCCGCGCACCGTAGTGAGGGTCAAAGCGAGGTGTCAAGGCCGCGCTTTTCCGTGAAACTATCACGGTTTCAGCGGTTTCCGCCGTATCGCGGGCCTTTCGGCCGCTTCATGGCGGCGGTTTGCGGTCGAAGCCTCGAGGCGCGCTTCAAAGTAACCGTTCACGGCGTGAGAATGGAGCGCGAGGGCGGTGCGACGAAGCGAGCGAGCGCGAGGAGCAGGCGACGACGTACTTGGAAGCCTTGACTACCCCGTGTAGGCTGAGCCGTCTGCCCTCCCGGAGGTAACTTTCGTGTTTTGCCCGAACTGTGGAGCTCAGAATCAGGATACCGCGACCGCCTGCGCCAAGTGCGGTTTCACGCTGAAGGCGGCCGCGGCTGCGCCCAAGTTCAAGGGCACGATGCTCATGATGAACGCGCCGCCCGCGGCTGCCCCGCGCCCTGCGGCGACGCCCGGTGCGGCGCCTCCAGCCGCGCCGCCAGCTGCCGCGCCCCCTCAAGCGCCACCGCAGGCACCTGCCGCGCAGGTCCCGGTCGCAGCGCGCCCGAAGCTGAAGGGGACGATGATCGGCGTCGCGCCCCCATCGCTCGGGTCGAACGTGGGCCAGCCCGGCGGTCCGCCTCCTGCGGCAGCGCCTGCACCGCAGGCCTATGCGCCGCCGCAACCCGCGTATGAGTCTCCGCCCGCTGCGTCCCCGCCCTCTGCGGTGAATCCGCTCGGCGGCACGGTCGTCGCGGACACCAGCGCCTTCCAGGCACATCCTCCGCAAGGTGGAGGTGGCTTTCCCCCTCAACAGCCGCCGCCCCCCGCAGCCATGCCTCCTCAGCAAGGTGGATACGGAGCGCAACCCCCGGCCGCGGCCTACGGCGCCACCCAGGCGTTCGGCGCGCCGCCCGCGTTCGGCGCACCGCCGCAGGGCATGGGAGCGCCCCCTCAAGGCTACGGCGCGCCACCCCAGGGCTATGGCGCGCCACCCCAGGCCTACGGCGCACCGCCTCAGGGGTTCGGTGCCCCGCCGCCAGGCTTCGGCGCATCGCCCGACGCTCTCGGCGCAACGACACCCGCCGCAGACGGTCAGCCCATGAACATGCAGAACATGGCGATGGCGCCGGTGCACGACTCGCTCGCGCCCATTCCCGGCACGGTCGGGGGCGCGAACCCCATCGTCACCGTGCTGCTCATCGTGCTGACGTGCGGCATCTACGGGATCTACCTGCTCGTGAAGGGGAAGAAATCCGCTCCTTCCTGACCCGCGAGCGTAAGGTCCTTCTCATCGTCGCTGCCGCTGCGTCGCTGCTCGCGCTGCTGCGTATTCCCCTCTGTCCGTTCGCCCTCGTGTTCAGCTTGCCATGCCCGGGCTGTGGGCTGTCGCGTGCCACGGGGCTTCTGCTTACCGGACATCTGGGGGCGGCCCTTGCGGTTCATCCGCTCGTGCTCGCGGCGCTGCCCGGCGCGGTGCTGCTCACCGTGCACGCGACGAGCTCGCGGCGCTCGACCCGGAGCCGCGAGCTCGTCGTCGCGGCTCTCTCGGCCGCCCTTCTCGTCGCAATGGTCGCGCTATGGCTCGCGCGCTTCGCCGGCGCGTTCGGTGGGCCGGTGCCGCTCTAGGGCTCCGGAGAGGCTAGACGTTGAATCGGAAGTGCATCACGTCGCCGTCCTGGACGATGTAGTCCTTCCCTTCGACGCGTAGCTTGCCCTGCTCGCGGCACTTCGCTTCGCTGCCGAGCGCGACGAGATCCTCCCAGCGGATCACCTCCGCCCGGATGAAACCCCGCTCGAAGTCGGTGTGGATGACGCCCGCGGCCTTCGGCGCCGCGAGCCCCTTCTTCAGCGTCCACGCCCGGCACTCGTCCTCCCCGGCAGTGAGAAACGTGATTAGACCGAGTAGACGGTAGCCCGTGCGGATCACCTCGTTCAGCCCGGGCTCCTTGAGACCCGCGCTCGCTAGGAATTCCGGTCGATCGGCGGGCTCGAGCTCCGCGATCTGCGCCTCCAGCTGCGCGCAGATCGGCACGACCGGTGTGTTCTCCGACTTCGCGAGCTCGAGAACGGCCTGGTAGTGCGGATTGCCGGAAAGGTTCGCGAGCGAGCCCTCGTCGACGTTGGCGACGTAAAAGGTAGGCTTCCCAGTCAGGAGCTGGAGATCGCGCATCACGATCTCCTCCTTCTCGCCTTCTATCTTGAAGGAGCGCGCCGGCTTCATCGAGTCGAGGTGGGGGACGAGCCGCTCGCACAGGGTGACCGCGACCTTCTCCATGGCGTCGCCACCCTTGGCCGCGCGGCGCGCGCGATCGAGCCGCTTGGTCGCCGTGTCGAGATCGCGCAGGCAAAGCTCGGTCTGGATGGTCGCGACGTCCGCGATCGGATCGACCTTTCCGTCGACGTGCGTGATGTTGTCGTCCACGAAGCAGCGCACCACGTGCGCGACCGCGTCCACCTCACGAATATGCGCGAGGAACTGATTGCCGAGGCCCTCCCCCTTCGACGCGCCGCGCACAAGGCCCGCGATGTCGACGAAGCGGATCGCGGCGGGCACCTTGCTCCTGGTCTTGAACAGCTTCGCCAGCGCCTCGAGCCGCTCGTCCGGGACGGGGACGATGCCGACGTTCGGCTCTACCGTGCAGAACGGAAAGTTCGCCGCCTCGGCCTTGGCGGACGACAGCGAGTTGAAGAGCGTGCTCTTGCCGACGTTCGGTAGACCGACGATGCCGCAGGAAAAACCCATGATGATTCTCTGGAGTCGGCGGGGCTTTACCTCGAGAACGGCGGGCCGTCGAGCG
>CAYUAW010000058.1:24450-29045 GCA_964442485.1 uncultured Polyangiaceae bacterium
GGACGAAAGTTGCAGGCCGCCCCTGCAATCCCGCCGGTTGCGGCTGGCGGGGCTTGGTTGCTAGGCTCCCGCCCGTGAGCCCGCCACGCCCTCGGGCTGGCGCTGGTGCCCACGAACCCGTTCGCACGGAGAGACGCAAAAGATGGACCTGTCGTTTTCGCCCGAGCAGATCAAGTTTCGGGAAGAAGCTCGCGAG
Organism: uncultured Polyangiaceae bacterium; assembly: GCA_964442485.1. Lineage (GTDB taxonomy): Bacteria > Myxococcota_A > Polyangia > Polyangiales > Polyangiaceae > DASZVB01. The sequence continues at coordinate 24,647 of CAYUAW010000058.1, forward strand.
TGGATCAAGGAGGCGATGCCGCCCACCATCCGCGCAAAGGCCGCGGTCGATGGTGCGTTCGACCACGACGAGCAGATGGAGTGGCACAAGATCCTCTACAAGAAGGGGTGGGTCGCGCCCCACTGGCCGAAGGAGGTCGGCGGGCCCGGGCTGGACGTCACCCAGCGCTTCATCCTGAGCGAGGAGCTCGAGCTCGCGGGTTCTCCGACCCTGAGCCCCTTCGGCCTCGGCATGGTCGGCCCGCTGATCATCCAGTTCGGCAACAAGACGCAGAAGGAGCGCTTCCTCCCGAAGATCCTGAGCGGTGAAGAGGTGTGGTGCCAGGGCTACTCCGAGCCGAACGCAGGCAGCGATCTCGCGTCGCTGAAGCTCCGCGCCGAGTCGGACGGCAAGGGCAGCTACATCATGAACGGGCAGAAGACGTGGACGACGTACGCGCAGTACGCCGACTGGATCTTCGTCCTGGCGCGCACCGACGCGAGCGGCAAAAAGCAGAACGGCATCAGCTTCTTCCTGGTGGACATGAAGACGCCGGGCGTCGTCGCGAAGCCGTTCCTCACGACGGGCAACACCCTCGCCTTCTGCGAGACGTGGTTCGAGAACGCGAAGGTGCCCGCCGAGAACATCGTCGGCGAGCCGAACATGGGCTGGACGTACGCGAAGGCGCTGCTCGGGCACGAGCGCACCCTCGTCGCCGGCATCGGCCGCTCGACGCGCCAGATCCTGCGCATGAAGCGCATCGCGGCGCAGACGGAGATCAACGGGAAGTCCGCGCTCGAACACCCCGGGTTCCGGTCGCGCATCGCGCGGCTGGAGATGGATCTGGAGGCGCTGCGCGTGGCGAACTACCGCACCGTCGCCGGCGCACAGCTCGGCAAGGCGCCCGGGCCGGAGTCGAGCATCCTCAAGCTCCGCGGCACGGAGATCCAGCAGGAGTGCTTCGAGCTCATGATGGATATCATGGGCCACCACAACCTGAACTGGTTCAACGCGCCGGGCACCATCCCGGCGCGCGAGGAGTCCGTCGCGTCCGAACACAACTACCTGCGCGCCGCGACCATCTACGCCGGCTCGAACGAGATTCAGAAGAACATCATCGCGAAGATGGTGCTCGGCCTCCCGGGAACATAAGCCATGGATTTTCAGCTCACCGACGATCAGCGCATGCTGATCGACACCGTAAAGAACTTCACGAAGAAGGACTCGCACGTCGAGCGCGTCCGCGAGATCCGCACGAACCCCGTCGGCTGGGACAAGGCCGTCTGGGCGAAGATGGGCGAGCTCGGCTGGCTCGGCGTCCCCTTCCCGGAGAGCGTCGGCGGCATCGGGGGCTCGTTCCTCGACGCGGGGCTCATCGTCGAGCAGCTCGGCACGACCCTCGTACCGGAGCCGTACACGGCGTCGGTGCTCGTCGCGGGCCTCACCGTCTCGAACTACGGGAACGAGGCGCAGCAGCAGACGCTCCTCTCGCCGATGATCGAGGGCAAGACGAGCCTCGCGCTCGCCTACGTCGAGAAGTCGAGTCGCTACGAGGTGTCACGCGTCGAGACGCGCGCCGAGAAGAGCGGCGGAGACTACGTCCTCCGCGGGAAGAAGGAGTGGGTCGTCAACGGCCAGTCCGCCGATCACCTGCTCGTCAGCGCGCGGACTTCCGGCGGCGCAGCCGACGTCGGCGGCGTTTCGCTCTTCGTCGTCGACCGTGGCGCGTCTGGCCTGAAGGTGTCGTCCGTCGAGTGTATGGACAGCCACAAGGCCGGCATGATCGAGCTCGACGGCGTGAAGGTCGGCAAGGACGCCCTCATCGGCGAGGAAGGCGCAGCGACGCCGATCCTCGAGCGCGCTCAGGACTACGGAGCCGCCGCTGCGTGCTGCGAGGGCTCTGGCATCAACCAGGCCACGCTCTCGATGACGCGCGAGTATCTGTGCGAACGCGAGCAGTTCGGCGTCAAGATCGGCACCTTCCAGGCGCTCCAGCACCGGCTGGTCGACATGTTCGTGCAGGTCGAGCTCTGCAAGAGCACCGCGATCCTCGCGATGCTGCGGGCCGACTCGAGCGATGAGGTGGACCGCAAGCGGAGCATCTCCGCGGCCAAGAAGCAGCTGTCGACGGGCGGCTTCTTCGTCACGCGCCAGGGCATCCAGCTGCACGGCGGCATCGGCGTGACGGACGAGCACAACGTCGGCCTCTACTTCAAGCGCATGCAGGCACTCTGCGCCCTCTACGGCGACGAGGCACACCACATCGACCGCTTCAGCACGCTCCCGAGCTTCACGGCGAACGTGTAGGCCGCCCGCCGAAAGGCGCGTCAGCCGAACGCCCGAGGCGCTCCGACGGCGTCGTGGTACAGGGCTGCTCCGGACGGCACACCCCGCATGAACGCAACGGAGGCAGGGTCAAACGAATCCTGGGAGCGCGACAAACCTCCGCTCCCGGGGCTCACGGTAGTTGCGCGGAGCGCCGGCCTCCTCGCAGCCGTCGGCGTGTCGCTCGGGCTCGCGGGGTGGACGCTGCGAGTGGGCGACGCGCTCACCGCGTACGTGTGGTCGAACTCCCTGCCGCCCCACGGACGGACATTCGTCGTCGCGAACATCGCCGCGGGCGCACTCGCCGGCTTGCTCGTGGCGGCGTTCGCGCTCGTGAAGGGCAAGAGCGAGGGACCCGAGCTTCTGCGGCGCCTGTCACTCCGGCTCTCTCCCCTCTGTCTCGCTTGGCTGGTCCCGGTGCTCCTGCACTGGAAGCTCTGGGTGGGCCGCGAGCTGGAGTTCCTGGCACTCGTCGCCGTGCTCGGCCTCGCTACGCAGCGACTCGTGCGCACCGCGCTTTCCACGCCCGGGGTGTTCACGCGGACTGCGAGCCCGCGTGTCGTCCGGCTCCGTGATTTTTTATTGCGCGTGACCACGGGCTGGCCGCCCCTCCTGGTCGTGATCGCGGCGGCCTCGGGCTACGCCGGCTTCTTCGCGTTCCACACCATCCGCAACCATTACCGCCTGTCGACGGCAGCGATGGACCTCGGGCTCGAGGACAACCTGGTGTGGAACGCCGTCCACTGGGGCCCGCTGTTCAAGACGTCGCCGCTCGGCGGACCGACGGCGTTGCACGGCGGGTTCCACCAGACGTATTTCGCGTATCTACTCGCCCTCCCGTATCGCTTCGCGCCGCGGCCCCAGACGCTCCTCGCCATCCAGGCGATCCTCATGGGGTTCGCAGCGGTGCCGCTGTACTTCCTCGCGAAGCGACGGTTGTCCGATCGCCTCGCTTGCCTCATCGCCGTCCTGTTCGTGTTCTACGCGCCGTTGCAGGGCGCGAACCTCTACGACTTCCACTACCTGCCCCTCGCGACGCTCTTCATCTGGACCCTGCTCTACCTGGTCGAGGAGCGGCGCTACTGGTGGGCGGCCTTCACCCTCCTCCTCACCCTATCGATCCGCGAAGACGTGTCTGCGCTGCTCGTCTTCGTGGGTGCGTACCTGGTCCTGACCGGGGAGAACCCGAAAGCTGGCATCGTCGTCTCGACGGTCAGCGCTGCGTACTTCGTCCTGCTGAAGCTCGTCATCATGCCGCGCTACATGGCCGGCACCGAGTCCTTCATCCATCAATACAGCGGCCTCTTGCCCGAGGGAGACCGCGGTTACGGCGGCGTCCTCAAGACGGTGATCGCCAACCCGAGCTTCACGCTCGGCATCGTGCTCGAACGCGAGAAGCTCGTGTATCTCGCGCAGCTCATCGTGCCCTTCGCGTTCTTGCCCTGGGTGCGGCCGATCGGGCTCCTGTGCAGCTTGCCGGGCTTCCTCTTCACGTTGACGGCGACCCACTACACGCCGCTCATCCAGACCTCGTTCCAGTACACCGCGTACTGGACGACGTTCCTGTTCGTCGCCGTCGTGGCGAACCTCGACTACATGCAGGCGCGCGAGCGCGAAGACAGCCCCGAGGCGCCGTGGTGGCACGCGAACCGTCTCGCCTGGGTCGCCGCCATGTTCATCTGCATCGTCGTCACGTCGAACCAGTTCGGCGCGTTCTTCCAGCAGAACACCGCGCGCGGCGGCTTCGGCCCCTATCGCTTCGACCTCACGCTCGAGGACCGATTGCGACACGACCGGCTGTACAAGCTCATCGCGCAGGTTCCGCCGAAGGCGAAGGTCGTCTCGTCGGAGACGATCGTGCCCCACGTCTCCCAGCGGCCGAACAGCTACACCATGCGCACCGGCGTCTACGATGCCGACTACATGCTCGCGTGGATGCCTCCGCGCGGTGACGAGCGCGCGCCCGTCAGTGACGCCATCAAGTCCGGCCGCTTCGGCGTGGTCGACGAGTCCGGCGAGTTCGTCCTGGCGAAGCGCGGCTACTCGACGGAGAAGAACGCGAAGGTCGTCTCCAAGTACGGGCTCTAGCTCCGGC
>CAYUAW010000059.1:0-4027 GCA_964442485.1 uncultured Polyangiaceae bacterium
GCCGACACGGCCGCAGCGGCGACCGCGGGGCGGACGTCCTGCTTCGCCTCCACGATGAACGCGGCGACCTCGTCCGAGCTCTCGGCGATGGTGGTGTCCTCGACGTTCGTCACGCCGGTCACGTCACCGAGGGCCTTCTTCGCCTTCAACGACAGGACGGCGCTGGACGAACCCGGCGAGCGCAGCGCAACGCGCACGCGGATGCCCTCGAGGAGCTTCGTCGACAGTTCGCTCTCCGTCCCGGAGGCGACGATCTCGCCGTCCTTGATGACCAGGAGCCGGTCGCACGTCTCGCTGATCTCCGACAGGATGTGGCTCGAGAGGATCACGGTGTGCTTGCCCGCGAGCGTGCGGACCAGCTGCCGCATCTCGACGATCTGCACGGGGTCGAGGCCCGAGATGGGCTCGTCGAGCACCACGAGCTTCGGCTCGTGGATGATCGCCTGCGCGATGCCGACGCGCTGCTGGTAGCCATGCGACAGCGTGGAGATCGGATCGTCGTTTCGGTCGGCGAGCGCTGTCAGTTCCTCGACGGCGCCCACCCGGCGCGCCACGTCGGACGAGGCGACGCCGCGCAGCCTCGCGGCGAACGCCAGGAACTCCCCGACCCGCATGTCACCGTAGAGCGGTGGGACGTCGGGCAGGTAGCCGATGCGCTCCCGCACCGCCTCCGGTCGCTCGACCACATCGATGCCGTCGACACGGACCGAGCCGGACGACGGCAGCAGATCGCACGCGAGGATCCGGAGGGCCGTCGTCTTTCCTGCCCCGTTCACGCCCAGCAAGCCGACGATTTCGCCCTGGGCGATTTCCGCCGAAACTGGACCGAGGGCTCGCGTAGCCCCGTAATACTTATATAGATCTCGGATTTCGATCACTGGTTCAGGGTCCCTGCGTTGCAACGCCGCCCGCGCTAGCCTCGAGCCGCGGCACCGACCCGCGACGGCCGGGGGTTATTCCCCAAGGACGCCGCGGAGTGCAAGCCCCGCTTTGAAGGCCGTGCGACGCACTGCAAAACACGAAGCCATCGAATGACGTCGCAGACGCCCGCCGCGGACAGGGAACACGGCTCGCCGCCCCTCGCGGAGCTCGTCCGGGCGGCCGCAGCAGAGCTCGGCTTCGTGAGGACGGGGTTCGCGCGCGCCGAGCCCTTCGACGACGCACGCGCGGCGCTGTCGGGCTGGCTCGAGCGTGGTTACGAAGGGGGGCTCGCGTACCTCCGCTCCGGCGACGACCGCGCCGACCCTCGCGCGCTCCTGCCGAGCGCGCGCACGATCATCGCAGTCGCGCTTCCCTATGGCGGTCGACCGGTCGCGCTACGGCGTGGTCGTGACGAAGGTCCGCTGACCGCGCGCATCGCCGGGTACGCCGTCGGTGCGGACTATCACCGCGTCCTGAAGGACAAGCTGTACGCCCTTTCGCGAGCATGCGCGAGCATCGTCGGGCACCCCATCGAGTCGCGCGTGTGCGTCGACACGGCTCCGCTGCTCGAACGCGAAGCGGCGCGCCGCGCGGGCATCGGCTTCACCGGCAAATCGACGATGACGATCGCGCCGGGCGTCGGGACGTACCTGCTGCTCGGAGAGCTCCTGGTGAACGTCGATATCGAGCAGAGCGAGCCGGTGCGTCCTGCGTGCGGGCGCTGCACGGCGTGCCTCGACGCCTGTCCGACGGGCGCCTTCGTCGGGCCGTACCTGCTCGACGCACGGCGCTGCATCTCCTACGTCACCATCGAGAACAAGGGTCCCATCCCGCGCGAGCTCCGCTCCGCCATCGGGACCCGCGTGTTCGGTTGCGACGAGTGCCAGGACGTGTGCCCGTTCAACGCCTCGAGCGGCGAGCGGCCAGCGGCGCCCGAGCTCGCCGCGGCGAAGGCGCGCTCGGACGTCGGGCTCGTCGAGCTCCTCGGTCTCGGCGCGGCAGCCTACCGGCGGCTCGTGAAGCAGAGCGCGATGCGTCGCATCGGCCGTGACCAGCTCAAGCGGAACGCGGCCGTCGCGCTCGGGAATACCCTGGACCCCCGCGCCGTCGCGCCCCTCGTCGGCGCGCTCGCGAGCGACTCGAGCCCTCTCGTCCGCGCGCACGCGGCGTGGGCGCTCGGCCGCCTGGGAGGGCCGGAGGCGCGGAGCGCACTCGAGCGCGCCAAGGAAGTGGAGCGCGACGACGCTGTCCGGGACGAAGCCGTACTCGCCCTCGCCGATCTGGAGAAGACGAACGACGGACGATGAGGACGGGATGGGACGTCAGGGAAATACATGCGGACGGAGCGACGCGGTAGCTCAGCCAGCGTCCACGGGAAAGTGCGCCCGCACGATCTCCCACAGATTCTGCGGGTCGTTTCCCGGAGGTCCCACAAAGATGCAACCCGTGACGTTGTCCATGAACTTCAAGGTGTCCGTCGTCTGTCGAATCAACATCAGGGACCGGGTCGAATCCGAAGGAGCGCACGGAAACTGGCGGTCGTAGAAGTCCTGCCGGAAGGGCACGCTCTCGATGATGCCCGTGACCTGCTTCAGCTCCGCGGCATCGAGCGTCGCATTCGCACCCCCGGACGAGCGGATGGTTCCGTCCGGCGTCAAGCTCCACGAGGTGCAGTCGCCCCAACCCGAGCACTCCCAGGGAATCGTCGTCGATGAGGTCTCGAGGAACGTCACCGACGCCCATGCGCGTGGAACGAAGAGCTTGCACTGGCCGTTCACGCAGGCGGGCGCGGCTTCGAGCGGTGCACACGGTGGTGGCGGGTCAGGCTGGCAGCCCTGACCTGCGAAACGAGCACACAGGAGCTGGGCAGGGCCAAGAGCACTTGCGAACTGCGCAGCGTCCGCCTTCGATACGAGGGGGGCGCCGCAAGTGGAGATGCAGGAGGGCACCGTCCCGTCGATGCATCGTCGTCCGAGCCACAGCCGAGGCTCGGACCCTGCAGTGCGTCGGAGAACGCCGCTCGCGCCATGTCGACCAGATCGCTGCATGTGTTCGCGCCGCCCGCGGCCGAGGGTGTGCCACCGGACGACGCGCCGCCCGCGGCCGAGGGTGTGCCACCGGACGACGCACCGCCCGCGCCCGAGGCTGACACACCGCTGCCGCCCGGGAGGCCGGCGCCGCCGCCCGCGCCGGAATCGGACCCATCGTGAACCTTGCCGGAACACGCCGTTCCTCGCAGTGCGAGCTCTGCCGCCATCACGGTCCCGAGACGACGTTGCCACGACATTCGGCGGCCCGAATCGAACCACGTTTGCCTGAGCATGAACGCAGACAAGCCAGAACCGTGCCGTGGCGCGACGGTGCTGGTGCGGTCAGCTCACCACGGGCACCGTCAGCCCAGGTTCGTGTGCAGGAACGTCAAGCTGCGCTCCCACGCCGTCTTCGCGAGGGCGGCGTCGTACACCTCTGGCCGCGCGTCGTTCATGAAGGCGTGGTGAGCGTCGTAACGGAAGAGCTCGTGCGGCGCCTTGCTGCCTTTTACAGCGGCCTCGACCTCGTTCACGCGCTCGGGCGTGCACCAGTCGTCGATGTTCGCGTAGTGATACATCATCGGGACGGCGATTTTGCCGGGGTCGGCGACGGCCTTCGGCGGCATGCCGTAGAAGCAGACGCCCGCGTCGAGACCGGGGACGAGGGCGCCGGCGATGATCACGAGCGCGCCTCCCATGCAGAAGCCGATGGCGCCGACCTTCTTCGAGCTCTGCTTCAGGAACTGGATCGCGCCGCGAATGTCTTGTGACGCAGCGTCGCCGAAGTTCAGGCCGCTCATCAGGTGAGACGCCTCGTTCGCGTCCGCAGCGATCTTGCCACGGAAGAGATCCGGAACTAGTGCCCGGAATCCTTCTGCCGCCAGTCGGTCGCCCGTCTTCTTGATCTGAGGATTGAGCCCCCAGTACTCCTGGATCACGACCACCGCGGGAGCCGTCGCTCCCGCGCCCGGCGTCGCGAGATACGCCGGGCAGTCCTTCCCGTCAGGTCGCGCAAACTGGATCATCTCTCCCATAGTCGTAACCTCCGGGCCGCGAGCCTCGCGCAAGGGAATGCC
>CAYUAW010000059.1:4127-16673 GCA_964442485.1 uncultured Polyangiaceae bacterium
TCATCTCTCCCATAGTCGTAACCTCCGGGCCGCGAGCCTCGCGCAAGGGAATGCCACAGGCAATCGTTTCCAGTCGAAACGCTCTCCGGATGCTCGCCCGCGGGGCGGGACGCGCGGGCCGCCAAGACATTTCGGTCTTGGAAGACCAGAGCACGATCCCCCATTGAAAGGCGAGTGGGAATACCGGCGGAGCCGGCGCGGACTGCTTTCAGAAAGAGAAGGTCGAGCGGCGTGTCTCGGTGGAGCGGTGGAAAATTAGATCGAAATCAAACACTGCTCGACGCCAGCTCGCCCGGCTCCGAAAGCATGCACAGCTCGCGTCGCGATTCTTCCAGGCCGGCAGCGAACACGTCGAGATCCGGCAAGATGTCCCAGTCCCCGCACAGCCCGAAGTCGAGCTGCCCGTTGTACGAGAGAACCGCGACGCCGAGCGCGGCGTTGTTCATGATCGGCACGCACGGAAATGCCTCGAGCATCTGACCTCCCTTCAAGTAGAGAGGGAACTGCGGCCCCGGCACGTTCGTGACGATCACGTTGACCATGCGCTGTAGCGCAGCGGTCGCACGACCGGCGAGGGCGAGCAGCGTGGGGGGTGCGTACTCGGAGAACTTCACCCAGAAATCGGCGCCGACAGCCTGCTTCGACTCCTTCAATCCCGCCATCCGCTCGCGGACGAACGCAACCCGTCGCGAGGGGCTCGCCTCCCCGACGGGCAGATCGGCGGTCATCATCGAGACCATGTTGCCGTAGGTCTGCCGCTGCGATGGGTCGCGCACGCTGACCGGCACCATCGCCTTCAGCGTGAGCCCGTCGACGTGATCGCCACGCGAGAGGAGCAGCTTGCGCAGCGCGCTCGTGACGAGAGACAGCACGACGTCGTTCACGGTGCACCCGAAGCGATTCTTGATCCGCTTGAGATCGTCCAGGTTCATGCGCACGAGCTCGAAGCGGCGGTGAGGGCCGATGGGTCGATTGAGCGACGTGAGCGGCGCGCGCTCGAGGGCGGCCCGGCCGAACGAGAAGAGGCCCTGCCCGACGTCCGCGGCGCGCCTGGCGAACTCGCGCTGGGGCCGTGTCGCATCGCGGAGCGTCCGGTAGAGCTCCGCTGGCTTCGTGTACCTTTCGAAGACTGCATCGACCAGCAATCGCTCGCGACTTGGTAGCGCCGCGGGGTGCCACTCGGGCGGCGGGTCGCTCGGTGGAGGGTCCTTCGCGACATCGAGGAGGACCGTTCCGAGATCCACGCCGCTGATCCCGTCGATGAGGCAGTGGTGCGTCTTCTGGATGACGCCCAGCCGATTCTCGGGCAGCTCGAAGACCCATAGCTCCCAGAGGGGGCGCTGCCGGTCGAGGGGACGGCTCATCACGCGACCCATGAGCGTCAGCGCTTCGCGCTCACCCGATGGGCGAGGCAGACCCGTGTAGCGGACGTGGAAGCGAATATCGAAATGCGGATCGTCGACCCAAACGGGGCGGCCCTGATACGCCGGCACCCACGCGAGCTTCTTGCGAAAGCGCGGGACGAGATGAAGCCGGCTCGCGATGTGCGCGTTCAGCTCCTCTTCGGTCAGACCGACGTTCTCGAAGATGACGAGCGACCCCACGTGCATGTGGGAAACCGGCGATTCGGCGTACAGGAAGGAGGCGTCCTGCGCGGACAGGCGTTCGTAGCTGCTCATGTTCGTGACGCGCACCGGACGTGGCGCGACGCCTCGCTCCAGAGCGAGGGCGTTTCGAGACGTCGGAGCGCGGCGCTCCTATAGCTCGGTTCGAATCTTTCGGCCGCTCTGCTGTGATCCGGTGCTCTGCGGTGCGGGCTGGTCGGGCTTCGAGGTGGTGGCGCTGGGCTTCGGGACGGCGGCGGCGGCGGCCTTCAGGGCTTTCACCTTCTCCCGGGCCTTCGCCGCTTCTTCCTGGGCGTTGGCGCTCGAGGTGGCCTGCTTCGCGCGCGCCTCTGCAGCCTTCGCCTCGTCCTCCGCCTTCCGAACCTTCTCGTCCGCCTCCTTCTGGGCGGCGACGCGCTTTGCTTCCTCGGCTGCTGCGGCCGCACGGACGTCGTCCACGGAGGGGGCGGACGGCGCCGCCACGGCCGCGTGCGCCGACATGGTCGACGCGGCGGCGGTGTCCGAGCCGGAGGTCCCGGAGCCGCGCAGCGCGCCGATCCCCACGGCGCCGAGCACGAGAACGCCCACGGCGATGCCCCCGAAGAGGGCGAAGTTCGGCTTCTTGGGCGTGCCAACCACTGCTGGGCCGGGCCCGGTGTTGGCCCAGGTGCCGGGCGTGCCGTTCGTCTGGCGAGCGGGATCGGGCGTCTGCAGCCGCGGCGAGCCGCCGGATGGGGTCATCGCGAGCGCCTGCGCCGTCTGCTGCGGCGTCAGGTTCGGCGTGGCGCGAAACCCGGCGGGCGCAAGGGCCACGAAGCCCGAGCTGTTCGCCCAGGCGTCGACCGCCTCCTGGAACTCCTGCGCCGTCTGGTACCGGACGCCGGGCTCCCGCGCCATGGCGCGCTGGACGATCTGGTTGAACGCTGGATCGGAGTCCGGGACGACCTGCTCGATGGGCTGCGGCGTCTCGAGGACGATCTTGAAGAGCAGCTCGTTGAACGTGTCGGCGTTGAAGGGCACGCGCCCCGTGACGCACTCGTAAAGGATCACGCCGACCGCGTAGAGGTCCGCGCGATGATCCATTCCCTTCGCGCCCTTCGCCTGCTCCGGCGACATGTAATAGGGCGTGCCCATGACCGCACCCGTGCGCGTCATGCTGAAACCGCTCTCGCCGGAGAGCGCGCTGAACTTCGAAATGCCGAAATCGAGAAGCTTCACGAAATCGGCATGGCCGCCGCGCCGCTTCAGCAGGAACACGTTGTCGGGCTTCAGATCGCGGTGGATGATGCCCGCGCCGTGCGCGGCGCCGAGCCCTTCCAGGATCTGCCGCGCGATGGGATACGTTTCCTGCGCGGTGAGACGGCCACGCTTCTGGATGCGCGCCGAGAGGCTGTCGCCATCCATGAACTCCATGACCATGAAGCGGTCGCCGTCGGGCAAGTTGCCGAGATCGAGCACTTCCACGATGTGCTCCGAGCCGATTCGCCCGGCGGCCTGCGCCTCACGCTCGAAACGCTGGACGGCGTCCTGATTCTCCGCCACCCCTGCGTGAAGGACCTTGATCGCGACGGTGCGATGGATGCGAATGTTCTCGCCCTCGTACACCGCACCCATGCCGCCCTCACCAATGAGACGCACGATCCGGTACTTGCCGTCGATGACATCGCCAGTCGAAAGAGACATCTAGCCCTTGCGCTCTACGAGCAAATCAGCTGCGTTAGTCAGCCTACCATGGCGCAGAATTCGGCGTCCATGTTAGCTGTTTCGTTCCAACGAAGGCGCACGCGCCCCTTCCAAGATACGTTCGAGCGCACACTTCGATCCTCCCACGTGGAGAGCCGGGTCGTACATCTGGCTACTGGTGCGACAACGGCCGATTCTCATCCCGGTTACAGCGCACGTTGAGCTCACAGACCGCTCCTGGTGATATGGCCGAGGACCCCGCGACCCGAACCCTCTTCGATGCGCAGGCGGCCTCGTTCCAGTCGCGCGCCGGCCTGCCGCAGGACGTCCGTGAGCGGGTCGCCGCTGCGCTCATCGACCTCGGCGGCCTTCGCGAAGGACGCCTCGTCGTGGATATCGGCGCCGGAACCGGGGACATCGGCCTCGAGCTTCTGGCACGCGGGATCGGTTACGTGGGAATCGACGTGTCGGACGGGATGCTCCAGGTGTTCCGCGGTGCAGCGGCAGCGGCAGGGCTCCACCCCTCCCTCGTCGTGGCGGACGCGGCTGCGCCGTGGCCCGTTCCGGCAGGCGCCGCGGGCCTCGTGTTCGGGTCGAGGAGCTTGCACTGGCTCGACCCCCGCCACGTCGCCGAGCAGGCCTTCCGCGCGGCCTCGCCCCGCGGGTCGAGGCTGCTCATCGGCCGGGTCGTCCGCGATCCGACGAGCCCGAAGCAACGGGCTCGGCGTGCGATGCGGCAGCTGCTCTCCCGCGACGGCATCGAGGGCCGGAGCGGCAAGCGGAGCGCCGCCGCGATCGTCGAGGAATGCCTCCTTCGTGGCGGGGTTCACGTGCCGTCGCGCGTGGTGGCCACGTGGACCGCGCGAGGCTCCATTCGAGACTCGATCGAAGCGTGGCGAGGCAAGCCGGGGCTTGCGGGCACCGACGTCGCGGAGACCGCGAAAGAGCGCATCCTCGGCGAGCTCTCGCGCTTTACTTCGGAGGCGTTCGGCAATATCGATACGCTCGTCGAGTCCACCGAGCAATACGTGCTGGAAGGCGCGACACTTATCGCCGACGGAACTTAGTTCCCGTCCCGAACGATGAAGAGCGACCTACTATCCGAGCTCGGCCACGAGCTCGTCACGGGCTCCCTGACGGACGACGTGCTCCTCGCGAAGACGAGAGGCCCCTCCATCCTCAGCATCCTGCCCGATGCGAACGTCGTCAAGATCGGCGGGCAGAGCATCATCGACCGGGGGCGCGCCGCAGTGTTTCCCCTCATAGACGAGATCGTAGCGAACCGCGCACATCACAAGATGATCATCGGCACCGGCGCCGGAACTCGCGCGCGCCACGCCTACAGCGTGGGCGCCGATCTCGGGATGCCGACGGGCGTACTCGGTGTGCTCGGGACGTTCGTCAGCATGCAGAACGCGCGCATGCTGCACTACCTGCTCGCGAAGCACGGCGTGCCGTTCATCGAGCCGGCGCAGTTCGCGCAGCTGCCGCACTACCTGGAGATGCGGCGCGCCGCAGTCTTTTTCGGCATGCCACCGTATACGTATTTCCACGAAAATCCGGCGTTCGGTCGCATTCCACCGCACCGTACCGACACGGGTGCGTACCTCGTGAGCGAGGTGTTCGGCGCTCGCTCAATGATCTACGTGAAGGACGAGGACGGCCTCTTCACCGCCGACCCGAAGAAGGACAAGGGCGCGAAGTTCATCCCGCGCATCACGGCGAGCGAGCTCGCGGCGCTGGATCTCGTCGACGTGGTCGTCGAGCGCGCCGTGCCGGAGATGATGCAGAACGCCGAGCACATGCGCACCATCCAGATCGTCAACGGGCTGGTCCCCGGCAATCTCACGCGCGCGCTGAACGGCGAGCACGTGGGGACCATCATCACCGCGGATTGACGATGAGCGATCAGCGACACCACCTGCAATCACTCCTGATGAGAGAGAGCCTGGTCGACAGGGGGGTGGTGCGAGCGACGGAGGGGCCCATCGTCCGGATGCTTCCCGACGTGCACGTCGTGAAGATCGGCGGCTCGTCAATCATCGACTGCGGACGGGAGCTCCTCCTCCCCATCGTGGAGGTTCTCTCCCGGCTGCTCGAAACGAACCGGTTGATTCTATCGACGGGCGGCGGCGCCCGTAGCCGCCACGTGTTTTCGATCGGGCTAGATCTCGGGATGCCCACGGGCGTGCTCGCAGAGCTCAGTGCGGCCGACGCGCTCGGGAACGCCCACATCCTGGGCACGCTGCTCGCACCTCAGGGCGTGGTCGCGATTCCGCCGGAAATGTTCGGCCACCTGCTACCCCTGTTCATCACGGCCGCGCCGGGCGTTATCTTCAACGGGGTGCCGCCGTACAAGCTCTGGGAGCATCCGCCGAAGGTGGGGCGCATCCCTCCGCATCGCACGGACGCGGGCACATTCCTCGTCGGCGAAGCCTTCGGGTGTCGCACCGTCACACTCGTGAAGGACGTCGACGGCGTCTACGAGGAAGATCCGAAGCACGGCCGCTTCCCCGCCTTCATCCCGAGGATCAGCGCTTCCGAGCTGAAGGCGAGGAACCTGCCGACCCTTCCGTTCGACGCGGTCCTGCTCGATCTGCTCGCGAACGCGCGCCTGGTGGACTGCTTCCAGCTGGTGAACGGCAAGAAGCCCGAGCTACTCGAGCTGGCGTTGAAGGGTGAGCACGTGGGCACCGTCGTTCATCGGTGACGCGCCTCACCCGCGCAGGCTCGAGGTGCTGGAACGCTGGAACGAGGGCCCGGTTACGAGCATCGGCATGGGCGAATGCACTTCTGTTCTGGCTCGGGCTTGCGCTATTATGGCGAGCTTAGGCTTTCTTCGATCATGCTCCGGGTTCGTTTCGACGTCGGCAGGTGGTGGCAATGAAGATTGGCTCCCTGGCTCTCGTGAGTGTCGTCGGCTGCGCCGTCTGGGCGGCGGCTTGCGCCTCCGACAGCAAGCCTTCTGGCGGGCCGGAAGCGGGGGCCGGTGGAAGGTCCGACTTCGGGGACACGGGGACCGCGGGCAGCGGTGCGAAGAGCACAGGGGGAGCGGCGACCGGGGGAACCTCCGCGGGCGGGGCGGCGACTGGCGGCAAGGCCGGCAGCGGCGGGTCCAACGTTGCAGATTCGGGAACGCCGATCGACGCGAGCATGACCGTGCCGGACGCCGCTGCCGACTCGGGAGCGCACGACGGCGGCGACGGCGCAGCGAACTGCCTGGACTCTCGCTGCGTGCCTCGGTACCCGAAAGTGCAGTACCCCGAGCTGAATCAGCCCTCCGACGACAAGGCGATGCTCGGCAAGTTCCTGTTCTGGGACGAGCAGATGGGCGAGCTCGATTCCATGACGTGTGGTTCGTGCCATCGCTCCTTCTCCGGCGGCTCGGACCCGCGCACGAAGGACAGGAACAGCATGGGCGTCGAGATCGCACATCTCCCCGGCCCCGACGGCATCCTCGACGCGAATCCGGGCCTCACGTCCGACGATATCCGCGGCGCCGCCGGCGTGCTCGAGTGTGCGTCGCCGAGCGCGGTCACGGGGACCGCCCCGCAGGTCACGACTCGCAAGCCACCCTCGTATTTCGACGCGATGTTTGCGCCGCGCGTGTTCTGGGACGGGCGCGCCGGCGATTGCAAGACGGGCGACGGACCCGCCGGTGGGTGCTTCTACGATCCCGATGCCCTCGCGGTGAACAAGAACGCGAAGCCGCTCATCGTCGGGACGACGGATGTAGTCACTGGCCGCGTCGTGGGCGCGGCACTGGAAGCGCAGTCCGTCGGCCCTCCCACGAACCCGAAGGAGATGGCCTGCGCCGATCAGGACTGGACGAAGATCGAGGCCAAGCTCAAGACCGTG
The DNA here is from genome assembly GCA_964442485.1 of uncultured Polyangiaceae bacterium. Lineage (GTDB taxonomy): Bacteria > Myxococcota_A > Polyangia > Polyangiales > Polyangiaceae > DASZVB01. Next base: position 11,273 of record CAYUAW010000059.1, read on the forward strand.
AGCCCGCTCGCGAAGGCCAAGGCCGGGTCTATCCCGCGGGACATGACCGAATTCGCCGGGAACTACAACACCTACCCCAAGATGTTCGCGCAAGCGTTCGGCTCGAGCGCGAAGGTGAACGCGAACGATCCGGACGACGTCATCAATTCGCAGCGCATTGCGTTCGCGATCGCCACGCACGAGCGCCGTCTCACCTCGGATCAGACGCCGTGGGACCGCTGGATCGAAGGTGACGACGCGGCGATGACGGCGCAGCAGATCCGCGGCTACGTCGCCTTCATGGGTCCCGGCCGCTGCCAGTTCTGCCATCCGCCGCCCCTCTTCAGCGACGAGGCGTTCCACTTCATCGGCTTCCACAAGCCGGACTGGGACAAGGGCCGCGGGGCGATCACGGGGAGCGACTCCGACCTCGCGAAGTTCAAGACGCCGACGCTTCGAAACGTCGGGTTGCGAGAGCCGTACGGCCTGCTGCACGAAGGCGAAGGCCCCGGACACGACCTCACGACGATCATGCAGCTCTACAAGCAGGGCGGTTTTCGAACGGATCCGGCCATCCTTCCGCTCATCGACCCCGGGCTGCTCGAGCTGACGAACCTCACAGCCTCGGAAATCACCGACATGATCGAGTTCCTGCGGAACGGGCTCACCGATCCTCGCGTCAAGGACGAGAAGCCACCGTTCGATCGCCCCCACCTCAGCACGGAATGAGTGAGCACGTGTCCCAAGCCAAAGACGTCGGGCCGGCGCGTCTCCGCGCGCCGATAGCGGGTCGCGAGACCTTGTCCATCGCTTCGGGGCTGCACGCGCTCCGTGCGCGCTTCGGTCGCTCGAGCTTCGTCGCCGTCGCGCTCGCTTCGTGCGTCGCAGCGTGCGGCGGCGGGTCGCACCCCGCGACCACCGAACCGAAAGACGGCGGCGGCGGGGATTCAGCCGTGCAAGGCCACGGTGGCAGCGGCACGGGCGGGCGCGCAGGCGGCGGCCACGGTGGTGCCGACGCGCAGGCGGGCCACGACGCAGGCATGCCCCCGGGCAAGGACGACACCCCGCCCACCTTCAACGGGATCACGACGATCGCGACGCTGAACGAAGGCTCGGTGCGCGTGTCGTGGGACCCCGCCGTCGACGACGTCACCGCCCAGGGGGCGATGGGCTACCGGGTCTACCGCGCCTCGAAGAAGGGCGGCGAGGATTTCACGCGCAAGCGTCGCTGCGGCGACTACCTCCCCGACGCGAGCTCCGTCCAGCAGACGGACGCGCCCTGCTTCGTGACTGCCGTGGCCGGGGCCACGAGCGCCGTCGTGAGCGACGCGCTGCCGAGCGAGATGCTCTATTACGTCGCCCGGGCCGTCGACACTGCGGGCAACGAGGACACGAACACGAGCGAGGCGAGCGCCCAGACCAAGGATCGGACGTCGCCCATCTTCGGCGGCGTCGACAGCATCACTGCTCTGTCGGCAAGCTCCATCCAGGTCACCTGGGGCGCGGCCTTCGATTCGACGTCACCCGATCCGACCCTCAGCTACGAGGTCTTCCTCACCCAGGACGCCATCCCGAATCCGGATAAGGACAAGCCCGTCCTCACGACGAAGCCGGGTGAGCACTCCGCGGTGATCACGAAGCTCACCCCACTGACGACGTATCACGTGATCGTCCGCGCGACGGACCCCTCGGGGAACACGGACAGCAACGCCTACTCGCTCGGCATCACGACGCCAGAGGGCGTCGCGCCCACTTTCGACGGCGTTAAGAAGGCGAGCGCGGACGGCAACACCGTCCGGCTCTTCTGGCTCCCGGCGTCGGACAATGTGACGCACCCGGAGAACATCCTCTACGACGTGTACAGCTCCCTCACGCAGCATCGGGAGGATTTCACGAAGCCGCCGCGTGCCACGAGCGCACCGGGGGCGGCGTCCATCGTGCTCCAGGAAGTGAACGCGGCCACCCGCTATTTCTACGTGGTGCGTGCGCGCGACGTGGCCGGCAACGTGGATCAGAACAACGTCGAGAAGGGCGCTCAGACGGCGCCGCTCCCCGACACCACGCCGCCGACGTTCAACGGCGCGCAGGCCGTCACCGCGAGCGGTCCTACTTCGCTGCAAGTGACGTGGAACAGCGCTGCCGACGAAACCAGCCAGTTCCCCGAGGAGTTCACGTACCTGGTCTACGTCTCGCCGACGACGCCGGTCCCGCTGAAGACGCCGGCCGTCACCGTCCGGGGCTCGCTCTCGGCGACGGTACTGGGGCTCAGCCCGTCGACGACGTATAACGTCGTGGTCGTCGCCAAGGACGCAGCGGGCAACGCGGGGACCCCGCAGGCCGCGACGTCGGGAAAGACGGCTGATGCCATCGCCGGCGACGTCACGCCGCCCACGATGCCGGGCGGACCGACCGTCGCAAGAGTCAATAGCGCGCCCAGGCAGCTCGACGTGAGCTGGGCGGCGGCGACGGACGACGTCGGTGCAGCGGCCGACATCCGCTACCACGTGTGCATCTCTGTCACGAAGGCCGAATGTACCGGATCGGGCTTCTTGTCACACGTGGCCGCGACGACGAACTACGGCGTCACCAAGGCGTCGGTGTTCTATCTCGATCCTCGGACGACGTACTACGTCTTCGTCCGCGCAGAGGATCGCGCCGGCAACCTGGAGGTGGAGAACGCGACCCACTTCTCCCAGAACTCGACGGCGACGTCGTGGGTCATCAACGCGCAGCCCATCCTCTTCAACCACTGTGTGTCCTGCCATGACTACGATACCTCGGCGGTCATCATCGGCGTCGGCAGCAGCTACCTGCAAGGGCCGGGCGAGACGCCAGTATGCGCCGTCGTTCCCATGGGCTACTCGGGTTGCCCGCTCAAGCTCGTGGACCCCGGCCGTCCCGAGTACAGCCTGGTGTATCGCCGGGTGAATCCGCTCGGCCTCACGACCCCGCCGTTCGGGGCGAAGGTCCCGAACCTGTACAGCGGCGCGCGCGAACCCCGCGACACCGCCGAGAAGCTCACCGCCGAGGAGGACGCCACCCTGCTGGACTGGATCAGCCAGGGTGCGTTCGCCAACTAGCCGTTTCCGAGGAGTGGAGAGTCAGATGACCCTGCGTGCAAAAATGACGATCGACATCTCGCGCCGGCCTCGTTTGCGTGTCAAAAAGACGCTTTTCGGCGGCGTCGCCCTCTGCGCGACCTCCGTCGCGCTGCCGGCTTGCGGCAGCGACGCCAACAACGTGACCTGCGGCAAGGGCACGGAGCAGAAGGGCAGTACGTGCCTCGTCAAGCCGCCGGCAAGCGTGCCGGACGCCGGTCAGGGCGGTAGTGGCGGCGGTGGCGGTGGCGACGCGGGGCTCGGTGCCGGCGGGAGCGGGGGTATGGACACCACCAGCGGCGGCTCTGCCGGTGTCGGCGCCGGCGGCGCGGCAGGCGCCGATTCGGGTCCGCCCGACGCCATCGTCTTCGGCGGAGTTCTCTCTGTCGCGCCCGGCGCGGGAACGCCCGCCGTCGCAACGGGTGACAAGGCGCCGCCCGCGGATTCCCTTCGCCTTGCATGGCAGAGCGCCGAGTATCCGACGCACCCGCTCGCGGCGTTGAAGTACGAGATCTACGGGGCGACGTCTGCGGGCATGGAGAACTTCCAGGCCCCGCTTGCCGAGGCGCCGGCGGGCTCGACGTCGTTCCTGGTGCAGGGGCTCGACGCGACGAAGATGTTCTTCGTCGTGCGCGCCGTCGCGAACGAGGGAAGCGCGAAGGACGAGAACACCGTCGAGGTGTCGGCGACACCGTCCTACGACGACAAGGCGCCGAGCTTCGCAGGCGGCGTGAAGGTGACGGGCGCGACCTCCACTTCGGTTACCCTGTCGTGGAAGGCGGGCTCGGACGACAAGACATCGCCTCCAGGGCTCACGTACAATATCTACTGGGGAACGAAGACGGGAGCGACGACGACTCTCGGTGCCGTCAGCGCGCCAGGAGAGACCAGCGCGACGGTGACCGGGCTGCCGACGCCGAAGACCGAGTTCTTCTTCCGGGTCGTCACCGTGGACGCTGCCGGCAACATCAGCACGAACAAGGACGACTTTTCGGGCAAGACGAGCGCCGACACGACGGCCCCGGTGTTCGGTGGCTGCTTCGCCGCGACCGATCCGACCGCCGGCGGCGCGACCGTCGTGTGGATGCCGGCGACCGACGACACGACTCCCACGGACAAGATCACGTATCAGGTGTTCGCGTTCGAGGTGCCGGTCACTCGAGATACCCCCTTCGACAAGCTCCAACCGACGGCTACGTTCACCGGCGGTACGTCGGGGGAGATCAAGGGCCTCAAGAACGGCACCAGCTACCGCGTCGTGTGCCGGGCGGTGGACACGTCCGGAAACCAGGACGACAACCGCGTGACCCAGGTATTCACGACGAAGCTCGACGGTTCCCCGCCCACCTTCAACGGCGTGGCCACCGACCCGAAGAGCTACACGATCGACTCGACCCAGGTGAGCATCTCGTGGCCGGCGGCGACGGACGACCAATCAGACAGCAACCGGCTCGTCTACTATGTGTACGCTTCGACGACGACGGGAGGCGAGGACTTCACGGCTCCCCCCATCGTCAAGTCGGACGTCGGCTTCCTCACGGTTCCGATCGCGGATCTGCTGTCGAACACCCAGTACTACTTCGTGGTACGCGCGGTCGACGAAGCCGGAAACATCGATACGAACACGAACGAACTCAGCCTGACGACCCTGGTCAGCTTCGAGGGCGACGTTCAGCCAATCTTCACGGCAAACTGTGCGCTGACGACCTGTCACATCGCCGGCAATCCCCCACAAGGCCAGATCTTGCAGGAAGGTTTCGCCTATAACAACATCGTGAACCAGCCGGCGGGCGAGGCGGCGGGCATCGGCGAGCCGGATCTCAAGCGCGTCGATGCGACCAGTAGCGATCCGCTAAACAGCTATCTGTGGCGGAAAGTGAGCTCGACGGGGAAGATCTCCGGCAGCACGATGCCTCCAGCTGACGTGAGCGGCATGCGCCGTCAGTTGACTGCGGCCGAGAAGGAGACAATTCGCCTCTGGATCGTGCAGGGTGCCAAGAACAACTAGCGGGGGCGCAGCCCACGCCCGAGAAGACATGTTCGGTCTTGGAAGAACAGATCACGATCCGCCACGGAGACCCTGAGCCACGGAACAAACCGGCGAGGCCGGCGCGAGCTCGCAACTGCGCGGAGCGGACGCGAGACTCAGCAAGAGAATCCTCCCACCTATCAGCGGTCCTTCCGGACGGCCTCCGGCGACTTGCAATGCGACCTGATCGTCTGCGAAATTGTCTCTGAGAAGCCTATACTAGCCTGCCCGGAGCCGCCGAGAGGGACCATGAAGAACGCTTGCTTCGCCGCCACGATCGCCCTGCTGTCGGGCT
>CAYUAW010000059.1:16773-18253 GCA_964442485.1 uncultured Polyangiaceae bacterium
AGAGGGACCATGAAGAACGCTTGCTTCGCCGCCACGATCGCCCTGCTGTCGGGCTGCTCGCTGATCAACTCGCTCGACTCCGTGAAGCCGCAGGCGAACGGCCCCGACGCTGGTACCGGTGGCAAAGGGGGGAAGGGAGGCAAGGGCAGCGGCGGCCGTGAGATCGACGGCGGTGGCGCTACCGGCACGGGCGGTGCGTCGGGTAGCGGCGGAACGGGCGGGGCCGGCGGGGGCGTGGGGGGAAGCGACGCGAGCGCCGGTGGGCAATCAACGATGGATGCCGGTTCGGGTGGCTCCGGGGCCGGCACGGATTCCGGCGCCGGCGGCGCAGTGGACAGTGGCGGCTCCTTCACGCCCGGCGGTCCGAACGGCGCCATCGTTGCTTACGATCCCGACAATCAGAAGACGTTCGTGCTCGATCCGACGGACGGGCATCTCGTGTCCTCCGACGCCACGCCTCGCGTCCTGGCCATCGCGAACGATCCCGCGACGGACTACTGGTACATCTTCCGCCAGGTCGGCGCGGTGACGGGGCCGGCCGAGCTGCAGGTGAAGCAGCTCAACACCACCACCGGGGATTGGCGGGACGTCGGGGCCCCGGTCGCGGTTCCGAACCCGGCTATCCCCACCGTCGGCGTTCTGAACGGGCGCATCGCGTATCTGTCGACGCCGAACCCGGCGCAGCCCAGCGCCACCACGAGCACCTTCACGGTGCTGGACACCACGAACGCGCCGAACATCACGGTGCCTGCCCGCTCCCGGGCGCTCCCGGCGGGGGGGAAGCTCGCGCTCAATGCCCGGGCGAACCCGACCGATGTCGGTGGTTCGGTGACGATCGCTCTGCAGGCAATGTGTGGCGCGACCGAGTGCGTGGTCAGCCTTCTTGGCGAGACCATCAACGCCACCACCATCAAGGAGGACGCATCGCCGACGACAATCGGCAGCGTGAGCCCCTCGGGCGGCAGCATGGGCTTCGCCAGCACCGAGGCGGCCACGCCGACGGATGTCATCCTCATTCCTCCGCTCACCTTGCCCGGCGCTACGCCCACTATGTGCGTGCCGAATTCAGGGACCACCGGCCTGGTCAAGCTGCTCGACAGCTCCCACACCGCGGTCGGAGGGTCCTTCCCTTTCGACATCGAGAACCTGCGCGTCAGCTCCGCCGCGTTCGACCCGTGTCACAACATCGCGTTCGCCACGTCCCTCCTCGGGGACACCGCGCTGTGGTCCATTCCGCTCGTGGCCGGCGGAACGCCGCAGAAGCTCTGCGCGTCATCCGGTGGCGGTCTGCTCTTCGAGCCCTACACGCACGGCGTCCTGCGAGTAACGTCGAACGACAGCCGCTTCGAGCTCTACGATCTCGGTGAGAAGGACCAGTCCGCGCCCACGCTCACGCTGCGGACCATGCACTTGCCGGCCGTGTTCGCGTTGAAGACCGGCGTCATCGCCGTGCGTCGGCCGAAGAACGTCTGCAAGTAGA
>CAYUAW010000059.1:18353-25123 GCA_964442485.1 uncultured Polyangiaceae bacterium
GTCACGGCGTGGTCGCGACCACACTGAACGCTCCCCCGCTGGCCGCGAGGACGGCGGGTCCTGTCTGAGCAACCACCGGAACGCACGCGAGGTGCGAGTACGACGGCCCCGCGGCCCCCAGTGCACCTCGCGAATCGTCGCCCCAGCCGTAGACCTTGCCGTCGGTTCCGAGGGCGAGGCTGTGGTAGTCGCCCGCCGCCACCGCGGCGGCGTTCACCGGCAGGTGTGCGTGCATCGGCGTCCAGACGCCGGGCACCGTGCCGTCGCCGAGCTGGCAGGCGCTCGCGTCGCCGAAGCTCCACACCGAGCCGCCGTCGCGGAGCGCGAGCGAATGGAAGCGGCCGAGGGAGACGGCGACGACGTCCGGCGGAAGCGCGGCGTTGACGACGGACGTGCTGCCGTCGATGCCGCCCGTACCGAGCTGGGCGTGAAAGCCGTCGCCCCAGAGAACCAAAGTTCCGACAATGTCGATGGCCGCATTGTGGAACCCGCCGGCGGCGATGGATGTGATGCCGTAGAGTCCGCTTATCTGCGTGGGAGCGGTGGTCAGGGTCGTGCTCCTGGCCTTTCCGAGCTCGCCTTCCTGGTTGCCGCCCCACGCCCACACGGTGCCATCCTCGTCGAGCGCGATGGTGTGGCGCTCCCCTGCCCCCACCGCCACGATGCGAGCGAGGCCCGGCACCTGGACGGGGTGGTCCGCGAGCTGGACGCTGCCGAGGCCGAGCGCGCCGTAGCGGTTGTCGCCCCACGCGAACACAGCGCCGTCCGAGCGGAGCGCAAAGCTCTGATTGGCGCGCGCCGCGACCTGCACGAAGCCCACCGCGTCGCCGAGCGGGACGTCGACGAGCTCGGGCGCAACGTGCGAGCCGTCCGGAGTTCCGACCTGCCCCGCCGAATCGTCTCCCCAGGACCACACGCGGTGGTTGCCGTCGAGCGCGAGGACATGCTGCCAGCCCGCCGCGAGGGCGGTGACGTCCGCCGGCCCTTGCCGATCGTGAAGGAGCGGTAGCGTGAGCGGAGCGACGCTCGCCGACGAGTCACCGACGTCAATGGCATGGGCGACCGGTCTGGGCGCCGACAGGACCACGGAGTGGTAGCCACCGGCGGCGACGGCGGTGCCGTTCAGACCCGCGAAGACGGGCTCGGGGTTCAAGTGTTGCCCCCTGCCGTTCGTGCCGCACGCTCCGAACTGATTGTTCCCCCAGGTCCAGACCTCGCCGTTCGAACGCAGCGCGATGGAATGAATGCCGCCCGCGTCGAGCGCCGCCACGGAGTCGATCGTGCTCAGCAGTACCGGGGTCAAGACGCCCGTGTTTGCGGGCGTCGTGGCGCCATCTCCGACCTGCCCCTCCGTGTTGTAGCCCCACGCCCATACGTGGCCGTCCGGCGTGCGCGCCAGTGAATGGAGATCGCCGGCGGATACCTGGTCCACACCCACGACGCCGAGCGCCTTGCGCGGTGTGGGATTGGCCTGCATCGGTTGGCCCTGCGTGCCGTCGCCGAGCTGCCCGAAGACGTTCCAGCCCCAGGTCCAAGCCTGACCGTCGCCCTCGGTCACCGCGATGCTGTGGGCGCCGCCCGCGGCGATCGCGATCGCGCGCGCGCCGAGCGGGACGGCCGTCGGGGAGCGACGGAGTGAAGTGTCCCCCTGGCCGAGCTGGCCGCGCAGGTTGCTGCCCCATGCGTACACCGTACCGTCCGCGCCGAGCGCCAGGGTGTGCGCGCCGCCGGCGGTGAGCGCGGTGATCGCGCCGACCCCGGAGATCGGGGCCGGCACCGTGCTGATCGTCAGCGTGTCCGGCTGCGCGAGCTCCCCCTGTGAGTTGTCGCCCCATCCCCAGAGCGCGCCGTCAGAGGCGCGATACGCGAAGCTCTGGGCGCTCCCCGCGGCGATCATCGTGACGCCGGTGAGGCCCGTCACCGCGACCGGCAACGCGCTGTCGGTAGTGGTGCCATTGCCGAGCTGGCCGCTCGTGTTGCTCCCCCAGGCGAACACCTCGCCCTGATCCGTGAGAGCCAGGGTGTGACTCGTGCCCGCCGCCACCGTCACCCAGTGCCGCGCCTCGTGCATCGGCCATGGGATCGTGGTGTTCGGTGGAACCTGTCCGAGCTGCCCGACGTTGTTCCGGCCGAAGGTCCACACGTCGACGACGGGAGTGGGCGCGTCGGCGCGGACCGTCGCGGCCTGGAAGCGCAGGCTCGCGAACGCCAGTGCCCCGGCGAAGAGCGCGAGACACCTCTGCGGAAGCCGGTTCACGGGTCCGGAAACGTACAGCGGAACGGTTTGCAGCGCACCCCCTGCGCCAGCGCTGACCATTGGTCTCTTCCGCGGTCAGCGCCCGCGGCGCGGGGCTCGCTAGAATCGCCCGCTCATCACGATGCCGCCGCCGCTCATTCCGACGGCAGGGCTCACGTCGATCCGGCGTGCCGTGGTGCCGCTGTCGGCTGGCGTCGAGCTCACGCTGGGGCGGTTCAGGAAGAGGATCGTCGTGACCACGGCGCCGACCACGGTGGCTCCGAGGAGCGAGTCGCCCACGATGTTGAGCGTCTGCGCGCTGTCGTGGGCGCTCTTCGCCTCCGCGACGTGCTGGCCGTCGTTCTTGCTCTTGTAGTCGCTGCCCTTTGCCAGCGCGAGCCCGCCGACGACTCCCGTCCCGACGAGGAGCGCCCCCGTCGCGATGCCCGAGATGATGACCGGCGTCGACAGGGGGCGCGACGTCCGTACCTCCGGTGGCGCGACGCCCACGCCGACCGGCTGCCCCACGGTGGGCTGCGCCACGGGGGTCGGTTGCATCACGAACTCGTGCGCCTGCGCGGGGCCCGGCTCAGCATCGAATTCCCACGTCTGATCGACGTAGCCGTCGACGGATGCGGTGACCTTGTGGCGACCGCGACGGATTCCGGCCTGCAAGGTGCCGTCCTGCGCGACGTCGTACCGGTTCGTCACGGGGCGGCCCGCGAGCGGCTGGCGTTCGTCGGTGAGCGTGACGCCCGCCGCGGGCGTCACCTTGACGGAGACGCTGACCACGCCCGCCTTCGTCGTGAGCAGATCTCGCTCGACCTGGGCGCGCTCGGCGGAATCGATCTGCGTGCCACCCTGCGCGAGGTACTTCTCGTACGCGTCGATCGCCTCTCCGTCGCGCTCGAGCTTCATCGCCGTGATTGCGAGGTTGCCGAGGATCTTCCACGAGGGCGAGTCCGCGTAGGCGGCCTTGAACTCGTGGTACGCCTCCTCGTAGCGGGCGCCGTCGGGGTCCTGCATGTACGCGACGCCGGTCTTGAAGTGCTGACGCGCCGAGTCGCTGACCTGCACGTCATCGGCGTGCGCGGTCGATGCGATCAGTGCCAGGGCGAGTGCGGCGGACCCGAGGAAGGCTCTCTGCTTCATGGCGGATATTCTCGCCAGCTTAGGCCAGTTTCTCCCGTCCGTCTCACTTTCCGACGCGGCTTTCGGCGGCTTCCTTATCGATGGCGGTCCGCCCCTCCAGCGCAGCTTGATCGAGCGCGCCGTCTTTCCCCGCTTCGCTCAGGCGGGGGAATAGCGGGGCTCTCACAAGCTCGTTCAGGAGGCGCAACATTTCCGCGTTGTGATCCCTCGAGACATCCAGCGCGTCCGGGTCGCCGGTGCGGATGTCGTAGAGTTCCGGCACTGCGCCCTCCAGGGGGAGCACGAGCTTCCACGGGGAGGTGGCGTCGATGATGCCCAGCCGGACAGGGACCTCCTTCAGCGTGCTCATGAGGACGAGGGGAAGCCGCCGGCGCGGCCTTCCGGGCACCAGGTAGCTCAGCAGGTCCTCGCCCTGGTACCCGGTGGTATCGGCGTTGGGCGCCATGGAGCGAGCGAGGGTCGGCGCGATGTCGACGAGGGAGACCACCTCGTCGACCGCGGTCGGCGCGACGCCCGGCATCTTGAGCAACAGGGGCACGTGCACCAGCGATTCCCAGAGGAACACCGAGTGCACCCAGAACCCGTCGCGCCCGAGGCCCTCGCCGTGATCGGAGACGAAGAGGATGACGGTGTCGTCGGCGATGCCGAGGTCGCGCAGGCCCTCGAGCATCCTGCCGAACTGCGTGTCGACGTCATGAGCCACCACCCGGTAGCGCCACACGGGGTCCGACTCGTCGTAGAGGCCGTACTGCTTGCCCTTCTGCCGGACATAGGGTTCGTCGAGCTCGCGCCAGTTATGCACGTCGAAGTTGAACATCCAGAGAAAGAAGCGCTGACCCTGGTGCTCGCGCAGCCAGTCGAGCGCGCGATCGACCAGCCGCGAGGACGTCGGCTGGTCAGCGCCGTATCCCCACACGTTCTCGTTGCCGGCTGCGTAGTCCTGCACCTCGGCGGTTTCCTCGAACTTGAACTGGGGGAGCATCTTCGAGAGAAACTCGTGCGCCGATTGCGCGACGGTGAGCACGGAACGAAACCCAGCTGCGCGCGCGACGCGCAACAGGTCGTTCGGCTGCTCGGAGAAGATGTCGAAGCTGCCGCCGGTGATCCCGGGTAGCGCGTGGAGGGTGTCGGAGCCCGTGGTGTAAGCGTGGCGGAAGTCGATGGCCTGCGCGGCGAACTCGTTCGCTTTCGGCATGACCTTCGGGTCACGGGCGATGTCCGCGCGCAGGGTGTCGACGTAGAAGACGAGCACGTTGGGCTCCTTCGCGCCGCGGAGCCTGCCGAGCTTCTCCTTCAGCCATGCCGGCTCTTCGAGGGAAGCGTCCCATTCAGCACTCCGCGAGGTCGTCGCGATGTCGTAGCGCTCGCGGAGCTTCACGACGCTCGACATCGTCGCGCCCCTCCAGCCCCGCGGATCCCGCACGAATCCTTCCGCAATCTGCGCTCGGGAAAGCATGCGCCCCACGTAGACCGGCTCCCGCCAGGCGTGTCGCAGGGAGTCCTCGACCCACCGCCGCAGCGGCTCGACGAAGACGAAGCTGACCGCGACGACCCCGGTGATCGCTGCGAAGTTCTTCGTCAGCCGAGCGAGCCGCTCGCTCCGTCGCGTGCCCACGGACAGCGCGAGGAGGAACGCCACTGCCGACAGGAAGCACGCGACAGCCTCCAGCAGGGTGTGCAGGCGCGCATAGAGGGAGACGTAGAAGGTCAGATCCAGCCGGCACAGAACGACCGCGACGATGAGCAGCGCTCCCCCGAGGGCGAGCGAGACCCGCGGAGAGCCCTCCCCCACGAGACGGCCGAGCGCCTTCAGCGCGAGCGCCGCGAGCGCGCCCGCGCCAGCGGCGAGGGCGATGAGCGCCCAGGGGCCCCAGGCCGCGACGCCCGTCCCTCGGATGCGCTCGCCCGAGAACGTCCAGAAGGCGGTGCTCGCCGTGCAGGCCACCGCGAGGGTGGCTCCGCCCACCGGCGCGAGCCACCGAGCCGTGCCGAAGCGACGGGACAGGCGGCGGTCGAGCCCCTGGTAGGCGGCGACGAGGAGGGCCGAGACGAACGCGGAGAGCACACCGACGGAGGTCAGGAGAACCATCGCGGCGACCGCGTGTGCCCCGCGCGGGACTCCCTCCCACCCGGAACGGTGGACTGCGTCGGCGGCGACCTCCAGCCAGCCGACGAGGACTGCTCCCGCCACCAGGGGCGCGAGCCAGCGGGGTGGATTCACGCTCGCCACGGCCTTGCCTTGCGGGGGTGTTCCGGCTGTCCTAGCACTGTTTCTCGCACCGATGCGCGACAGCTACTCATTTCGTTCGGATTCCCGGGAAACGCCGGGTCCCCGGCAGCCGTCGTTCAAGATGTCGTCGGAGCAGCTTCTCGTCATTCTGGGCTTCGTCACGATCGGCGTGTTGTTCACGGCGTCGCTGATCGCGTACGTGGTGACCCGTGTACAGGTCGCCGTGTTTCGGCCGGAAGCTTCGCCTGGCCTCCCTGTGGGGCTTTTTGCCAGCACAGCGATCCTTTTCGGGGTCAGCGGCGCGATGCACTCTGCCTACCGAAGCGTCGTCGAGAACCGCCAGGAGTCCTTGCGCCGCTCGCTGTGGCTCGGGCTGGCCTTCGCCTCGGCGTTCCTCATCGGTCAGGGCTTCAACTGGGCGCACATGTTCCACGAGCAGATGGCGTATGCGCGGCCGACCTTGTTCGCGTTCACGTTCTATCTCTTGACGGGCCTGCACGCGCTGCACGTCCTTGGCGGGTTCATTCCGCTCGGCATCGTCATCAATCGAGCCACGAACCGCGAGTACTCGAGCTCGCGAAGTGACGGCGTTCGGTTCTGCGTCTGGTACTGGCACTACCTTGGCGCGATCTGGGTCGTGCTGCTCGTGGTGATGATCCTGTCGCAATAGAGCTCACGGGTGAGCTCACAGGCCGACGACTAGCTCCTCGGACTCCTTGAAGCGACAGAAAAATCCATCGCGAGCGAATGGCCTCGCGCGTTCGCTTTTTGGCTTCTAGACTTCAGGTCGTACGAGAGCGTGTAAGTCGCCATACACGACCGGATGCGGAGAATTCCCATGCTTGTGCCTCGTCTTATCGGGCTCTGGTCCATTGGCCTTGCCGTTGCGGCTTGCAGCGCGGCGAGCTCCTCGAACGGCACGGGCCAGGGCATCACGGCCGCCGGGGGCGCCGGGCTCGGAATGGGCGGTACGGGCGCGGGGGCGGGGGCTGTCGGGCCCGGTTCGGGTTCCACGGCGTCCGGCGCGAACGGTGCGGGTCTCGGGAGTTCGTCGGCCAACTCGGGGGGCGTCCCGGATCTGGGCAACATCATGCCGACGGACCCAACGAGCATGACGTGCGTCGGAATCGCGAACAAAGGCGAGCAGATCAC
>CAYUAW010000059.1:25223-28915 GCA_964442485.1 uncultured Polyangiaceae bacterium
CCCGGGAAGGTGAACGTCGAGTTCATCCCGCCCGGTCAGACGATGCCGACGACGATCCCGGGCGTGACCATGGCCACGTGCGATCCGAACACGGGCGGCTGGTACTACGACAACCCTGCGGCTCCGACGAAGATCAATCTGTGCCCCGCGACGTGCATGCAGGTGTCGGGGGCGATCGGCGGTCAGGTCAACATCACGGTCGGCTGCGCCACGAAGCGCGCCGCGTGAGTGTTCATTCATGCTGCGTGCACACTCGGTGCAATAGTGTAGGCACGGCGGCAAGAGCTCGATTGATCAACGGAGTGCGGCCGAGCACCGGTCATGGTTTTAGCTCGACAAGAAGACTTCGACGGAATTGCATGTCGTGCGCGGGTGTAACCGCAATAGGGCTCACCGGGTCGACTTGTTCGAAACATCGAGTATGCTCCTCGCACGCGGGTCGGACCGAGGGCCGGAGCGCAACTTAACTCGAGATAACCCGGCGCGCTCACGGCGCGATACGAAACCAATACGGCGAGGTCAAACGATGGCGCTGAGACGATGGACTGTACTCGTGGCGATGGCGACGGCGGCGTGGGCCGGGGCCTGCAGCAGCAACAACACCAGCGGCGGTTCAACCATCAGGCCAGTGGATCTGATGAACGCCGGAGCCGGGGGCGCGTCCACCATCGACACCAGCGCCGGCGGTACCATGGTGCTCTTCGGCAGCGGCGCGGCTGGAACGACGGGGATGACCGGCGCTGGCGGCGTCATGAACGTCTGCGGCGAACAGGCCTTCAAGGCCGAGCCGGCTCCAGTCGACATGTATATCATGTTCGACCAGTCCTCCTCGATGGGTGATCCTTTGCCGAATTCGAATCCCCCTGTGAGCTGGTGGCAGGCGGCGCAGCAAGCCGTCACGAACTTCGTGAACGATCCGAGGGCGGCCGGCATGCAGGCAGGCTCGCCCGCGATGACCGTCGGCATCCAGTTCTTCCCGCTGAACGGGATCGCGCCGCAGTCGTGCATGGCCGACTACAAGACGCCCGAGGTCGAGCTCGGCGTCCTTCCCGGGAATGCCGCTGCGGTCGCCGGCGCCATCCAGAAGCACCAGCCCACTGCTTTCACGCCGACCTCCGCTGCGCTCAATGGGGCGATCACGCACATGAAGGCGTGGGCGCCGAATCACCTGGGGCACGCGCCGGTCGTCGTCCTCGTCACCGACGGGTTCCCGACGGAGTGCGACCCGCAGGACATCACCGACATCGCGCAGATCGCGAAGACGGCGTTCGAGAGCGATCCTCCGGTGCGCACGTTCGTCGTGGGCTTCAACCTCGGCCCGGGTGGCTCCAACCTGAAGGCGCTCGCCGAAGCAGGCGGTACGAACGAGCCGTTCCTCATCAACGGCGGTGATATCGGGTCGCAGTTCGTCAACGCCATGCTCAGCATCTCGAGCTCGCAGCTCCAGTGCAAGTTCAACCTCCCGGCGCCGCCAATGGGCCAGCAGCTCAACATCGATCAGGTCGCGGTCACCTACACGCCGAGCGCGACCATGGTCGAAGCTCAGGTTCCGAAGCTCACGGGCCTCGGGGACTGCGACCTGAACATGGGCAACGGCTGGTTCTACGATTCGCCGACGAATCCAACGCAGATCCTCGTCTGCCCGGGCACGTGCGCGAAATTTGCCGCCGGTGTCGTGAAGACGGCGAGCGGGTGTACGCCCATCGGCGGCATACATTGACCTGAAAGACGCGAGCTCGACCGAGGGACAAATCCCCGCGAAGAAGCTATGGTGATAGGGCCGCGAACTCCACGTTCGCGGCCCTTTTTCCATTCATGACCTGGTCCGTCGGCGATCTTCTCTCGGGCAAGTATCGGCTCGTGCGGCGTCTAGGCGCGGGCGCCGCGGCGGAAGCCTGGGAGGCCGAGAACGTCCTGCTCGGTCGCACGGTCGCCGTGAAGATCCTCCACGCCCACCTGTCGAAGGATTCCGGCACACGCTCCCATTTCCTGGCGGAGGCAAGGGCTGCGGCGCGCATCGCTCACGCGAACGTCGTCGACGTCTTCGACATCGGAGTCTCGGACGAGGGGATGCCCTTCATCGTGATGGAGCTGTGCGACGGCGAGACGCTGAGCACCGTCATCGACCGACGCGGCCACATGGGCGTCTCCTACGCGGTCGAGCTCGTGTTGCAGGTGCTTGCGGCGCTGCACGCTGCACACGGCCTGGGGATCGTTCACCGCGATCTGAAGCCGGACAATCTCATCGTGGTTCATCCGCGGCCCGACCAGCCCGTCGTGAAGGTGCTCGACTTCGGGATCGCGCAGGGCGTGTTCGGTGACACGCACTTTCACGGCGACGATGGCGGCGCCATCTTCGGAACTCCTGAGTACATGCCGCCAGAGCAGGCACGGGGTGAATCGGTCGACGCGCGCGCCGATCTCTACGCAGCAGGCGTCATCCTGTACGAGCTGCTCACCGGTGTCGTCCCCTTCGATGGGTCGTCACCCACCGAGATCATCGCGAAGATGCTCTCCACCGCACCTGTGCCGCCCAGCCGCTGGAACGCGGTGATTCCAGCCGAGCTGGACCGGATAGTGCTCTCGGCTCTGGCGAAGTTGCCTGGCCTGCGTCCCCAGAGCGCGGCCGAGTTCATGGCGCTGACCGCCCCCTTCGGAACGTCGGTGAAACCATCCCTTCCTGCGGCGCTCGAGAGCGAAGCACCCCTGCCTTTGGTTACAGAGCGTCAGGCGCAGAAGGTCGGTTCGATGCCCGGGCTAGGGCGCGCGCCGAAGCTCGAGCTGCTGCTCGATTCGAATCCCCCCGAGATCCATCCGCTTTCGAATCGAAAAGCCTGACGCTGAAACACGGGATGGGAGGTGCGCCCGGCGCACCGATGCACACATGCATGCGGCCGCCCGAGGTGGTCATGCGTTGGTCACGACCGCGATGAGTCTTATGCACCGGTGCCGTCGTGTCGTACGGATCGGCGGAGTTTCCCGCTGATTCCGAGTTTTCGTAGGCAAAGGTAGAGAGACGGACCACACGACGCGATGACCGTGCACATCGGCAATATCCACAGCTCGCTCCGGGGCGCCGCCATGGTGGCGATGCTCACGGGTGCGCGCACGCTGTCCCGAGAAGATCTCGAGCGGACAGCGTACCAATCGAATACTCTGTGAACGATGGCAGTGGTACGCGCCGCCGCGGGAGCGTCGATCGGCACGTACGTGCTCGAGCGAAAGCTAGGCGAAGGAGGGATGGCGGAGGTCTACCTCGCCAGCCGCAGCGGCCCCCACGGCTTCACCAAGCGCGTCGCCATCAAGCGGATCCTGCCCGAGCTCTCGGACGACTCGCAGCTCATCCAGATGTTCTGCGACGAGGCGCGCATCGCCGCCACGCTCACCCATCCGAACATCGCCCAGGTTCTCGAGTTCGGCGAGCACGAGGGCGAGCTCTTCATCGTGCTCGAGTACGTGGACGGCATCTCGTGTTCCACCCTCCTCAAGACTGCAGCGCAACGCGGCGAAGCGATCCCTGCCGGCGCCGCCCTGTACGTAGCGCGGGAGGTGCTCATGGCGCTCGCGTTTGCGCACGGGGCCACCGACGAGACCGGCCGTTCGCTCGGCATCGTTCATCGGGATATCTCCCCGTCGAACGTCCTCGTCAGCCGGGTCGGCAACGTCAAGCTCATCGACTTCGGTATCACGCG
>CAYUAW010000060.1:0-28666 GCA_964442485.1 uncultured Polyangiaceae bacterium
CGTCGAGGTCGACTACGTCGATCCGCCCTGAGCGCGGCTGCGCGCCCGTCCAGTGTCGTTGCTGACTATGGGGGGCCTTAGCCCCCCGCAGCTTCGCCTTCGGCGAACTGCTCCCCCCGCCGCCTTCGGCGCGCTCGCTCCGCTCGCGTCGTCCGGATCTTTGATCCCTCGGTGACGACGTCGGCGTCGATGGGCCAGCTACTGACTCGGAGCGCGCCCTGTGGTACCCGCGCTCCCGATGTCCGAAAGCAAGGCAAGCCTCTTCAAGGAGCTCGACGAGCGGAACGCCAAGGCACTGGAGGGAGGCGGCAAGGACCGGGTCGAGAAGCAGCACGCCGCCGGCAAGCTGACCGCGCGCGAGCGCATCGACCTCCTGCTCGACCCCGGCAGCTTCATCGAGCTCGACCGCTTCGTGACGCACCGCTGTGCCGATTTCGGCATGCAGGAGCAGAAGATCCTCGGTGACGGCGTCGTCACCGGTCACGGCACGGTGGAGGGCCGTCGCATCTTCGTGTTCGCTCAGGACTTCACCGTTTTCGGAGGCTCCCTCAGCGCGGCCTACGCGTCGAAGATCTGCAAGGTGATGGATCTCGCGATGAAGACCGGCGCGCCCGTCGTCGGTCTCAACGACTCGGGCGGCGCGCGCATCCAGGAAGGCGTCGAGTCGCTCGCCGGCTACGCCGACATCTTCCTGCGCAACACCCTCGCGAGCGGCGTCATCCCACAGATCAGCGCCATCATGGGCCCCTGTGCGGGCGGCGCGGTGTACTCGCCGGCCATCACGGATTTCATCCTGATGGTCGAGGGCACCAGCTACATGTTCATCACGGGCCCGGACGTCATCAAGACCGTCACCCACGAGGAAGTGAGCAAGGAGACGCTCGGCGGCGCCACCGCGCACGCGTCGAAGAGCGGCGTCGCGCATCTGACCGCCCCCGACGATCGCGCCAGCATTGCTCAGATCCGCGAGCTGCTCGGCTTCATTCCTTCGAACAACACGGAAGATCCTCCCGTCAAGCCGACGGAAGATCCCGTGGATCGCGACAGTGCGGCGGTCGACGGCATCATCCCCGCGGAGAGCAACAAGCCGTACGACATGAAGAAGGTCATCGCCGCCGTCGTCGACGACGGATACCTCTTCGAGATCCACGAGAGCTACGCGAAGAACATGGTGGTGGGCTTCGCGCGCATCGGCGGGCGCCCGATCGGCATCGTCGCGAATCAGCCGGCGTACCTGGCCGGAGTGCTCGACATCGACGCGAGCTTGAAGGCCGCGCGCTTCGTTCGCTTCTGCGATTGCTTCAACATCCCCATCGTCACCTGGGTGGACGTCCCCGGATTTTTGCCTGGCGTCGACCAGGAGCACCACGGCATCATCACGCACGGCGCGAAGCTGCTCTACGCCTTCTGCGAAGCCACCGTGCCGAAGCTCACCGTCATCACGCGCAAGGCGTACGGCGGCGCTTACGACGTCATGAGCTCGAAGCACATCCGCGGCGACGTGAGCCTCGCGTTCCCGACCGCGGAGATCGCCGTCATGGGTCCCGACGGGGCCGTCTCGATCGTCTACAAGAACGCGATCGACAAGGCCGAGGACAAGGACAAGGCGCGCGCCGGGTTCGTCGCCGAGTACAAGGCGAAGTTCGCGAACCCCTACAAGGCGGCCGAGCTCGGCTTCGTCGACGAGGTCATCTACCCGCGCGAGTGCCGGAAGCGCCTGGCGACGTGCCTCGAGATGCTCAAGAACAAGCGCGAGAAGAATCCGCCGAAGAAGCACGGAAACATTCCGCTCTGATCGCCCTGCTGGCCGGGCGGCGCCGCGGCAGTGCCGGCGCCGCGGCCAGACGTTTCTGCTATCCGGCGAACCGCGTTGACAGGTGGCCCGCGACGGGAAGACCATCACCAGGTGGAAGAGAGGCGGGTAGCCGCGCGGCGTATAGCCTGCATCCCCGCGTATCTCGAGTCGTCCAACGATCCGCAAGACCTCGCGCTGATCCGGGACGTGAGCGCGCGTGGAGCACGCCTCTTCACCCGCGCGAAGCTGCCTCACGGCCTCGCCGTGCATCTCCTGCTCTACGTGCGCGGCGAAGGAGAAGCTCCCGTGCCGGCCAACGGCCGCGTGGTGCGCGCCGACCGCCGCGACATCGAGCTCTCCGACGTCTGGCCGTGGGAGATCGGCGTCGAGTTCGACGCGCCGCTCGAGGAGACCGACGGCGAGATCGAGGCGCTCTCGCAGCGGCAGCAGGCGCTCGGGATCATCAAGCCGTCGAGCTGAGCCGCGACGCGGGCGGCTCTCAGCGGCCGAGCACCACGAGGAGCACGATCATGACCGCCGCGAGGATCGCTAGAGCGGCCGTGACGCCCTTCTTCATGCCGTCGCGGTCGTAGGCGTCGAGGGCACGCACGTGGCGCTCCAGGTCGCGGGCACGTCCCGCCACGGCTTCATCGGCGCGGGCGATCGCGTCGAGCGTCGAACCCGGGACGTCCGCCACGCGACCGCGCGCGGCCAGCACACTGCGTGCCGCTTCCACGACCGCTTCCGAGCGATGCGCCTCGGCCTCGTTCACTCCCTGGCTGTGCGCCCCGAGCTGCTTCTGTGCTTCCGTCGCGAGCACGGCACGCCGGCGTTCGACGTCGCGAGCACGGCGCGCGATGTCCTTGCCCACCACCTCCGCCGCCGCGACGACGGCCTCTGACTCCGTGACCTCGCGCTCGGTGTGCTCGAGCTCCGGCTTCTGAGCCGCAATCTCGGCTTCCCGCGCCGCGAGCTGCGCCGCCTGCGCGGGCGACGGCTGTCCGCCGGCCTTCTCCACGACGTCGAGGACGGCGCGCACCTCGATGTACAGACGCTTCCTGCGCGCCTCGACCCGATCGTGCGCGTGCAGCCGCTCCGCCAGGACGGCTCTCGCGAGCTCCTGGTCGCGCTCGTTCGCCGCGCGCTCGTTCGCCAGGCCCGTTGCCTCGACGGTCAGCTCGGCGCCCAGCCGTGTGAACCCCGCGTTCAAGCCGGTGAGGGCGGAGCGCTTCTCGTCGGCGAGGGCTTCGATGCGCCCGAGCGACTCGAGGACCTTGCGGCCGTCGGGGGAGCGCTCGAGCGCGGGCCTGAGCGCGTCGATCATGCCGGCGAGGAGCGCGTCGCGGTCGCGCTCGGCGGAAAGGAAGCGATCGTTCAGCTCCTTCACCCGCGCGCGCAGGGCGCGCTTGCGATTGAACACACGCGCGGCGTACCCCAGTGCCTCGAGATAGCCGGCGGGTGCCGCGCCGTACTCGGCGGTCATCGCGACTTCGGCGGTGTCGAGCTCGATCGACGCCGAATCCGGCGAGAGCCCCGATGGCCAGTGTCGAGCGCTCTCGAGGGGCCGCGCCGGCAACGAACGCGCGCTGGTCGCCGTTTGCTCGAGGACGTCCTCCTCGTCCTCCAGCGAGATTGAATGGGTGGTTCGATGTCCGTCGTCGAGCTCCGCGTCGTCGGCGAGAGATAGAGAAAGGCTCTCGCCGCCAAAATGCTCCGCGTCGAATGTGCCGGAACCGAACAGCGCGTCCCCGGCGCCCGCGTTGCTCTCGAGTGATGACTGCGGCGTGAGCGACGGGCTCGGGAGCGAGCCGGTTGCCGCCGGAGTCATGCCGCTCATGCGTTTCGGCGGGAGCGAGCTGCTCGCCGCCGGGGTCATGCCGCTCATGCGCCTCGGCGCGAGCGAGCCGGTTGCCGCCGGAGTCATGCCGGAGCGCCCTGCGGCGCGGTTCGGACCCGGCGGGGGTCCGCCGAGGTCCGGGATCTCGCTGTTGCCTGTCGGTCGCCGTCCGGCTCCCATGATCGATGCTTCCTGCGCGCTCAGCGCGCCACGGCGTGTGCCGCGATCTCCTCGTGAAATGCCGCGAACGCGGAGTCTCTCGGCCAGTGGGGCGCGCCTTCCAGGAGGCGCACGGCTTCCCGCGGCTCACCGCCGTCGATGCTCGCGACGGCCGCAGCGTAGCGCATCGCCCAGTACACGAGCGGGTTCTGGCGTGCTGCCGACTTCAGGGTCGTCAGGTCTCCGGCGTTCGACCGATGCGCGAATGCGCGCGCGAACGCTCCCATGGCGTTGCGCAGGCTCGCGACACGGCTGCGCAGGAACGGCGAGCTCGGCAGCGGGAGCTGCTCGAGGGCGGCGGCGCTCGCCATGCCGCGCTCGGGGTCGCCGTCGAATACCGAGAGCAGCGTGTCGAGCACGAGGCGCTGCTCGATGGCCGCTTCCCATGCCGGACCTCGCCGCGCGAGGTTCAGCGCCCGGCGCGCCCGCTCGCCGAGCCCGTGTGCGGCGAGCGCCGTGGCCGTGATGAGCGGCGCCATGGTCTCGGGGTGCGGCACTCGATCGACGGACGACTCCCACGCGGAAAGAACCGCGTCGATGTCGCCGGACTTGAGCACACGCCGGAGCTTGCGTCGCTGCAGGAGCTGCGGGACGAGCAGCACGAGCGACAGCTCCGCCAGGACGAGCCCGAGGGTGGGCCGCCGGATCGCCAGGTCGACCGCTGTGGCCACGAGAGCGGCCGACACCACGAAGGGGACCCAGGAGAGCGCTCTTTCGAGCAATGGAGGCTCTGTCTCCGGTGTCATTTCCGGATACCTTCTCCATGACGCGAATCCCCGCGACCCGCAATTGCTGCGGCCGAGGAGCCGGCAGGTGACGCTGTCGGTGCCGGCCAAGTAGTGGACTTCTCAGGCACCGAGGCGTACGTCTCGACGGCATCATGCGCACTCGCTCTCACCTCGTCTTCACGGCCGCGCTCGTCGTCGGGCTCACGCGGGCCGTGACGTCCCACGCCTGAGGCCTCAGTCCACCCGTCGGTCCGGCGGGATGTGAAGGTGGCGAAGAAGGAAAGGGACGCGCCGCGTGGCTCGCGGGTGCGTCGGTGGGAGCGCTGTCGACGCGCATCTCGTTCGACTCCGGTCCGAACACCGACCTGAACGAGCAGGTGATCGTGGGCTCGTTCGGGCGCCGCTTCGGTGACGTCGTGTCGCTGCGTCTCGGCGCAGGCGGCATCGTTGGCGGGCGCCTCGTCGACCGTGGGCTTCACTACGACCTCGAGCCGGGCTGGCTCGTCAGCGCGACGGCGGCGCGCGAATGGCTCGGAAGATCGGGGCACGGCTGGTTCGTCTCCACGGCGCTCGTCATCGGGGTCTCGGGCGCACACACCTGGAACCCGGAAGCGGGGCGAACGTCATTCGTAGCACAGGATAACCGGCTCTCCGTCGTCGCGGGCAAGACGGTGGGCGGCGTCTTCAGCCCTTATGCGACGGCGCGCGCCTTCGGCGGACCCGTCTTCTGGCGCCGCCGCGACCACGACGTCGTCGGCGGCGACGAACACCACTACGGCATCGGCGCGGGAGGCAGCTTCACCATCGGCGGCCTCGTCGACGTCGTGGGCGAGGCGACGCTCATCGGCGAGAAGACGTTCACGCTCGGCGTGAGCTATTCGTTCTGGGACGAGTGACGCACGCTACGGTGTGAGAATCGGGCCGAGAGCGGTCATGAGCTTCTCGTTCAACGTGCTCGTCGCGTAGTCCAGGTAGAGCCCGCCGGGCGCGTCCTCATCCAGCGCATAATAGGCGAACCCGAGAGCGTTCTGCTTCATGTACGCGGTGAGCTGCGAGAGCCAGAGTATGTCCGACGGATTCATGTAGGCGGTGCCGAACCCCGCGATGAACACGGGAGCGATGCCCTTCTCGAACACGAACCCCCAGTACGGGTCCCACACGTCTTGCGGAAGGTTCATTGGATAACTCGGGTCGGAGAACCAGGAGGGGATCCCCTGCTTCGGAAGATCAGGGAACGTCACCGGGAAATCCTGCGTCGCGTAGACGAGATGGTTCGGTACCGCGAGCGTTATCGGCGCGGTCCCCACGCCCTGGAGATTCCCGCCCTCCCAGTAGCTCGCGGTGCCCACCGTCTCGATCCCCTCGACGAAGATGAGAACGTCGGCGTTCGCGTGGAGCAGGATCTCGCTGCCGGCATGCTCGGCCGCAGCCTTCCAGTCCGTGTTCGGGTTGTTGTCCCCCCAGGTGGTCTCACCACGCAGATCGCTCTCGAGGTCGCAGCCGATCACGCTCGACCGCCCCCGATACTGCGCGGCAAGGTCGAGCCAATCTTCGACGAACTTCTCCGGTCCGTACGTCCCGTCCCACCAGAGTTTGGGGGACGAGCCTGCGCTTGCGCGACGCCGGCTCAAGATGATCTTCAGACCGAGCGCCTCCGCGTGGACGATGACCGTGTCGAGGAGATCGCGCGGCGTCTTCACCCCCACCAGATCGGGGTTCACCGTGTAGTTGATGCTCTGCGGCTTGCTGGTCGTGTGGAGCATTTCCGAGCTCCACGCCAGGCGGATCGTGTTGAAGCCCTTCTTCTTCATCAGCGTGAGAATGTCGTCGATCGTCAGAGCGTTCAGGCCGTGCGGGTAGAAGTCGTAGTCGAGGCCGTACCAGGTCACCGCGCGGATCACGAACGGCTTCCCGTCCTTGTCTACGATCTGAGTTCCACTGGTGTGGAGGCCAGCTCCGGTCGGCTTGACGCGAGCGTCGGCACTTGCGTCCATCGGCATGGTCGGAACGACTCCTGCCTCGCCCAGGGCCACGGTGGTCACGGCGTCGATGCTCGACGGGCTGCAGCCCGCGGTGGCGAGCGCGGCGAGCAGCGTACAAAGTGTCGTCTTCACAGCGCCACCCAGAACCCGATGCTCGCGCACAGGGTCGGCTGCCCGCTCTTGCCGGCCTCCACGCCGGCGATGCGCACGACCAGCGGCGGCGCGAACCAGAGCGCTTGCGCGTCCAGCAGGAGACCCGCACGCGCACCGAGGCGCACCAGCGCGCCGGCCCCGGCCTCGACCACGGCGCCCCAGCGCTCGACGTCGTGACCCACGTTCGGCGTGGTGCCTTCGCCGCTGACGTGCCAGTGGTAGCCGCCCGCGCCCGCGGAACCGACGAAGGCGAGCGTACCTTTCGCCGGAAGCGTGACCGTCGCATCGAGCGACAGGAGCTCCTCGCGCAGCGTCGCGCTTCCGCCGGCGGCGGAGACCTCGCCGCCGAAGGCCGGCGCGAGCAGGCTCACCCGCCCCGCCCACGTCCTGGTGCCGGCCTGGAACCTGAGCAGCGGGGCGAACGCGGGCGAGATGCCGCGCGCGCCGTACAGCATGCCGGCGCCGAGCTCGCCGACCAGCCACGGCGCTCGCGCGCTCGCGCGTCCACGGTCCGGGGTGCCGTCGTCGCGTCCGGGGCGGGGTTCTCGCGACCTCGGCTCGGGAGGCTTCGGCGGCTCGGGCGTCGGTGCTTCCCGCGGCGCCTCGCCGAGGAGGCTCGCGCGCAGAAGCTCGACGGCACGCACGGCGAGGGCGGAAGGGCCGCGCTGCCGAGCCACGGGCGGCATGTCGACGTGGCGTACCTGGCGTTCGTGCGTCTTCGGATCGAGGAACGACAGATCGACGGCGGCGGTGTCGTCGTGTTCCGTCACGGAGAGCGTCGCCGACGGCGGGGCCGACGTGGTGCGTGCGGCGAGCAGCTCTTCGGGGTCCGCGCCCGGCTCGGCGACGAGCTCGTCCACGTCGAAGCCGGCTGCGGCGAGCTCGGCGCGCAAGCGCGTCGTCGTCTCCGAGAGCACGTCTCCGGACGAAGCTTTATGCACGAGTACGACGGTCATCGGTTCCGCCCGCACGCCGCGGGCCCACGTCAACCCGACCACGATGAGAGCAGCTACGAACCCGGTTGCGCGCGCGAGCTCACGGCCCCGCCGCGAGCTTGCGCGCGCGGTCGGCATAGGGGCCTCCGGGGAATCGATCGAGGTAGCGCCGTGCGACCGCGGCGCCAGCCGCGGCGCCACGGGACCTGGAAGCGGCCACCATCTCGCGACCGAGCGCCTCGGCTGCAAATGCTCCCCGGGGCGCTTCCGACAGGTACCGCTCATACCAATCAATCGCTTCGCCAGTCGATCCCGTATCTTCTGCGATTCGACCCAGGAAGAACGCCGCGGCCCTTGCGTCCGCGGAGCTCGGATAGCGCCTGCGCTGCGAGACGAGCGCGTCGCGCGCGATGGACGAGTTTCCAGTGTAACGTGCGGCGTCCGCCAGCGCGACGAGATCGCCCAGCGGTGCCTCGGCAAGGGTCGCCTGGAGGCCCCTGCCTTCAGCGTCGGAGATCACGCCGCGGAAGTCTCCGCTCGCGACGCGCTTGCCCCAGCTCGCCGGAGGGGCCAGAGCTGCGGCTTCGGACGCTCGTGGTGGCGTGGTCTTCCCGGAGCGCTCCTTCGCGGCCGTTTCGCCTGGCTCCACGCCCGGGACCTCGTCGTGGGACCTTGCATCGATGGCCGCCGGCTCCACGGAGGGGGCGTCGACGGACGTCGGCGCTTCGGGACGCGCTACGCCAGGGCGTGTCTCTGCCTGAGCGACGACATTTGCGTGCTCCGACTCGGCTCTACCGGCCGGCTCACGGGCTGTACGCTCGGAGCCCGGCTCCGACGAACCCGCCCGGGGTGCCTGCGTGTCGAGCGGCTCGATGTGCAGACGTCCCTCCGGTACGCTCGCGACCAGGCGCTGCCCTCCGTGCACACCGATGCCGTCCGCCGCGAGAGGGCCGCGAACGATGACGGCCCCGGAGCGCATCTCGACGACGAGCACGCCGTCGGCGGCCGACCATTCGGCGTCGAACTCCGTCCCCGTCACGGCGATCGAGAACGGCCCGGCCTCCACCGACCAGCGCGCCTCCGGGCGATGGATGACGCGCAGGTGCGCGCGCCCCTGCTCGAGAGCGATGCGCGCGCCGCGTCGCTCGACGTCCACGATACGAGCGCGAGCGCCTGCTCCGACGCGCACCTCGGTGCCATCAGTGAAATGCGCGACGGCGGGGTTCTGCCTCGTTCCCTGCAGGTATCCGCCATCGCTCGGCGACACGCCGTCCACCTCGTATGCGAGCTCCGAGGGATACGCGCGGAACACGAGAAGCGCCGCGAGCGCCAGCACCGCGGCGAGCGCGACCGCCGTCCATCGACCCGCGCGCCATGACGGACGTCGAGCGGCGAGCGCGAGCTTCAGCTGACGCTTGCCGGTTGCGGACGCAGCGGGCTTCGCCGTGTCGGGGAACGCATCGCGTGCGAGCCGCCCCATGTGCTCGAGTAGCTCGTCGCGCTCGTCGGGGTCCATTGCCGGCTTCACCCTGCACCTCGCCTGACGTGAGCCGAACTCGCAAGATAACCCAGCAGCATCTCGTCCCGCCCTGCAAGTGAGAAGACGCGGTCTCCTGCGCGCGACAGGTGGCGCTTCGCCGTCGCCAGGGAGACC
Organism: uncultured Polyangiaceae bacterium; assembly: GCA_964442485.1. GTDB lineage: Bacteria > Myxococcota_A > Polyangia > Polyangiales > Polyangiaceae > DASZVB01. Next base: position 9,304 of record CAYUAW010000060.1, read on the forward strand.
TCCAGCGCCTCCGCGATCTCGGTGAGCTCGAGCGCTTCGACGTACCTGAGCACGAAGAGCAGGCGCGTTCGCGAGTCCACGCGATCGAGGATCGCGTAGAGGCGCCGCACGGCTTCACGCGCGTCGTCGTCGCGCGGGGACGCGGGACCACCCTCCAGTTCCTCGGCGGGAGCGACGCGCATGAAGCGCCGCACCCGTCGGCGTCGCAGCTCCGACCCCGCTACCCTCATCGCGATACCGATGAGGAAGCACCGGAGCGAGCCGGGTTTCCGTAGCCCTTCGACCTGGCGGAAGAAGCGAAGAAACACTTCCTGCACGTGGTCGTCGACCTCGTCGTCACCGAGGGAGCGCCGCAGTACCCCTCGCACGAGACGTGAGTACCGATCCCAGATGAGACCAGGCGCGCCAGGGTCGCCGTGGATGGCTGCCCTCACCAGCCCTGAGTCGTCATCCGGCGCGGGCGGCGCCTGAACGACGAAGAGATGGGGCTCGGAGGGTTGCCGCATCGGCGTGGTCTCCGTCTAGTAGCCCACTCTCCTAGCCGAGGCTCATCGCCGGCTATGACTGAACGGATGCGCAACCTCGGACGAGGCTCGCCTGGGCCACCCACCAAGGTTGGCTGGCCGGAGGCTGTCGTCACGAGCGACAGGTGTCCGCGAAGGCGGACAACCCGCGAGACCTCAAGCGACGAGCGGCGCGGCTCCCTGCATGCGCTCCGCCAGGCCCAGCGAGCGAGCGCGGCCGAGCGCCACGAGCACCTCGGTCAACCGACCCGGCTCGAGCGAGCGCCCATCGCTCTCCATGAGATACAGCCGCTGCACCATGCGGTCGCTGGCGGCGCGCACTTCGGCGTGGACGATTTGCACGCCAAGAGCGCGCAGCGCCCGGAACGCCCGGTAGAGCGGGTTGTCGGCCTTCGGCGAGCTCAGCTCGACGACGGAGCGATTCGTCTTGTCGGCTTCGAGCAGCCGGACACCCGGTGCGTTCGCGTCGCTCACTAGCGAGCGGGTCCTGGAGCTCCGGCGACGCGTTCTCGTCGTGTTTGCGGAGGCGGGCATGGGGGACCACTGGAGCACGAGGCATGCCATCTGCCGGATCCGAATTGGAAAGGGCAATCCACCAGAGGTGGCCTGGCGGCCGCCGGAATCGTCGTGGCGAGCCGCCACACTGTCCGAATCTGCCCCCCAACGCTGTCACCGCGGCAATAAATTGTTCCTCGAGGGCTGTCGCGCGCGAGGCTTCGCCCTTGACCAGCTGTGACGCAGCGTTTACGAAATGCGGCGTCCGCAGCACGGGTCCGTCAACAGCGCGTCTTGAACCCCGCCAGGCCCGGAAGGGAGCAACGGTAGAGAAGAGCGGGTGTGACGGGCCCTTCCCTTTTGTGCGCCGGGTGCAGCGGCCGAGTGGGCTCTCGTCGCGCCGATCAGTGCATCGTTTCGCCGCAGCCGCCGAGGAGCGTCTGCTGGGAAACGAGGAACTCGAGACAGCGTTCCAGGCGTTCGCCAATGTCCAGCGTCTCGAGGAGCTTCTGACGTTCGTTGCCGTCGAGCACCAGGTAGTGCGCGCACGCATCGGCGAGCCGCCCGGCGTCCTCCGTCTCCGGAAGGCAGAAGCGGAAGCCGGGGTGACACTGTCGCACGATGCCAGCGACACGCGTGGCAGTGGACACCAGCGCTCGCACCAGTGCCGGGTCGGGCGTCTTGCCCGCACACGGCAGGATGGTGAGCTGTGCCTTTCGATAGGGCCGGCGGAACGGAAGCTCCGCGAGCCTGGCGCGCGCCTTCCCTTCCACGAGGACGTTGAATCGGCCGTCCGGAAGCGCGTCGCATTTCACCACTTCGCCGATACCCGCGATGCCCGCGACCTCCGGCTGCCCGAAGTCGTCGATGTCGTGATCTTCGGGGATCTGCACGATGCAGACGCGTCGCGTCGACGCGAGCACGTCTCTGGTCATGGCGCGGTACCGCGGCTCGAAAACATGAAGCGGCATGAGGGCCCCCGGGAAGAGCACCACCTGCGGCAGCGGGAAGAGAGCGACCTCTTCGAGGATGGTGCCGGCCGAATAGGGAGCATCCATCATGTGCCGAACATCTCCACGACGCCGCCGTTGTGCGCGGCCGTCGCCTCGAGCGCGTAGAAGCCGATGGTCCTCGCGACGTCCTCCGCCGTCATGCGCGGCGAGAACCCGCTACCAGCGAGCATGGCGGTGTCGACCGAACCCGGCAGCACCGCGAGCGTCACGACACCGCTCCCGCTGATCTCTTCCGCCAGGCTTTTCATGAAGCCCAGGAGAGCCCACTTGGAAGCGCAGTACGCGGACGCCATCGGGGAGCCGATCGTCGAGGAGATGCTTGCGACATGGATGATGCGCCCGATTTTTCTTTTGCGCATCTCGGGAAGGAACGCCTGGCTGAAGAGAAACGGTGCTCGTACGTTTACGTCGAGCTGTTCGTCCCATTCGGCAAGAGTCATGTCTTCGATCGCCGCACGATGGACGATTCCGGCGTTGTTCACGAGCACCCGTGGTACGCCCAGGGATCCGAGGACCCTTCCCGCCGCAGCCTTGATTTCCTCGGGGTTCCGGAGCTCGCAGGGGAACGCCTCGGCGTGGGCTCCCCGCCGCCGGACCTCCGCCAGGGTATCCTCGAGCAAGCCCGAGGGCCGACCCAGCAGGGCCAGCGAGAACCCCTTTTCAGCCAGTACCAGTGCGGTGGCGCGGCCGATCCCCCGACTCGGCCCCGTCACCACCGCTATCACGGTCGTCCCCCACCTGCGAGGTCCGCGTCCGGGATGGGCTCGCCGGCACGGGCGACCGTCACGAGGGTCGCTTCCGCTTGCCGCGCGCCCCTGGCCGACAGACAGGCGTGAGAGAGCTCGAGGCGGCAATAGGCGCCGCGCGCGCCAGCGTGGTCGACGAGGGCCTGCACGACGGCGAGGCCGATCGTTTCCTGGAGCGTGAGGCGGCGCGCGAAGGCTTCGACGGTGCGCGCCAGCGCGCCGATCCCGACGACGCGATCGCCCGGAATGTAGGCGACGGTCGCCGTGCCGAGCCCCGGCAGCAGGTGGTGCGGGCAGAGCGTCGCGACCTGCACGTTCCTGAGGACCACGGCCCCTCGCGGGTCCTCGGGCCGAAGCTTGCCGGATTCGGCGGCGAGCAAGGCGGGGACGTCTATCGAGTAGCCGGCGAGCAGCTCGCGCTCGAACGCTTCCGTCACGAGCGCCGGCGTACGCGAGAGCTCCGGCGTGACGGCAGGATCGTGTCCGAGAGCCCTCAGAAACGCGGCGATCGCTTGCTCGGCCTTCTGCTTGTCGACGGCCATCAGTTGAGGACCCGGCTGCGCGCCTCCGCTCCCAGGGACTGCCGGCCGGAAAATCCGACGTCGAGCTCGTGGTAGTAGCCGAGCCGCTCTTCGCCGAAGCGCCAGCACAACCACACGAGCCGTCCCTCGAGCCTCCCGTAGAAATCCAGGAGACCCATGCTGGTGTCCTTCACCACGGCGCCGAGCTCCTGGATGTCGCTCCAGCCCTTCTCGTAGCGAACGACGCACTCGCGGATCTTCGCGCGTAACGTGCGCATCGCGGGCGCTTCCTCCGGGCGCGGATCGAGCGACGCGACGGGCTTGCCCGTCTCGCGCGACAGACGGCGCACGAGGCCTTCGATCTCCGCGCCCAGGGCGAGCAGCGTGCTCACGCGATGCGACAGCTCGGGGATGAGCGCGTCGACCTCTTCGATCGTGAAGATCCGCTGCATCGGCGAAAGTTCCTCGTGACCTCTGGCAAAAACTCTAGGTACCGGCGCTTTCCCGGTCAAGCAACTCGGCGGCCACCCGGGCGCGACTCAACCGGCTGAATTTCGAATCATATGTCAGGCCAGAAGAGAATCCCGACCTTCGTCAGCCAGAAATCGGCGATGAGGATCGTGATCGAGATCACGACGACGGTGCGCGTCGTGCTGTTGCCGACCCCGGCCGTCCCTCCGCGGGTCGTCATCCCGAAGTGACAGCCGACGAGCGCGATGATCGCGCCGAAGAACGGCGTCTTGAAGAGCCCGCTCAGGAAGTCCTTCATCGAGAGCGTGCTCAGCGCGCTGCGGAAGAAGAACTGGGCCGGAATGTTGAACTGGAAGGCGGTGATGAACATCGCGCCGGAGAACCCGAGCACCAGCGCGAACGTCGCGAGGATCGGCATGACCGTGATGGACGCGACGAGGCGCGGCAGCACGAGCTTCTTCAGGGGATCGGCGCCGAGCGCGCGGACCGCGTCTAGCTGCTCGGTGACCGCCATCGACCCGAGCTCGGCCGCCATGCCCGCGCCGATGCGGCCGCCGACGATCACGGCGGTCAGCGTCGGCGCGAGTTCTCGCGCAAAGGAGAGCGCGACGACGCGTCCGGTGTATTCCATCCCGCCGAACTTGCGCAGGCCGAACGCAAACTGGACGGCCATGACCATCCCGATGAACACGCTGGTCACCGTCACGATGCCGAGTGACGCGACGCCGAGCGACTCGATCTGCGCCACGATCTCGCGCCCCTCGAGCGGACGGCGGAAGATCGCGCGCACCGCGCCCGCGGCCATCTCGCTGAGGCCGCCCACCTGACGGAGCAGCTCGAGAAACGAGCCCCAGAGCTGCTCGCCCACGCCGATCTCGCGCGGCACGGGGATGAGGCTCGGGCGAGCCTGGCTGGGGGGCGCTTGCTCGGTCACGGCGAGATCGTCGAGAAGCCTTGCACGAAACCGACGAAGCGCTCCCGGCTTTCGGCGGCGGCTCCCGGGGGTGCGATGTGGACGAAATCGTACACGCAGCCGTTCTTCTTCAGCACGAACACGGTGAATCGCTTCTCGATGCCGTCGAGCTTCGCCGTGAGCTCGGTGTGCAGCGCCTCGCGGCCGTCGAGGGAGATCTTCTCCTCGTTCTCGATGGCGCGGTCGGAGAACTGGAGGAACAGATGGTGGGTGAGCGAGGCGAGCGGGACGTCGTCACCGTCCTTTCCGCATCGGCCGTTCAGGACGATGCTCGCCGGCGCCTGGTCGTCGCGAAACGCGAGCAGCGCCTCGTCCGATTCGATGGGCCGCCACTCGGCGGGGATCCGCGCCAGCCTGAACGAAAGATCGGCGTTCTTGAAGACGTGGCCATCGAAGGCCGTTCCGGCGCAGCCGGCGAGCCACGATGAAGCAAGCACGAGACAAGCGCCAGGGAGCGCTCTTCGGGACGACATCGGCGGGCCACGTTACAGCGAAGCTCAGCTGAGCTGCTCGAGAAAGTCCGTGGTGGTGACCAAACTTCAGCCGAATGCCAGCCCGATTCGGCTCTCGCCCATGTGGGAGCCGAATCGGGCGACGGTCAACTCAGCGGGAACCGCCTCGACACCCGCGCGGACCCGAGGGCGAATGTGGTTGGGATCGGCCCCGGTCAAGCTAGGGTAAGCCACGCCGTCGAATGCTGCCCCTCCGAGACATCAACCCCGTCCGTTCGACGCCGATCGTCAACTACCTGCTCATCGTCGGGAACATCGCCGCGTACCTCTACATGAAGTCGTTGCCGCCCTGGTACGAGCCGGGGTACGCGCTCGTCCCGACGCGCCTCTTCGCCGATCCGCTCGGCGAGGTGTTCACGGTGTTCACGAGCATGTTCATGCACGCGAACCTGGAGCACATCGCCGGCAACCTGTGGTTTTTGTGGATCTTCGGCGACAACGTCGAGGACGCGATGGGGCACGTCCGCTACCTCGGCTTTTATCTCCTCGGCGGCCTGGTCGCTGCGGCCGTGCAGATGGCGATGACGGTGGGGAGCCCCGTTCCGATGGTGGGTGCGTCCGGTGCGATAGCGGCCGTGACCGGCGCATACATGGTCCTTTACCCGCGCGCCCCCATCCTCGTCCTGAACCCGGTGCCACTGCTCTGGCTCTTCTGGGGCCTCTCCATCGTGGTGCCGGCGTGGTTCGTGGCGGGCGAGTTCTTCGTGATGAACGTGCTCATGGGCGTGCAGACGCTGCACTCGACGGCGGCCGCGGGCGGCGGCGTGGCCGTCTTCGCGCACATCGGCGGGTTCGTCGCGGGGCTTCTCGCGGTGACCCCGCTCTCCCGCGGGCGAGAGAAGCGAAGGCACGGCGCGTGGGACGGGTGGCGGCCGCCAGCACGCCGTTGACGGGCTGGGTTCCCCGTCGCGGTTGCGGAGACGCGACCGACTATCTAAAAGGAGCCCGCAGAGCAGGCGGTCACGATGAAGAGCGCGATGAGGATCTTTAGCACCCTGAGCCGCGAGCTCGAGCCCGTCACTCCGACGCAGACGGGGCAGGTTCGGCTCTACTACTGCGGGCCGACCGTCTACGACGCGCCGCACGCGGGGCATGCGCGCTCGGCCATCGTCTTCGATGTCCTGGTGCGCACCCTGCGGCATCGCGGCATCGAGGTCATCTCCGTGCGGAACGTCACGGACGTGGACGACAAGATCCTCGCCCGCGCGAAGGCGAACGGCGAGTCGCCGCTCGAGCTCTCCAGCAGGATGACGGACCTCTACCGTTCCCTGATGATCGCCGTCGGGTGCTTGCCTCCCGACAAGGAGCCGAAGGTCTCCGATCACATTCCGCAGATCGTGAAGCTGGTGCAGGACCTCATCGCGCGCGGGGCCGCTTACGAGGTGGAGATGCCGGGCGGAACTCACGACGTGTACTTCTCGGTCCGCGGCTTCCCCGGCTACGGCAAGCTGTCCCGGCGCAAGCTCGACGAGCTCGTCGCGGGCGCGCGAGTGGAGGCGGACGAGACGAACAAGCACGACCCCCTGGATTTCGCACTATGGAAGGGCGCCGATCGGAGCGAATGGGGCTGGGAGAGCCCCTGGGGCTGGGGGCGTCCGGGATGGCACATCGAGTGCTCCGCGATGGCAGAGGCGTACCTTGGCCACGGTTTCGAGATTCATGGCGGCGGCATGGATCTCATCTTCCCCCACCACGAGAACGAGGTCGCGCAGTCGGAGGCCGCTCACCCGGGAGAGGGCCCGTTCGCGCGCTGCTGGATGCACCACGGCTTCGTGAACGTCGACAAGGAGAAGATGAGCAAGTCGCTCGGGAACTTCGTCACAGTGAAGGACGTCCTCGAGCGCAACGATCCGGAGGCGTTTCGTCTCTTCCTGCTCGGCGTGCACTATCGCGGGCCCATCCAGTTCGACACCGAGGTGCTCGCCGATTCGCGCGTGGTGTTCCCCGGCGTCGACGAGGCCGAGCGCCGCCTCGACTATCTCTACACGACGCGCGAGCGGCTCGCGTCGCTCGTCGCGCAGGCCGTGACCGCGCCGACGAAGCTCCCGAAGGAGCTACTCGCCGCGAGAGACGCGGCGGAGTCCGCGATGTCGAAGGCGGACGCCGCGCTCGCCGACGACCTGAACACGACCATCGCCATCGCCGAGCTCGGCGAGGTGTCCAAGCACGCCAACGAGATCTGCGATCTGGCGATGCGGCGGCAGAAGGACGCCGCGTTCGTCGGGGCTGCGGCCGTTGCGGCGCGCGCGCTGGAGGCGGCCATGAAGCGCATCGCCGGCGAGCTCGGCCTGCTGCAGTCGGATGGGGCCGCTTACCGCGATCGCACGCGAGCACGAAGGCTCGGCCAGCGCGGGCTGTCGGAGAGCGACGTGGCGCGGAAGGTCGAAGAGCGGGTCGAGGCGCGGAGGACCAAGGACTTCGCTCGCTCGGACGCAATCCGCGACGAGCTGCTCGCGAGCGGCATCTCCGTGCACGACGGCCCGACCGGGTCGACGTGGACCATCGCCGTCTGAGGCGCGGTCAGACTCCGATGAAGAGACGGTGCGCGAAGTTGCGCTCGAGCTTCGCGCGCAGGACCTTGTCCGCGGCCGTCTCGATGTCGTACTCGACGCGCTTGAACTCGAACCGCTTCTTGTCGCTGTCGTAGACGGTGAAGCTCGCGCGGTTGTCGTAGTCCCGCGGCTGCCCCACCGAGCCGACGCTCACGATGTACTTCTTGTCCGGCTCGAGCTCGAAGTCCATCGGCGGTAGCTCCTCCACCGTGTTCTTCGTGAGCGCGAACACCTTGCACAGGTGGGAGTGACCGATGAGCGTGATGTGCCCGAGCTCGTCGTAGATGGGCAGGCACTCGCGCGCCTGCTCGGGGGCGAAGATGTACTCGAACTCCTCGAGGCGAACGGGCGAGCCATGACAGAGCTGTACGCCCGCCGCTTCCAGCCTGAGCTGGTACGGGAGGGTTCGCAGCCACTCCATGCTCTCCAGCGACAGCATGGCGGCGTGGGTGTCGAGCGCGTGGCGCGCCGCCTCGTAGTAGTACGAGTAGTCCATCCGGCCCGCGACCGCGGCGTCGTGGTTGCCGAGGATGGTGGCCTTCGCCAGCCCACGCACCACCTCGGCGCATTCGTTCGGCGACCCGCCGTAGCCCACCGTGTCGCCCAGGCAGTAGTACTCGGTGATGTCCTCGTGCGAGTAGGCTTCCAGGACCGCGGAGAGCGCCTCGTAGTTCGCGTGGATGTCGCTCAGGATGCCGAGGCGCATGTATGAGCTTGCGAGCCTACCATGGAACGGGGAGAGGGCGGACGCCCCCCACCGATTTTCGCCGTTGCTTGGCTGGCATGCGGGCCACAGCCTTCATGTGGGCAAGGAAGGCCGATGATCTCACCGGTCGCGCCCGTTCCGTGACGCTTCGACGTGAAGATCCGGCGGGTGCTCGCGCCGTGGCTCGGGTAGAAAGACGCTCGTGACGGGTGAAAACGGCGGTGGCAACGGTATCGACGACGACCCGTATGCCGGCGTTCTGGGCGACGTGCCTGCCGAGATCCTCGAGCTTTCGGAGAATTGCCGTCAGTACGCCCTGAGCGCGGTGGGCGTGGAGCTCGACTACGAAGTCGAGACGCTTCCGATACTTGACGAATATCTCCGGATGGCGGCCGCCGGCCTCAAGGATCGGCCGGAGGCAGCCCCGGTCGTGACGGGCACGGTAGCCGCCTACTTCGGCGAGGTCGTCCGCCGGCGCATCGACGGGTTCTGGCGCCACCTGGACGATCCAAACGACCCCTGGGAGCTGTGCGCGCGGCGGGCGCTGCTCGCCATGAGCCCGCTCGGCATCGTCCTCGAGATCCTCGAGCGGAGCACCGAGCACGATGGGCCCTCGGGGGAGCTCAAGCTCGCACCGGAAGACCGAAAGCTCGCCGACGAGCGGCTCGCCCGTGTCCCGCCCGTCTCGGAGGAAGAATACTACCTGCTCTCGACCCGGGAAGAGGTCATCGAGACCGTCTACGAAGCGCTGCGCGACGGTCTGAAGGCCGAAGGTCGGGAATCGCTGGTGTTCGAGCCGAGCGACTACGAAGTCGAATAGCCGAGAGCCCGCTCAGAAGCGCGCTCCGGCATCCGGTTCCGGGGTGCCCACGCGGACGAATGCGGGCAGCTCGACGGTCGATGGTGCCGTCACCGCATTTCCGAAGAAGTCCCGGAACGCGACCTGGTATCTGCCCGCAGGAGGGCCTGCCAGGTGCTCGCGGGAGCGCGGCAGGAGCCACGTCACCGGCACCCCGTCGAGGAACAGATACTCGAGCAGGTTCGTCTCGTTCGAGAAGGTGACGCCCTCGGTGACCTTGGCGCTCGGCACGGCCGCACGCACGGGTCGCACCTTCAGCCGCGATAGTTCCTCCGTCGTGACGAGCGCGCCCGACGATGCAGGAAGCTCGCCCGCCGACCAGCGTGCGCCGTCGGGCGGAACGGCGAGCGAGGACCCTGGCGAATCCTTCCGATCGGCCAGCGCCGTCGCGACGAACGTGATGCTGCCGCCACCTGCCCACCGATACTGCGCGGAGAGCGGCACGCGCTCAGGCCGGCATGCGTCGTTCGTCGGCTCGGCGCCGATGAGCTCGACCAGCAGGCGGCAGAGCAGCTCCCCGGAGGTGGCGGCGGGTATCGTCGCTTGCTCGAGCACGAGGACCCCGAGGCTCGTCTCGAGCTCCGTCTGCACCGTACGGTGCCCGAGCAGCGAGCCGCTTGCGCCCGGGCGGAGCACGGCCCGCAGGAGCGGCGCGACGTCCGCGCGTCGCTCGGCGAAGAGCGCTCGCAGGCTGCCGGCTGGAAGAACTCGGTACGCCTGCTCGTGCGGCCAGACCAGGACGTGGCCGAAGTAGTTCGTGCGCGCCCGCAGCTCTGAATGGACGGGCAGTGGGAAAGCCGCTGACTCGAGCGAGAACCGCATCCTGCCGGCCGAGGAGAGATCCACCACGACATGGAGCTCGAGCCCGGCGACCAGATCCCTCGACAGCGCGGGAACGTCGGGCGGAAGCTGCGGCACGTCTGCCCAGCGAAATGCCCCTTCGAGAGTGTAGCCACCGGTGTCGCGCGCGCCCGAGTCGTCGGGGGGAAGCGGGCGATCGGCTGGGGCGGGCTCCGGGGGCGGCTCGGGGTCTCCAGCCGTAGCGTGACTCGCGGACTCGGCGGAAGCAGCGGCACCGCCCTGCCCTGCCGCCCCGGCGAGATCGGGCGCCGAAGCGAGCGGCGCGGGAAGAATGCTGGCGTTCGGGCTCGGCTCCGTCGTCGCGTTCGGAGCGGCGCGGCGCTCTGTACAGGCGAGGAGAGACAGCGCGAGGAGCGGCGTGGCGACGCCGGGCAGGCGACGGCCTCGGCGGGAGAATTCTACGTTTTGGTCTGCTCTGCGGCGTCTCGCGTCTACGCCGCCCGGTTGCCCAGCTCGCGCCGGCCTCGCCGGTTTGTCTCGTGGCGTATGGCCTCGATGGTGGATCGCGATCTGTTCTGCCAAGACCGACATGTCTTCTCGGGCTGGGGCTTTGCCCCAGCCGCTTCTCATGACCGCGCGCGCCCGACGAGCTCCATGGCGCTCACCCCCCGCTGCTCGCAGTAACGACGAACGCCGTCGGCGATCGTCCTGGCGGCGCGGGGATCGGAGAAATTCGCCGTGCCGACCTGCACTGCAGTGGCGCCCGCGAGCAGGAACTCGATCGCGTCGTTCGCCGTGAAGACGCCGCCGATGCCGACGATGGGGATGCTCACCTTGCTCGCGAGCTCCCAGACGATGCGAAGAGCGATGGGACGGAGCGACGGCCCGCTCAACCCGCCCGTGGAGTTCGCCAGCCGCGCGCGCTGACGGGTGACGTCGATCGACAGGCCGCGGATGGTGTTGATGGCCGTCAGCGCGTCGGCCCCAGCGCTCTCGCAAGCGACGGCGACGGCCGCGATGTCGCCGGCCTCGGGGCTCATCTTCACCCAGAGCGGCAGCTTCGTCGTCTTCCGCACCGCCTCCGTCACGCGTGCGCTCATCCGCGGGTCCTTGCCGAACTCGATGCCGCCTTCCTTCACGTTGGGGCACGACACGTTCAGCTCGATGGCCGCGACGCCTTCCTCGCGATCGAGCCGCTCGGTGATGGCGACGAAGTCCTCCACGCTGCTCGCGAAGATGTTCGCGACGACGGTGACGTTCCGGCTGCGAAGCGTCGGCAGCTTCTCCGTGCAGAATGCCTCCACTCCGACGTTGGCGAGGCCGATCGCGTTCAGCATGCCCGCGGCGGTCTCGCAGATCCGCTCGGGAGCGTTGCCGAGGCGCGGGTGCAGGCTGAGCCCCTTCGTGCAGATCCCGCCGAGCGTCGCGACGTCGTAGAAGTCGTCGTACTCGAGCCCGTACCCGAAGCACCCCGACGCCGTGAGGATGGGGTTCTTCAGCGTCAGGCTTCCGATGCGAACGGCCTGGCTCGTCATGGCGTCCCTCGGAGCTCCTTGCGGACCGGGGCGTGGGCGCCAGCGCCCCAGGCGACGCGCGACGCGTCCACGCACGGCCCCTGCATGCAGGCGTACAGATAGCTGCCGTCCACGAGCGGCACCGGACAGCCGAGACACACGCCGTAGCCACAGGCCATCGGCGTCTCCAGCGACACGTCGCAGCGCAGGTGGCGCTCCACGCACTGTTCGGCGACGGCGGCCATCATGCGGTCGGGGCCGCAGGCGTAAATCTCCGTCTCGTCGGAGGCGAGCTCCGGCAGCGCGTCCGTGACGCGCCCGCGCCGCCCGCGCGAGCCGTCCTCCGTCGTGACGTGGACGTCGGCGACCTCGGCGAGATCGTCCTCCAGGGGGAGATCGCGCGCCGTTCGCCCGCCGTAGATCGCGACCGGGCGAACCCCTGCCGCCACGAGCTCGCGTGCGAAGAAGAGGAGCGGCGCGATCCCGACGCCGCCGGCGACGAGCAGCGGACGGCGCCCCGCGGACGGCGTCCGCCAGGTGTTGCCGAGCGGCCCGAGCAGCGTGAACGGCTCGCCCGGCGCGGCGCGGGCCATGCGCGCCGTACCCTCCCCGAGCACCTTGATGAGCACGCTCGGCGTGGTACCGGCGGTGAGGAAGCTCATGGGACGCGGCAAGAGCGGGGCGTCGCCCCACTCCGCGCCGCGGAGCATCGTGAACTGCCCTGCGTGCGCGTTGAACCCCTGTGGCGCGTCGAAGGTGAGCACGTGGTACTGCTCGCCGATGCTTTCCCTTCGCAGGAGGGGCGCCGTGATGAGCTCGCGGGCTTGCTTCGTCTGTGTCATCAGGTCTCCGGCAACGCCACTTCATCCCTCCCCGGAATGATCTTTCCCGTCGTGGGATCCAGCGTGAGCCTCATCTCGATCGCATCCTCTCCATCCGCGTAGTAGTCGCGCCTCACGCCCATAGCCGTGAAGCCGAAGGCGCGGTAGAGGCGAATCGCAGGTCGATTCGACCGCCTGACCTCCAGTAGCACGAGGCGGCTCTGGATCGATGCGCCATGCGCGATCAGTGCCGACATGAGAGCGCGCGCGGCCCCACGGCGTCGCTCATTCGGGTCGGTCGCGATGTGGATGAGGTGGAGCTCGTCCGCAACGACCCACGCGAGCAGGAACGCAAGGGGCGGCGCCCCGTGAGCCGCACGCGCGACCCAGAGCCGCGCCCAGGGTCGCTCCAGCTCCTCGCCCACGTCGACACTGGCCGCGCTCGCGGCGGCAATCGCGCGCACGGCGTCGGCCCCGTCAGAAGCCAGACGTTCGACGACCATCGGTGGCGTCCACGAGCATCGTCCTTCGGACGGGGTGCCGCAAGGCGGCTGGTTGCTCAAGCCGCGCGTCTCCGCACGAGCTTCGAGTTCAGGAGCTGATACAGGATCTTGCACACGTCGAAGGTGCTGGCGGGCACCGCGTCGACGATCTGCCGGACCGTCCGCTGCCCGTCGATGGCGAGGAGCACGGCCTGCTCCGCCGGTGTCAACGTCTGCGGGCCCACCAGGTCGATGGCCTGCGGCTCGCTCTGGAGGGTGTCGCCGAAATCGAAGCTTCCCTCGATGAGCCGCCACTCGTCCACGCGGCGGAAGCCCTCCATCACGATGCCGCCCGGCGCGAGGGCGAGCGGCGACAGGGTCGCCTCGGGGCAGGTGACGTCGCGCGCGAACGTGAAGCGCCCCACCTTCCATCCCACGACCTCGTACACGAGCTCGCTCGTCTGTTCCTTCAGCGCGTCCTTGACGTTCGCGTCGGTGACGAGCCCGGCTTGAACGAGCGCGTCGCCGAAGAGGCGCTTCGAGTCCGATCGCTCGTCGAGGAATCGCGCAAGCTGGTCCCTCCGGAGCGCACCCTGCTGCACCAGGTAACGACCCAGGCGGAACGACGTCGGCAGCCCGCGCGACTGGGCGAGATCGATCGCGCCGTCACGAACGTACAGGATGATCTCCGCCGCCGGTGAGGCGATGCTGAGCGCGCCCGTCTGCCGCTGGAGCTCCAGCATCTGCAGCACCTCCGCGATGGAGATGCACGACAGATCGCCGGACAGGATGATTCGCGGATCGGGTCCGAAGTCGAGCGTCCTGAGGAGCCCGGCGAGGCTCCCGACCTGCTCCGGCGTCACGGCCTTCCGGATCGCCACGGAGAACTTCTCGTCCTGCGCGAGCGGCACCAGGTCCATCGACCGGAGTGCGGGGACCACGAGGTTCGCGAGGCCCGCGCCGAACCGCTGCGACAGCTGCGCACGCCGGACCGTCGGGTCGTCACTGAGCTTCTGATCCACGGGCTCCGGCGGTGGCTGGCTCGGCCGCACGTCGAGAGGGCCGGGACGCGCGGGAGGGGCCTCGCTCGGCCGTCCGACGGCGAGACCCTGCCGCTCCGGCCCCGCCTTCTGTCGCGCCAGAGCGTTCTCGATGACCGCGACCAGGGCGAGGGGGTCGAAGGGCTTCGTGATGGCGTCCACCGCGCCGGTCTGCTGGATGAAGTGACCACGCAGCTTGTCGCCCTTCGCGCTCATCAGGACGACCGGCAGGTGGCGGAGCGCGGCGTCCGCGCGGAGCTCGCGACAGAGCTGATAGCCGTTCATGCGTGGCATGACGAAGTCCGTCAGGATCAGATCCACGGGATCGCGGCGGACGAGGGTGAGTGCATCCTCGCCGTCCTCGGCGGTGACGCACTCGTACCCCTCTTCGTCGAGGATGAAGCTCACGACTTTCCGGATCGTCGGGCTGTCGTCGACCACCAGGACACGCGTGATCATTCCCGCCAATGGTGGCGAGGCGGCACGGGCCCCGTCAATGGCAGAGCCACCGCTCGTTCACAGTTTGTACTCGGTCGCCGTCCGCGGAGGACGGCCCGGAATTCTTACTCGGGCGCCACGGTGCGGATGCGCAGCTCGGCGAGCTGGTCTGCGGTCACGGGCCCGGGCGCCTCCGTCATGGGATCGGTGCCCTTCTGCGTCTTGGGGAAGGCGATGACGTCGCGCAAGCTCTCGCGCCCCGAGAGGAGCATCATGACGCGATCCATGCCGAGCGCGATGCCGCCGTGCGGTGGCGCGCCGTAACGCAGCGCTTTCAGCAGAAACCCGAACTTCTGCTGCGCCTCTTCCTCCCCGATGCCGAGCGCGCGGAAGACGCGCGCTTGAACGACGGGGTCGTGCAGCCGGATCGACCCGCCGCCGAGCTCGAAGCCGTTCAGCACCAGATCGTAGCGGTAGCAGAGCACCTTGCCGGGATCGGTGTCGATGAGCTCGACGTGCTCGTCGTGCGGCCGCGTGAAGGCGTGGTGCGCCGCGACCCAGCGCTTCGCGTCGTCGTCGTACTCGAACAGGGGGGGGTTCACGACCCAGAGGAACTGGAAACGTCCACCGTGACCGCTCTCCGGGATCAGCCCCATGCGCTTGGCGACATGGACGCGCAGGTTCGCGAGCACCGTGTGGACGAGGCTCGTACGCCCGAACTGGAAGCAGAGCAGATCGCCGTCCTTCGCGTCGACGGCGCGGTTGATGGCCAGCCTGAGCTCGGGCGTCACGCTCTTGGCGAGCGGTGACTGGGTCCAGCTTCCGTCGGCGGCCACCTTGGCGCGCGCAAGCCCGCTCGCGCCCATGCTCTTCGCCATCTGCTCGAGCTTTTCGCCGTCCGAACGCGCGAAATTCGCGCTCGCCGGGATCACGAATGCCTTCACGATCTCCTGCGGGAGATCGCGGCGGTACGCGCCGCTCCGGAACTTCTCCGCGATCGGCGTGAAGAACGGGACGCCGCCCCCGCCGTGCTCCACGACGAGATCCGTCAGATCGACGTGCTTCATGCCGAAGCGCAGATCAGGCTTGTCGTTGCCGTAGTCGCGCATCGAGTCGTCGAACACCATCCGGGGGAACCGCCCCTCCGGATACAAGGTGTGAAGATCGATGCCGAGCGCGGTCTTCCAGATGGAGAACACCAGGCCTTCGACGAGGCCGAAGATGTCGTCCTGGTTCACGAACGACATCTCGATGTCGATCTGGGTGAACTCTGGCTGGCGATCGAGCCTCAGATCCTCGTCGCGGAAGCAGCGCACGATCTGGAAGTAGCGATCGAAGCCCCCCACCATGCAGAGCTGCTTGAAGAGCTGCGGGCTCTCCGCGAGCGCGTAGAAGGCGCCGGGGTTCAGGCGCGAGGGGACGAGGAAGTTGCGCGCGCCGCCGGGCGTGTACTTCACGAGGAACGGTGTCTCGATCTCGAGGCAACCCTGGTCGCTCAGGTAGCGGCGCGTGGTCTGGTTTACCAGGTGACGCATACGGAGCGCTTCCTGAAGTGGCCCCCGGCGCAGATCGATGTAGCGGTGCGAGAGCCGGACGTCCTCGCGCGTCGTGCTGTCGTCCTCCAGCTCGAAAGGGGGCGTCTCCGACCGGTTGAACACCGTTGCCTCGAGGATCTCGACCTCGATCGCGCCGGTGAGCAGGTTCGGGTTGGCGGCGCTCACCATCTCGCCCTTCTTCTGGCTGAACTGCTGCCCGCGATCGCGGACGCGGCCCCGGATCCCGATGACCCACTCGCTGCGCAGGGCCTGGGCCGTCGCGTGGGCCTCGAGGGAGATCTCCGGGTCGAACACGATCTGCGTCACGCCGCCGCGGTCCCTCAGGTCCACGAACACCAGGGAGCCGTGGTCGCGACGCCGCGCGACCCAGCCGAACAGCACGACTTCCTTACCGATGTCCGAAGGGCGGAGGGCGCCGCAGTCGTGGGTACGCTTGAGCTCGTCGATGAATCGGGCCACGGCGCGGGGTACCTCGGATCCCCCGAAATCGCAAACGTCGGGCGCGGTACGGCCCTCGCGCGTGCCCGCCGCTTCCTCGCGAATCTGGGCCGGCGTCCGCCTTTCGTGGCACGCACGGCGAGTGCAACGCTCCCCCGCGGCGGCTCCCGGTCGACCAGGGTCCTTGCTCGACGCGGTGTGCTCCGCGCTCGCGCTCGCGGTCCCGCTCGGCCTGACGGCGCTGCGCGTCGGCCCCTCCCCCGAGTGGCGGGACGACGTCGCGCTCGTCGAGAGCCTCGGCTTCGTCCCCATGGGCGGCGAGGGCGCGCCGTCGGCGCTTCTGTCGGAGCTCGCGACGCTCTTGCCGGTGGGCGGCCGGGTGCTCCGGGCCGGCCTCGTGGGCGCGCTCGGCGCCGGCCTCGTCGGAGCCGTCGTCTACGCTTACGCGCGGCGCCTCCTTGGCGCCAACGCCGCCACGCCGCGTCTCGCGCCGCCGCTCGCGCTCGCGGCTGCTCTGACCGCCACCCTTTCACCCAGCTTTCAAGCCGAAGGGACGCACGCTGGCGGGATGGCACTCGCGGCGGGGCTCGCGCTCGCCGTGCTCCTCGCCGTCGAGCGCGCGGACGGCACCGCCCGCTCGGCGTTCGCGCTCGGCGCGCTGTTCGGGCTGACTGCGGCCGAGAGCCGGGTGACTGCGTGCGCGCTGCTCGTCGCGCTCGCCGCGCGCGCCGTCGTGTCCACCGAGGCCCCCACGCGGCGCACGCTGGCAGCGGCGCTTGCCGGCGCGGCCACCGTCTGGTCGTTCTTCGTCGTTCCCCTCTTCGTGCGGCCGTACTCCGTGCGCGCCTCGCTGAGCCTCGGAGTGGATCTGACGACGCGCCTCGGTTCGCTCGCCGGGTCGCCCGTCCCACGCAGCGGCGCACTCGCGGCGTGGGCCGTCGACATGGGCCCCATCGCTCTCGGGCTCGGCCTCGCCGGGCTCGCCTGGGGTCTCTTCCGCACGCGGCTCCGGGCCGACACCACGCCGCTCGCGCTGCTCGTCGCGGCGAGCAGCATCGTGCCCGTCGGCGGCGCGTCGCCGCTCGCTGCCGACCCCCTCGCGCCGCTCGAGCTCATGTCACTGGCGGCGCTTGCCGCAGCGGCCGTGGTCGGCGTGCAGACGGCGGCGCTGTCGCTGAAGCGCGCGCGCGTCCCCCTCGCTCAGCCTGCGTCGGTGCTGCTCGTCGTGTTCCATCTCACCCTGGTGTTCGGCGCTGCGGAGGGCTCGTCGAACGTCGTCAACGAGACCACCGGGCTCGGCGCCGACGTGTGGACGGACGAGGCGGAGAGCGAGCTCCCGCCTCGCGCGCTGCTCCTCGTGCGCTCGCCGACGCTCGCGTTCCGCCTGTGGGAGTCGCGCATCGTTCGCGGCGACAGGCCCGACCTGGTGATCGTTCCACTCGCCTTGCTCGGCCGCGGCAAGGTCGCCACCGCCCTCGTCAAGGAGGAGCCCGCGCTCGTGCCGCTCGTGCGCGACGTTGCGATCAACGGTCGCGCCAGCGAGTACGCGCTCGCTACACTCGCCGACGCGCGTCCCCTGTACGTCGAGCTGGATCCAGAGTGGGACAAGCGGTTGCTCGATCATCTGCGACCGACGCCGCTCTGGCTGGGCTTCACACCACACACACTGGGTCGCTCGGATCGCACCAGCGCGCTGGCCGCCGAGGACGGCCGTCGAGCGTTCCGGAGGGTGCTCGGCGTCGCGAAGGGCGTTCCCCTCGGCGATCGCGCGACGCTCGCGGTGCTGGGCGCGCAGGCGAAGGAGCAGGCGGTCGTCCTGGCTGCTCTCGGCGACCGAGACAGCGCGCGGCGGGTCCTGGGCGACCTGGGAAGGATCGAGCCGCGCTCGGACTTCGCGGCGAAGCTCACCGAACGCCTCGCCGGACGCGGCCCGGTCGACGCACGCGCACTGCTCGAGTGAGGCGGGCAGTCGTGGGGTGCCAACCCCGGACGCAAAATGCGTGACCGGGCTTTGCCCCACACGCTCCGAAGCATGGCCCGGAAACACTGTAAGCGACGCAGTGTGCCGCGCCGCCGCCGGCGACGAAGGACCGCCGATCTCCCTGAAATCCTGCGTCATGGCCGCTGGAGGGACAGGGGCTGGAGCGGCTCGAGCGAGCGCCCGCGTAACTTGCGCCCTTGGTCGAACGTGATAAATGGAAAATGCCTGTCGTCAGTCCTCGATATGTCTCTCTGCGTCGTGTGCTGTCGTCTGTCTCTGCCACATCGCGGTGGTGAGTCGTTGAACCGGTTGCCCGGCACCGAGCGACCGTTCGAGGGTCACATATTAGGTGCGGAAAAGGACGATGGGCCGTGAGCGCTCGTCTTTACGTTGGCAATCTGTCGTACAGCACCATGGACCAGCAGCTCAAGGACGCCTTCGGCGCCCACGGGCAGGTCGTGTCCGCATCGGTCGTGATCGATCGTGAAACGGGCCGCTCGCGCGGCTTCGGGTTCGTCGAGTACGCGAGCGAAGGCGAAGCACGCACCGCAGCCGACGCGATGAACGGCCAGATGCTCGACGGCCGTCCCCTTCGTGTGAACCCCGCTCACGAGCGTCGCGAGGGCGGCGGCGGTGGCGGCGGCGGCGGCGGTCCGCGTGGTGGCGGTGGCGGTGGCGGCCGTGGCGGCGGCGGCGGCGGCTACCGCGGTGGCGGTGGTGCCGGTGGCGGCGGTGGTGGCGACCGCGGTGGCGGTGGCGGCGACCGCGGTGGCGGCGGTCGTGGCGACCGCGGCGATCGCGGCCGTTCGCGCTGGTAGTCCACGTAGGCAATTCGCGCTCAGCGCCTCGTTTACGATGGCGCGGGGTGCACGCGTCGTACTTGGTGGGCGGGGCTCCAGCGACGAGCTCGGCGGCTAGCG
>CAYUAW010000061.1:0-10908 GCA_964442485.1 uncultured Polyangiaceae bacterium
GTTACAGCGCCTTCACCAGTCGCCCGCCGTCGATGACGAGGATGTCGCCAGTGTGGAAGAGGGAAGCGTCGGACGCCAGATAGGCTGCGGGGCCTTCGATATCACTGGCGTAGCCCGGTCGACCGAGCGGCGTGATTGCCGCGAAACGCCTGGTGACCGCTTCGGTCTGGGCGCTATCGCCGGTCATGCCCGTGAGGATGAAGCCCGGCGCGATCATGTTGGCGCGCACGCCGTACTGTCCCATCTCGACCGCGAGGCCCTTGATCATGGCGGCGAGCGCGCCCTTGGACGCGGCATAGTGTTCCATGCCCTGAAGGCCGTGGAAGATCGACAGGCTGCCGCAAGCGACGAGCGAGCCCCCTGGATCACCGGCCCTCGCGCGATCCCGCATGTGCCGCGCCGCTGCGCGTAGCGTGTAGAAGGCGCCATGCAGGTTCACGCCGAGCAGAGCGTTGTACGCGCTGGTGCTGAGGTCTGCGAAGGACGGGGCACGGTCGCTGAAGCCGGCGTTGGCGAAGACGCAGTCCACCCGGCCCATGACCTCCAGTGTCGAAGCGAACGCCGTTTCGACCCGAGCTTCGTCCGAGACGTCCACCGCCACGGCGTGAGCGTGCGGCGCGCCGAGTGCCCTCAGCGCCTCCAGCGCCTCGGCGTTCTTCTCTGCCCGGCGGCCCCACACCACGACGTCCGCGCCTTGCCTGGCGCAGCCCTGCAGGAAGGCCAGGCCGATGCCGCTGTTGGCTCCGGTTGCCAGCACGACCTTTCCCGTCAAATCGAAGAGTCCGCGAACCATGTTCAGACCTCCGCGCCGGTGGCGACGGGGTGCGCCTTCAGGTAATCCGAGAAATAGGGCGCGAGCTCCTGCCGGGTGAACCCCCACTGCGAGAGGGAATAGCGGTGCTGACCGAAGCGTCCCTGCGGATTGCTGGCGAGCCAGGCTTTCATGCCGGCCTCGGCGGTGTCGGACCATGGGTCCCCGAGCCAGGCGTACACCTTCTTCATCTGCGCGAGCGGATCGACGACCAGGTCGTCGTAATAGAGGTGGTAGAAGTCACCCGGTCGCTCGCGACTGATTTCGAGCGGCCGCGCGAGGTGCAGCGCAAGCTGCAGCGGGAAGCGTTCACGCATGTACGCGAGGCCCGCGTCCCGGCTGAAGATCGGCCGCGAGTGTGCGCGCATGCTCATCGAGGAGGCAAAGGTCGCGTACGGATCGCGATGGGTCCAGATCACCCTGGCGTCCGGAAAGGTGGCGAACAGCGTGCGAATGAACAGCGAGTCCGAAGGCATCTTGAGCACCCATCGGCCCGGGTTGGTCGACTGCAGGATCTGCAGCACGCGCTTGCGGTGCGCGAACGCCGACGTCATGTCAGAGAACAGGATCCAGTCGTGGTAGGTCGGCGTATCCGCGAGCACCGCCAGCATCAGCGACTTGAAGTCTTGCGCCAGCAGATGAACGCACTCGGTGGGCCCGTCGCCGGCCTCGAAGTGCAGCGCCGCGCCTTGGGGGTTGCTCTTGACGAGGAACTCGTCCCTGGCCCGTTCCGCGAGGCAGCGTGCATCGGTTCTGAGCGCGCCAGGCGCTGCGGGCGGCGTGACGTCATAGGCCTCCCACTTCAACAGCGCGCGGTTCGCAGGATCGGCGTCCATGAGATAGCTGACCACGGTGGTGCCGGTCCGCGGCATGCCGAGGATGAACACGGGGCGTCGCACTGGCGCCTGCGACAGCTCGGGATTCTGACGCATGAAGTCGTCGACCCGCATGCGCGTCGCGAGGGCGGTCGTATAGCGTGTCATGAGCAAGCCCCGGCCGCGTTCGCTCAGCGTGCCGGCCCTGGCGTGATCCCGGAGCAGGATCTCGAGCCCTTCGCGCCACGAGTCTTGCTCGGGGTCGGGAAGGCCGCTGCTCTCGCGCGCGGCGTTCAAGATCTCGTCGAGAGTCATGCTGATTCCGAGCTTGCAGACGGAGCCGCCCGCGGTTTGGTGGATTCGTGGAATGCGGTGCGCCGCCTCAGTCGAACCGCAGCAGGACCTTGGCGGCGCCGTTCGGGTCACTGGCGATCTCGAACGCGTCGAGGAAATCCGAGAAGGGGAAGCGGTGGGTGATCATCGTCTCGGGATCGACTTCCCCGCAGGCGAGCTTCCGCATCACCGCCGGGAATTCGTCCGGATAGCCCGAGGAGCCGAGGATGCTGAGCTCCTTGCTCATCAGCTTCGTGCCGTCGAACGTGACGGGCTCTCGCTGTATGGCGAGGGTGACGATGCGGCTGCCCTTGTTGCAGAAGCGGGCGATCTCCGGGAGCAGTCCCGCGGCTCCGCTGGCTTCGATGTAGACGTCGGTTCGCGGATAGGTCTGGCCGAACAGAGTTGCCGAGCCACGGAGCTCGGCCAGCGCTCGGGCCGGCGGTTCTTCGCGCGGATCGAAGACCGCGCGTGCTCCGAGCGTCCTGGCACGCTCACGGCGAAGCGGCGAGAGATCGAACGCGACGATGTCGTCGAGCCCGCGCCAGCGGAGCGCCATGATGACTCCGAGCCCGATCGGCCCCACGCCGAAGATCGCGACGCTTTCGCCGGGCTTCGGGTCGGCGCGGTTCACGGCGTGCGCGCCGACGGAAATCGGCTCGACGAGCGCCGCGTGCTCGAAAGTGACCCCCTCCGGAACACGACAGAGTGACTGCGCGTGGCCGTCGATCTCGCGCAGGACGACGTAGGCGCTGAAGCCGCCGCAATCACCGCCGCGGCCGATGTCCGCCGGGCTGTTGTACGAGTTGTAGGCGACGCGGTCGCCCGCCTCGAAGCTATGGACCTTCGCTCCGACCTCGACGACCTCGCCTGCGAATTCATGACCGAGCGGCATCGGGCGGCCGAAACGCGTTCCCATCTTCCGGAAATGCACGTCCGTGCCGCAAATGCCGGCGGCCGCGACCTTGAGCACGACGTCGCCAGGCCCGGCGGCGGGCCGCTCCGCCTCGTCGAGCCGCAAGTCGCCCGGACCGTGAAGCACTGCCACCTTCATCGTCGTTGTTTCCTGGATGCGCAGGGCCCGACCGCGTCCTCGATGCCGTGGATCATGAGCGCGCGACCCGGGGACACAACGCGTGAAGGTTTCGCTACACGGCCATACTATCGCCGACGCGCCATTCTCGACGCGGAGCGGCCGGCGGAGCTTGACGAAAATTCGCCGCGGGACGGAAGCTGTGATCCAGGTGCCCGCCCACGACGCGAGGGAAGAGAGGGAATGGAGATGACCACTGAGCGACGCCTCTCGCCCCAGGGCATCCGGGTTGCCGAGCTGGTGAAGTCCGGGGAAGGCCAGACCGCCGTGATCGAGCGGGCGCCGGGCATCTACGAGAGCCGCGGCGTCGGCAACAGCTATCTGCTCACGACGCCTGGCGGCGATGTGCTGGTCAATGCCGGGACGCTCGGCGACGCTCGACGCGGGCGCGAGCACTTCAGCCGGGTCTCCGGGGGACCGATCCGCTACATCATCCTGACCCAGAGCCATGCGAACCAGTATGGCGGGCTCGAGGTGTACAAGACGTCCGACAATCAGGTGATCGCGCACCGCAACTATCCCGAAGAGCGCCGCTACGCCGAGGCGCTGAGCGCACACTATCGCCGCGGCTCCAGAAGGATGTTCGCCGAGATCACGGGAGCAGTCCGGGACATCGTGCCGACAGCCGAGGTGCGTCCGGACGTCCTGATCGACGAGCTTCACAGGTTCGAGCTCGGCGGGCGACGCTTCGAGATTCACTGGACGCCGGGCGGTGAGACGCGCTCGGCCGTGATCGTCTGGCTGGCTGACGAGAGGATCGCGATAGTCGGCAATCTGTTCGGGCCACTCTTCGGCAACCAGCCGAACCTCAACACCATCCGCGGTGACAAGCCGCGCAGCGCGCTTCGGTTCATCGCGTCGATCAAGAAGCTGCGGGCGCTCGAGCCCGAGCTCGTGCTGACCGGCCACGAGGAGATTCGCGGCGCCCGGGAGATCGAACGCGGGGTCACCCGTATCATCGATTCCGTGCAATGGATTCATGACCGCACGGTCGAGGGCATGAACGCCGGGGTCGCTCTGCGTACCTTGATGCGCGAAGTGAAGCCACCGCCGGAACTCACGCTCACCGAGGAATACGGCCGGGTGTCCTGGAACGTCCGGGCGATCTGGCACGAGTACACCGGATGGTTCGATCCTGACCGGGGAACCACCGAGCTCTATGGCGTGCCGCCGTCCAGCGTCGCGCCGGCCATCGCCGAGCTCGTCGGCGGCGCGGAGCGACTGGCCGAGCGCGCGCGCGGCTTCGTGAAGGACGGCAAGCCGCTGGAAGCGCTGCACCTGCTCGACTTCGCGCTCGCTGCCGAGCCGCGCTCGGAGCTTTCGCGTGAAGCCAGGCGCGAGGCGCTCGAGCTCTTGCTGAAGCAGAGTGGCGGCAAGAACCTCTGGGAGCGCATGTGGATCGCTTCCGAGCTCCGCGCCCTCGAGGGCGCGTTCTAGTAACAACGGGGGGCCTTGGCCCCCCGCAGCTTCGCCTACGGCGAACTGCTCCCCCCGCCGCCTTCGGCGTGCTCGCTCCGCTCGCGTAGTTCCGGATCTTTGATGCTTCGGGGACGATGTCGGCGTCGATGGCCATCTACTGAGCCTGAGTCGCCGAGCGAGGCTCATCCGTCAATCGCGGTGCGCGCCGAGAGCGTCGCGGAACTCGCGGGGCGTCTGGCCCGTTGCGGAGCGGAAGGCGAAGGAGAAGCTCGAAGCCGAGGCGAACCCCAGGGAATAGGCGATGGCCTTGATGCTCTCGTCGGTGGAAAGCAGCTGCTTGGCGTTGTCGATCCGGCATTCTGCCACGTGATCGCCGATCGATTGACCGCGGCTGGCGCGGAAGGCACGCGTCAGCTGCCGCGGCGACAGGTTACACAGCGCTGCGAGCTCCGACAGCGTCGGAGCTGCTCGCACGTCCCTCAGGCGCTCGTCGATCAGCCGCAGCCGCCATGGAGCGAGGCCACCGGTCGAGGGCCCTTCCTGGACAGCGACGCAATACCGGCCGAGCTCGATCGCGATCTGCGCCACGATCAGCTCGACGAGCGCCTCGCTGGCAAACCCGGGGCTACGCATCTCCTCCGCGAGGCGCAGAAGCAGCCGCCGGATGTTCGTGTCGGCGATATCGAGGCAGGCTTCCCGCCGGCGATCGGTCCACTCGAGATCGCCGTCGAACCACTGGCGCAAGGGTTCGGGGCGCAGATGACAGAGCACCGAGGCCTGGGTCGGCCCGCCATCGCTCCGGATCTGTATTGTCTCGCGCGGCGGAAGGATGAATACGTTGCCGATCCGCTCGAATCGATGTGGCGCCCAGTGGTCGACGTAGCAGGCGCGCACGTTGCGCGGCCGCGGAGTCAGGCACAGATCCAGCCAGTAGGCGTCTTCCTCGCGCAGGATGTTGTCGGCCGGTCCGGTCACATGAAAGCGGGCGAGCCGGGTCACGGCCACCGGAACGCGAATCTCGGCATCGAGAGTCATCAATGCTTCGCGACGCCCGACCATGACTTCCTCCGCCTGCCGTCTCATGTGAGCAGAGCGTTCATCGCGAGCGCGCTGCGCGCTCGCCTCGCGTGTCATTTTGCTTCAACCGGGCGAGCAAGAGAAGGCGTGGTTCCCCCGCAGCGCTGCGACTCGCCCCGTGGATCCAATCGCACTGGAGGACTCCATCGGCAGACCCCGTGGGATTCAACCTATTGAGGCCTGGCGAGGTGCTACGGACTTCAGGTCGGTCATGTTCTCGCGCTGTCGGCGCGGTCGTTCAATTCCGTCCCATCCTCATGAGTGCGGCCCGTGCTCGACAGCGTCACGGCTTGCGGTCGAGCGTCGCTGACGGACATTGGAGTGCGTGCTGCAACGCCGTTCGGCCGGAGCGTGATGTCCCCCTTGAATTCGCCGTCAGGTTTCAGACGCTCGTACAATGTCCACTGGCAGGCGCTGGAGGTCACTCGTGAGTTCCGCGCCGAATCCAAGCAGCAGAAGCCGGCCGTACTGTGGCTCACGGGTCTCTCCGGCGCCGGCAAATCCACGATCGCAAACCTGGTCGAAAAGAAGCTCGCGAGCACGGGCCGGCACACGTTTCTTCTGGACGGCGACAACGTTCGCCACGGTCTGAACAAGGATCTGGGCTTCACCGACGCCGATCGCGTCGAGAACATCCGTCGCGTCGGTGAGGTGGCCAGGCTCATGACGGATGCCGGGTTGATCGTCGTCACCGCGTTCATTTCGCCCTTCCGCGCCGAGCGCAAGATGGTGCGGCAGATGATGCAGTCAGGTGAGTTCTTCGAGGTCTTCGTCGATACCCCGCTCGAGCAAGCCGAAGCGCGCGACGTGAAGGGTCTCTACCGGAAGGCGCGCGCCGGCCAGCTCGAGAATTTCACCGGTATCGACAGCCCTTACGAGCCGCCGGACGCCCCCGACCTGCGCATCGACACGACGCGGACGAGCGCGGACCAGGCGGCGGACGCGATCATTGCGCTGCTCTTCCGATGAACGAACCGACG
The DNA here is from genome assembly GCA_964442485.1 of uncultured Polyangiaceae bacterium. Taxonomy (GTDB): domain Bacteria; phylum Myxococcota_A; class Polyangia; order Polyangiales; family Polyangiaceae; genus DASZVB01. The sequence continues at coordinate 6,529 of CAYUAW010000061.1, forward strand.
TCTCGGGCGCGCGTCGCCGGCTAGCGCAGATCGGCGATGACCTGAGGCAGATCGCCCGTCGTGCGAATTCCGGGCTCGGCCTGACAGACGTAGGGGATTGCGTTGATCGGGCGGTGCGCCGTGAGGTTCGGTGAGACCTCTGCCCAGCGCTCGGCCGGCACCGGAAAGCGAACACTGACATCGAGCGGCGTGTCGCCATCGACCTCCAGCCGCCAGCCGGTGGGACCGAGCTCCCAGTCGGCATCGATCTCGGCGCTGCAGTACCAGTTCGCACTGAAGGAGATGAGCGGCTTGTCCAGGCGCATGCCCGATACCGTGGTGCGTTGCGCGGCGACCGTCCCGGCCTCGATCACGCCGGCCGCGATGTGAATGTCGCGGCGCGCGGTGGCCACCTCGGCCTTGGCCTGGAGCGAATCGAAATGCAATCCGAGCGCGCCCGCCACCAGTTCTAGCGAAGGACCGAACGCACGGCCGAGGTACTGGGCGCGTCCCTCGTCTGCCTGCGGCATCGGCGGCTGGCCGAAACCCATGATCTGGAACAGCAGCTCCGGAGAGTTGCGCGAGGACAGATCGGCAAACTCGTGAATCCGCAACCTGTCGAGCCGGCGCTGGAGCGAGGTCAGCAAGAGCGGCATCGCTTCCGTGATGAAGCCGGGACTGCTTCCGGTGCCGTGGATCGAGCTCTTGCCCCGGCGACACGCCTCCTCGACGCGCTCACGCAGCGCCGGTTCGAGGGCCGCTGGGTTGTTGAGCTCGCCGCGCGTGGTGACCACGTTCGCACCCGCAGCGAGCAACCGGCAGAGCTCGTCGAAGTCGCAATACTGCGGCATGTAGAGCACGCAATCGGGCTTCAGGGCGATGATCTCGTCGATGCTGCGGGTTGCTTCGACGCCGACCTTGTCGAGCCCGCATAACTCGCCCGCATCGCGCCCGGCCTTGGACTCGGAGTAAACGTAGAGCCCGACCAAGCGGAGATTCGGGTGTTCGAGCACGGCGCGCAGCGAGCGCATCCCGATGTTGCCGGTGGCCCACTGGACCACGCGGTATGGGCGGGCGAACCGCTGCGATTGCTTCTCGGCATCCGTCATGGCGACTCACCTTTCGAAGCCGATCGGCTCCTACAATGCCCGAGCGATGACCATGCGTTGAATGTCGGACGTGCCTTCGTAGATCTGGCACACCCGCACGTCCCGGAACACCTTCGCCACGCGGAACTCCTCCAGGTATCCGTAGCCGCCGAGCGTCTGGATCGCGCCCGAACAGACGGCTTCTGCAACTTCGGATGCGAAGAGCTTCGCCATGGATGCTTCGGTCAGGCAGGGCCGCCCCCCATCCTTGCAGGCTGCGGCATGCAGGACCATCTGACGCGCCGCTTCGAGCCGGGTGGCGAGGTCGGCCAGACGGAAACCGACCGCCTGGTGCAAGATGATGGGCTTGCCCATCGAGCGGCGGTCCTTGGCGTAGGCGACGGCGATCTCCAGAGCGGCGCGCGCCATGCCCACCGCCTGGGCGGCGATGCCGATGCGTCCCGCCTCAAGGTTTGAGAGCGTGATGCGATAGCCCTCGCCCTCGGCGCCCAGCCGTAGATCGACCTCCAGGAACAGGTCGTCGAAGCGGATCGTGCAGGTGTCGGAGGCTGCCTGCCCGAGCTTGTGCTCGAGCTTCTCGACGACGTAGCCACGCCGGTCCGTCGGCACGAGAAACGCAGATAGGCCCTTCTTGCCCGCCGCGGGGTCGGTCACCGCGATCACGATGGCGAGACCGCCGATCCGTCCCGAGGTGATGAATTGCTTCGAGCCGTTCAGCAGGTAGCCGCCGTTCGCCTTCGCGGCTCGGGTGCGGATGGCGGCGGCGTCGGACCCGGCGTCGGCCTCCGTCAAGGCGAAGGCGCCGATCATGCGTCCCGCGATCAAGTCGGGCAGGAAGCGCTGCTGCTGCGCGGGCGTCCCGTCCTTGAGCAGGCCCGAGACGATGAGGCTGTTCTGAACGGACAGGATGGTGGACAGGGCGCCGTCCGCCGCCGCGATCTCGATCAGCGCCAGCGCGTACGAGACGTAGTCCGCGCCCGCCCCACCGAACTCCTCGGGCGCGGTCATCCCCAGCAGACCGAGCCCCGCCATCCGTGCGAACAGCTCCGCCGGGTAGCCGCCCGCCGCCTCGAACGCCTGCGAGCGCGGCGCAATCTCCTCGCGCGCGAATGCGCCGATCGCATCGCGAATGGCTTCCTGAGTCGAATTCAAGAGCATGGGCGTTCGCCCGGACGGTTACTTGCGAGTAACATGCGTTACCTGTAAGTATTGGTCAACATGTTTTCCGCGCAGGCAAACCGACGATCGCCGTGGCCGACTCGCGAGCAGCGCGCCGAAGAGCGGGAGGCGAAGCGCGATGCCGTCTTGAGGACGGCGGCCCGGCTGTTCAAGGAGCGTGGGTTTTCTGCCGCTTCTCTCGACGAGGTGGCGGCGTGCCTGAACGTGACCAAGCCGGTCATCTACCGACACTTCGCCAGCAAGGATCAGATCTTGCTCGAATGCGTGAGCATGGGTCTCGAGCAGATCCTGGAGGCGGCTGCCGACGCGAAGACGATCCCGGGTACCGCGAGCGACCGGCTCCTGGCTCTGATGAAGCGCTACGCCGTCATCATGACGGAGGACCCTGGGATGTGCGTCGTGCGCACGGGCGACCACGAGCTGTCCGAGCCGTCTCGCAAGGAGTTTCGCAGGTTGAAGCGGAAGATTGATCGGGTCATCCGCTCCTTGATCGAGGAGGGCGTCGAAGACGGGTCGATCGCGCCCTGCGACGTCAAGCTGACCGGGTTTGCCATCACCGGCGCGCTCAACTGGATCGCCAAGTGGTACACGCCGAACGGGGCCCAGAGCGCCGGGCAGGTCGCCGACTCGATGGCCTCCCTGCTACAGGGATTGCTCGCTCGTCGGCCTTGATGGCGGCAGGCGAGGGAAGAAGCTCCGGCGGCGTGACGTCCAGCTCCGCGCGCAAAGGGCCGCTGTCGGGACTCCGCGTGATGGAGTTTGCCGGCATTGGCCCCGGACCGCACGTCGCGATGCTGCTGGCTAACCTGGGGGCCGAGGTGCTCCGTATCAATCGTCCGGGGGGCAACGGTTACCCCAATCCCGTCGTCGACTCCGGAGTGAGCGCGCTGACGATCGACATCCGCACCGAGCAGGGGCGAGACACCTGCCTCGACATCGCCGCGCTCGTCGATGTGGTCGTCGAGGGAAACCGCCCCGGTGTCATGGAGCGGCTGGGGCTCGGCCCCGAGGCGATGATGAAGCGGAATGCCCGGCTCATCTACGGACGGATGACCGGCTGGGGCCAGACGGGTCCCCTGGCGCATAGCGCCGGGCACGACATCAATTACATCGCCATGACCGGCGCGCTCGCCGCCATCGGTCGCGCACGAGAGCCCGCGCAACCTCCGCTGAACCTCGTCGGGGACTTCGGCGGCGGCGCGATGTTTCTGGCGTTCGGGATCACTGCCGCCCTGTGGGAACGGGAGAGATCCGGCGAGGGTCAGGTGATCGACGCGTCCATCGTCGACGGCGTTGCATCCTTGATGACCTTCTTTTCCGGGCTGGCCCCGAGTGGAGCGATCTCCCTGGAGCGAGACCGGAACTTTCTCGGCGGCGCTGCTCCGTTCTATCGATGCTATCTGTGCGCCGATGGGAAGGAGATCGCCATTGGTGCGATCGAACCGAAGTTCTACGCGGAGCTCCTGAGCCGGATCTCGGGCAGCGAGAGCTGGAAGGCCGAGCAGAACCATCCAGCCACGTGGCACGAGAGAAGCGAACAGCTCGCGGCCATCTTCGCGACCAGGACTCGAGACCAGTGGTGCACCCTGCTCGCGGGAACCGATGCGTGTTTCGCTCCCGTTCTGACGCTGGAGGAGTCATTCGAGCACCCGCACCTGAAGGAGCGCGGCGTCTACGTCACGCGCGACGGCCATCATCACGCGGCCGCCGCTCCCCGGTTCTCACGAACCCCTGGTGCCATCGAGTCGGCTCCGGATGGAGACGAGCTGTTGCGCAGCTGGTCCAGTTGAGGGCGCGCGGCGCGTTCGTCTGCTGCTCACCGGATCGGGAGCTTCTCGCAGTCGCCGTTTGCGTTGACGTCGGTTTCGGAGATCCAGCCGGCGACGCTCGACCCCGTGTTGCCGCGCCCGAGCTCCGTGCGGAGCCAGCCGCTCCCGCTGCGCGCTACCAGCGCCGCGAACTCCCCTGGGTGCACGACGGCGACGGCGGCGGCGGCATCGCTCGGCGAGGCGCGGACCGTCACGTCCTCCATGGCCATCTCGAAGCATGTATGCGGCTCCGGCGCCCACACCTTCTGGAGGTGAGCGCAGTCCCCATGCAGCGTGACGAGCGC
>CAYUAW010000061.1:11008-28212 GCA_964442485.1 uncultured Polyangiaceae bacterium
GGCTACGGCCGTCTGGCGACGAACACCATCCCGTGATCCCGCATCACGATGCCGTCGGGCCCCTTCAGCTCGTCGAGCGCCGCGGCGAGATCGTCCCTCAACGTGGGGCGCAACTCCTCCGGCGCCACGCTGAGGAAGTTACCGAACGAGCTCGCCTGGACGAAGTCGACGACGTCGTGACCGCTGGCGTGGATTCTCCTGCGTTCGACGACCTGCAGGAGAACGAGCTCGAGTTCGCTCTGCGAGATCATCTCGACGAGCTCGGTCAGCGGCAGAGTCTGGTTCACGAGGGCGAATCCCTCACGATTCACTCGCTCCCGGTACGGCGAGCGTCCGAAGACGAGACCGCAGGCGGCCGCCATCGTGCTCGCGAGGCGGAGCTCCTTCGGCAACGTCGTTGCGCCCACCAGACCGCCGTGACGTAGAACCCGTCTTATTTCCGACAGTGCCTTCGGCTTGTCCACGACCCAGTGGAACACGGCCGAGAGGCAAACTGCGTCGAAGCTCTCGTTCGCGAACGCGGTCAGGTCTTCGGCGTGCCCGACCTCGAAACCTATGCCCGGGTTACGAGCCCGGGCGATGGCGACCCGGTCCGGGAGGGGGTCGATGCCGACGACACGGCCCGCAGGGCCGACCCGTTCACCCATGAAGTGCGCCAGACGCCCGGTGCCGCAACCGACATCGAGAACGTGGCTGCCAGCTTTCAGCTTGAGACCTTCCACGAGCCGCTGGCCCGCCTCGAACTGCGAATCGCTCAGACGGTCGTAGGCTTCCGCAAGGCTCGAGCTGTCGTGAGTGTAGGAGGTCATGCTTCTCCGCGAGGCGGTAGGGCAGGGGTAACGGGGCCTTGCAACGAGTAGAACCGGGTGGCGGTCAGTCGCTCTTCCGCAGCTCGACGCCGACGTGCGCGAGACCGGGAACGACGACGTCACTCATGACCTCGTCGAAGAGCGAGCCGAGGCGCGCGACGTCCAGCCAGCCGTGCCCGGTTGCGGCGGGAGTGTCCAGAAGGGTCGGCGTGGTCCAGGCTGCGCGCGCCATGCGGGCGAGGATCGGTAGCGCCCGCCCCACCTCGCGACGCTCTGAAGGGCCCACCTCGCTGGACTGCAGATGCGCCCAGCCGAGGCGCGCATGTCGCATTTCGTCGGCGAGGAGCGAGCGGAGCGCGTCTCTCACCGCGGGCCCTCGCGCTTCGGCGCGACAGACCCGGAGGAACTCTACGGCCACGGTCTCGCTGATGCACGAGTTGAGTACGACGTTGAGCGTCGCGTTGAGCTCGGTGGGAGCATCGCCGAAGACGGGGAGCGTCACTGCCGGCGATGACGGAGAGGGCACCTCCACGCTGAGATAACGCGCCGCAAGGCGTCGGCACAGCTCGGAGTGACGTCTCTCGTCCTGGACGGCGCTCGCGACCAGCGTACGCACCTCCGGCGCCGTTCTCCGCTCGCCGAGCGCGACTCCGATGGCCTCGAAGACCGCGCCGGCGCCGAGCTCGTGCTCGGCGCGAGCGGCCCAGATGGCTCCGATCGCCTCGCGGTCGTGCGGCGACAGGCCGTCAGGCCCGTCGTCGAGCAGAGCGAGGTGGGCTTCCCGCCCGTCCATCACCATTCTCATCGGATCCCTGTGACGCACTGGCATCCGACGGGCGGCTCGAGCGAGGTGCCCTGGAAGTAGCCGACCCTCACGCAGTCCGCCTGAGTTTGCGGAGCGCTCGGATCGCAGGTGCAGGTCGTCCTCGGATTCCAGTCGACACACGTGAACTGCGTGGTACTCGCGCAATCCGTCTCCGACAGGGGACCCACGTCCAGGCAGGTGCACTCCATCCCTCCTCCCGCCATCCAGCAAGTGTACTCGCTGGGTGCGCTCCCGGAAGCGAGATTGTCGCTCATGCGGGGAGCGGGTCAGGCCGGGACGCCGGGAATGTCCACGCGCACCGTTTCGATGGCTCCCGTATGCAGCACCATCGCGCTCGGCGCGTAGCCATCGGCGACACAGAGGAACAGCGTGCGGCCGTCCGAGCCTCCGAGCGCACAGGCGTAGCAGCTGCGCTCGGTCGTGATGACGTCCGTGACGGTGCCGCCGTCCTTCACGCGGACGCACGCCTTGCCGGCGGCATCCGCCACCCAGACGGCGCCGGCCTGATCGAGGCAGATCCCGTCCGGCGCCCGCTCCGGCAGCTCGGCGAATAGGCGTCGGCGAGACAGCGTTGCGTCCGGCGCGACGTCGAACGCCGTGAGGCGCCTGCCGAACGTTTCCGCGACGATGAGCGTGCGCCCGTCGGGCGAGAGGACTGCGCCGTTTGGGAACGCCAGCTCCGCCGCAGCGATGCTCGCGCTGCCGTCGCGCCGCACGAGGACGAGCGCCGCCGGCTTCGGCTCGATGGGGGAGGCGAGCAAGTCGAAGCCCATGTATCCGACGTACGCGTTTCCGTCGGCGTCCACGACCATGTCGTTGCATGCGGTGCGGGTGAACGAGGACAGATCCGCGTGCTCGGCGACGCCGCTCGTGGTGACGCGCAAGAGACGCTGATCCGTCATCGAGACGACGAGCAGCGAACCATCCGGCAACCACCCGAGACCGGATGGCCTCCCCTCCACGCGGACGATCTCTCGCGCGGCCCCATCCAGACCGACCGCACGCACGACGCGATCCCCGAAATCCGAGAACCAGAGCTGGTCATCGTGCCATCGCGGCCCTTCCGGGAACCCGAGGCCGCCGATCAAACGCCCTGTGCCAGCCATCCGCTCAGGATATCAGCTCGGCTGAGCCTGAAAATGCCGGCCACGGAAGTTCCGCGTGCCGTAGTGCGCGAGCTCCGCGAGATCGACGGGCAGCGACGGCGTGGTGATTGGTCGAACCTCTGGCCGTGAGAGTATCCTGCGCCCATGGCGAATTCCGGCTGTCGGTCAGCGTCTCCCGGGCTCGCATTCGTGGCGGCGCTGGCCTGCGCTGCCTGCGACACGTCGGTGCGGCAATCATCGAACGGCAGCGGCGGTGCCCTCTTCTCGTCGGGTGGTCTTTCGGTCAGCGCGGGCGGCTTCAGCGGTTCCGGCGGCAAGCTAGGTTCGGGCGGCGCGTTCGGCTCGGCGGGCACATTGACGGCCGGCGGTGGCGGCGCGTTCGGCTCGGCCGGCGCGAGCGGCGTCGGAGGGACGGAGACGCTCCACGACGGAGGCCCCTTGGAGGACGCGAGCGACATGGACCGTGACGGCGATTCGTCGAGGGACGCAGGCTCGAACGACGGCAGCATGGTGATCGGCGTACCGATACCTGCGCCCCGGCCAGTCGGCTGTGTGACGGACGTGACGCCGGGCGTGCACACGTTCCCCTGCGACACCGCGATCGACGTCGTGACCATACCTGCTCAGTGCACGAAGACTGCGTGCGGCGTCATCGTGGACGTCCACGGCGGCATGATGAGCTCGCAGATGGAGGACAAGAACACGAACATGAGCGCGCTCGGGCTGAAGCACGGCTACATCGTGATCCAGCCGAACGCGCTACAGAACCCGATCCTCCTGAACCAGCGTCTGTTCGTCGCCGGCACGGACGACACGCGAGTGATGGACATCCTCACGCAAGTGATGACGGCGTTTCACGTCGACCAGGACCGCATTCACATGACCGGCTTCTCCGAGGGCGGGTACATGACGTGGCGCTGGTTCTGTCAGCACTCCGACCTGCTCGCATCGATCGCACCGGGCGCGGCCGGCTGGAAGTGTGCGAACCTCGCAAATCTCGGGTTGACGCCGCCGGAGGTCGCCTGCGAGTTCAGCACGGCGGATGGTGGCGGGGGGGTTCCGGCGCGCAACATTCCCGTCCTCTACATGCAGGGGATGAAGGATGGTCTCGTGGATCCGACGTGCGCGGACAAGTGGATCCGGTCGAACGTGCTTCCCACTCTGAAGGTGGACCAGGGCCGACAGATCGCCGGCGATTCCACGTTCACGCGCACGCGCTTTCTGGATCCGACCGGCGTGCCTTTCGAGTACATCCAGCATCAGTATTCGACGGACTCGAGCTTCCTCGGGGTCGGCATCGTCGGTCATTGCTACCCGGGGAGCACGGACTTGACCGTCACGCCGCCCGCGCAGACGGTGATCCCGCCCGATCAGCTGATGGCGTTCGGTTGCAAGGACGCCTGCTCGTTCACGTGGGGCGAGGAAGTGATGAAGTTTTTCATCGATCACCCCAGGCGTCCGTGATTCACAGGCCGGCGTCACTGGCGCTGTCAGGTTGTTGAACGGGCGACTCTTCGCAGGGTGAGTGTAATTTTCCGTTCGCACCCCTTCTCCAGGGACCGAGGGTGAGCGCAATTGCCAAAAAAGGACCTCTTTAGGCCACCCATTTGAGCTCATCCACTGGACCGGCCTCGCGGCCGGCGCTTGGCTGCAGGTAACGATTGTCAGGAAGCAGTGCAGGCAAATGAACACGACACGATGGCCGTGGGGGTTGGTGGCGTTCTCGGTTGCAGTTTCAGGAGTCGTCGGCTGTTCGGCGAAGAGCGGCAATGGCGTCGGTCCCGGAGGTAGCTCGGGTGCAGGGGGTTTGTCCGGAGCAGCGGGCTCGAGTGGAACCACGACGGGCATCGGCGGCTTCATTATGGGAACCGCAGCGTCGAGCGGCCTCCCCCCGGGCACTCTGAGTCCGGGCATGCCGCGACCGAAGGACATGGGGATGGGTCCCGATGGATCTTGCGGCGACCTTCCATTTTCCGCCGAGCAGGTCACGAAGACCAACACGGTGACGCACGAGGTGCCGCAGCCGATCGATCTGTACATCATGTGGGATCAATCGCTGTCGATGACCTGTGCGGTCCCTACGGGCAAGGACGGCGGGGCGCCGGCGGGCGGAGCAATGGCGGCGAATCGCTGGGACGCCGTGAAGACGCCACTCAGCAGCTGGGTGCAGTCCGTCCCCGCGGCCCCGCCGTTCAACGTGGGTATCGGCTACTTCGGAGACTCCCTCTTCGGGTCCTGTGATCCGATGACTTACGCGAAGCCAGACGTGGAGATCGGCCCGCTGCCGATGAACGCCGCTCCCATCGTGAGCTCGCTCAACGCCCACAACCCGAGCACGAACACGCCGACACCACCGGCGCTAAAGGGCGCGCTCGATCACGCTCTCGCCTGGAAGACGAGTCATCCGGACGACATCGTCGCCGTCATCCTGGTCACCGACGGCCAGCCGAATGCATGCGGCGCCGTCGCCGACGTCGCCAGCACCGCGGCGATGGGCTGGAACGGCGGCATGGGCGTACGGACCTTCGTCATCGGGGTGACGAGCCCCGGAACCATGTGCGGCCTCGATCCCAATCCCCCCAACGTCGCCGACCTCGACACCGTCGCCGTCGCCGGCGGGACGAACAAGGCCCTCGTCGTCGACGTCACCAAGGACGCCTCCAAGCAGCTCACCGACGAGCTGAACATGATCCGCAAGACGATCACCATGACCACGACGAAGACGGAGATCATCACGACCAAGCTTGCCTGCGAGTACAAGCTCCCGAGCGACCCCAACGCGATGGCCGGCGTCGGCGTGGCGTTCGACAAGGACAAGGTCAACGTCGACTTCACGAACAACATGGGCAAGAAGGAGCAGGTGTACCGGGTCGATTCGCTCGCCAAGTGCAGCAGCACCAACTCCAAGGCCTGGTACTACGACAACAACGACAAGCCGACGACGATCCTCATGTGTCCGACCGCATGCTCGTCCATTCAGGTTCCCGACGGTGGCCTCGACCCGATGGCGGCCGGCTCCGCGCCGAAGGTGAACGTCGTCCTGGGCTGCAAGAGCTTGTACGCGCCGCCGGCGTAGTCGACGGCGCCCAGGGGACCGTCGAGACGTCGCCGCCGCACGCGGCAGCGGCCAACAAAGTCGCAGCGACCACCCTCTTCATCCGTTCTGCATCGTAGCGCAGGGCCTGTACTGCGCGCGATTGCAGAAGTGTGAAGCCACGACCCCGGAACTCAGGTGCCGTCGAGGAGCTGGAACGCGACGGCGGCGGATTGCCGTGCGGGCATTCCTTCAGTGCGACGGTCGTACTCGGACTGGGCATGCTCGAGACGGGCGCGCCGGGCGTCGTACTCGGGTGTGCGGGTATCGCCTGGCAGCCGCGGGACGAGCTCTTCGACGAGCATGACGAGGGCGGCCGCGACGGGGAGGGCGGCGACGGCGCCGAGAATGCCACCGAGCACGCCGCCGCCGAGCAAAGCGACGAGCACGACCCACGAGGGGAGGCGGAGCGCCTTGCCGTAGACCTTCGGTACGATGAGCCTGCTCTCGAGCTCCTCGTAGGCGAGCATCGTTCCGAGCACGACGAAGGTCCACACGGCGCCCCGGGCGAGTGTCGCGAGCACCGCGGGCCCGACGGAAAGGAAGACGCCGATGTAGGGCAGGATGTCGGCGAGCCCCGCGAACAGCGAAAGGGGTAGCGCGGCATCGACTCCCGCGATCGTAAGCAGCGCGAAGGTGAACACCGTCATCAGCGCGGACGTGATGACCTGGCCACGGATGTAGCCGCCGACGATCTGCTCGAGGCGCGCGAGGACACGCGTGAGCTTCATGTGATGACGCCGCGGCACCAGCGCGTACAGCGCACCGCGTGCGCGGTCCCGATCGAGCATCAAGTAAAGCGCGATGAAGACCGAGCTCACGGAGTACCCGATGATCTCCGCCGCGTGCGCCGAGAAGGCGAAGGCGGCGGCGAGCTGCTCCTGGGAGATGCCCTTGAACTGCTTCACGTGGTCGCCGAGCGACGCGGTCAAGTGCGAGCGCCCGAGGAGGCCTGCGACCTGGTCGCGGATGCGGGGAGCTTGCTCGAAGAGCTTGCTCACCTGACCCACCAGGGGTGCGGCCGTCCCCACGACGCCCCCCAGCGCGACGACGAACAGCGTACCGAACACGACTCCGACTGCGACATTTCGCTTCACTCCGCGCGCTTCGACCCATCTGACGATCGGATTGAGGGTGCCGACGAGGAAGAGCGCCGCGACGAAGACGAGGAGCACCGGTAGCAACCGGATCAAGAGCCAGGCGGCCGCGAGCGCACACAGCGCGACGAGGGCGGCGACCACGGCCTTTCGGCTCCAGCCATCCGGACGCAAGACCGGCTCGAATCGAGTGTTCCGCTGCGCCACGACATCGCGGGGCGAAGAAGCCATTTCGGCGTACTAAGCAAGTTCCAGGCCCCGGCAGCCCCACGGTGTACCCCCCGTCACGGTGAGTGACCGCACCGGTCGTATCACGCGCTGGGACCCAGAACTGCCTGCTGGTTCGCTTCGACGCTGGCCCGTGCGGAGTGGGCGGCGAGCAACGTGAGCTGGACGGTCGTTCCTCGGTCGACCTCGCTATCAACGGTGATCTCGCCGCCGCATTCGGTGACGATGCTCCGGCAGACGTACAGGCCGAGGCCCGTGCCCCCCTCTGCGTAACGGGTGGTGAAGAAGGGGTCGAAGATGCGATTCAGATCGGCCTCCGGGATCCCGTGGCCCGTATCCGAGACGCTGACGACGATGCGGCCGAGCGCGTCCGTGCGGGTGCTGACGCGCAGGACGTTCCGCTGCCCGTTTTGCTTCATCGCCTGGACGCCGTTGAGAAACAGGTTCAGCGCGACCTGTGCCAGACGACCCTCGTTGCCCCAGACCTCCGGCACCTTGGAGAAGTCGGTCACCACCTCGGCACGACCGTGCAGCTCCAGGCTGGCGAGCTTCAGGATGGAGCGGAGAACGCGTTCGATGTCGACGGCGGAGCGCTCCCGTTGACTTCCACGGGAGAAAGTCTTGAGGTCCTTGACGATGGTAGAGACCTTGGCACTGCCTTCCAGTGCCATCTCGAGCGCCTCGAGGACTTCGCGGCGATGCTCGTCCGAGAGCCCGGTCTGGCTGTCGGCGATCCGGCGCCTCACGCGCTCCAGATTCAACATGATGTAGGCGAGTGGGTTGTTGACCTCGTGGGCCACGCCTGCGGCCAGCGTGCCGACGGACACGAGGCGATCCGCGACGCGCAGCCGGGCCTCGAGCTCGCTGCGTTGCGAAATGTCGCGCGCCGCCAGGATCACGCAGCCCGTCCCTTCGCTCACCAGTCCGAGCCGGATCTCGACCATGTATCCGCTGCCGTCGCGGCGCCGGAACTTGTGCTGCAAGAGGGTTGGCCCCCCGGACTCCAGACGCGCAACCAGTGCCGACCAGCCGTGGCAAGTCAGCGAGGTGGCGATCTCCCAGATCGGCGTCCCCAGGAGCTGTAGACGAGGGTGGCCGAGCTGCTGCTCGACGTCGTGATTGGCGTCGGTGATGGAGCCGTCGCGGGCGACGAAGAGGACTACTTCGTCGCTCCTTCGCAGCAGGTCCTGGTAACTCCGCTCGAGCCTGGCCGCAGCCGATGCGTGCACCGAATAGAGAAAGCCCATCATGGCGGCCACGAGCACGGTGGCGGTCACCAGACTGATTGCGGACGCACGCGCGATGACGTCGTGCGGCAGGCTGCCGAGCGGTGCGTGGTCGACCTGGTACCACTGGACGCACACGGCGAGCAGCACGGGAAACGGTAGCGCGAGCGCCATCAACGCGCGCTCGCGCAGGTCGAACAGCACCAGGGGAGCACATACCAGGGGCAGAAACATGATGAGGATGCCGGCCTTCGGCCCCATGACGAGCGCGTAGGCGGCTCCGGCGACGCTCGAAATGCCGAGGATCGTCAGCCGCGACGCGACGTGGAAGCCACGGGCGTTCAGCCAGGGAACCGCCGCGCTGGTCGCCACGAGCACGAACATCAAGCCCTCGAGGATCGGGATCCAGAAGATCGAGTACACCGTGAACCAGAACACGGTGATGCCGCCAACGGTGAGCGCGAACAGGTTGGTGACGATGATACGCTTGCGCTGGTCCGCGGGCGTGTGCCGGCTGACGCCGGCGTGCGTGACACGCTTCCAGGCCCGCCTCGCGAACTCCATCCACTGGACAGCCAAGGGATCGTCACACCTTGGAACGGCCAACGAGTGGGCCGTCCATGAACACCGAAATAGCACGCGGCCGAGATGGGCCCAAGCCTCATGATTCTTCGCATTTCGGAGGCATGGATTACCCGTGGGACGCTTCACCGAGCGAGGGCTCGCGCCGCGGCAGCCGTGAGCTCCGCTTCTGTGTCGATGTCGATCAGCACGCCGTCGTCCGAAACGGGGACGGTTTGCACCCGATCGCCGAGCGCATCGAGGAGTGATCGCCCGCCGACGTCGCCGGTGAGACGCGCGAGCTCGTCGAAGCACTCCGCCGGCCAGAGGACGGGGTTACCGCGCCGCCCGGCGTGAACGGGGACGACGACCTGCTTTTCGCCCGAGGCTTCGAAGCCATCGACGAGAGCGTCGATGTGGCTCGCATTCACGCCGGGCATGTCGGCGAGGCAGATGACGGCGCCATGGAAACCCGTTCCGAGCGCCGAGAGCCCCGCTCGCAAGCTGGTCGAGAGCCCGCGAGCGTGGTCGGGGTTGTGGATGAACACGATCGGGCGACCGGCAAGGGCGCGGCGTACGTCCTCTTCGGCATGACCGGTCACGACGATGACGGGCTCCGCCCTCGAGGCGAGCGCGGCGTCCACGGTACGGTTCACGAGCGGCGCTCCGTGGAGCTCGGCAGTGAGCTTGTTCACGGAGCCCATGCGAGAAGACCGTCCTGCGGCGAGCACGATGGCCGCGACGCGGGCTCGCCGCCGTGGCTTCCGTAATGCCCGGATGACGCCGGCGAGGATCGACGTCGCGATCTCTGCGGGTGTCCTTCCGCCGATGTCGAGCCCCACCGGACCGTGCACCCGGGCTAGCGCGCTCGTCGGGACTCCTTGCGTGGCGAGCCGGGCGAGTCGAGCGCGCTGCGTTCGCCGGCTGCCGAGCGCGCCGACGTAGAATGCGTCGGATTCGAGCGCGACGGTGAGCGCTGGGTCATCGAGCTTCGGATCGTGGGTGAGGGCGATCACGGCGTCGCGGGCGGCGGGCGCCAGCCGCCGGAGCCCGGCATCGGGCCACTCTCGGCTGAGCGTGATACCGGGAAAGCGCGCGGGCGTCGCAAACGCCTCCCGCGGGTCGAGCACGACGACCTCGAAGCCTGCCCCCGCCGCGAGCGGCGCCAGCACCTGCGCCACGTGGACCGCGCCGACGACGAACATCCGCGGTGCCGGATTTCTCACGTGCAGGAACCATTCGATGCCCGAGACCGTCGCGAGCGTGCTCGCATCGCGACGCGCGGCTTCGCGGGCTGCTTCGAGCAGTGCCGGTTCGACGGGAGTCTCCTCCGCGGGATGAATCAGCGCGTGCCGGCCGGTAGTGAGCTCGGTCGCGAGGACTGCGGCGCGTCGGCTCTTCCGGTCGTCGCGAAGTCGTTCGAGGAGCTCGAGCTCCCCTTGAAGGGCCTCCACCAGGATTTCGATGTGCCCACCGCAGGCGAGTCCGACTCGCCAGGCTTCTGTGTCCGTGACTCCGAACTCGAGACGGCGCGGCCTTCGGGACGCGCCCACCTCGAGGGCCGCCTCGACGGTCGCCGCCTCCACGCAACCACCGGACACCGAGCCTTCGAAGCCGCACGCGTCATTGACGACGAGCTGGCTGCCGGCGGGGCACGGCGCCGAACCCCAGGTCCGTACGACAGTGGCGACGGCAACGGTCATCCCTTGTCGAAGCCAGGCGATGGCCGTATCGAGGACGTCGTCGGCTCCGGAAACCATGCGAACATGGTATTCCTCGTGGGAGCCGATTTGGAGCGTTCGTCATGGCCTTTCATCTGAACGTCAACGGTCAGCTCCGAGAGGTCAGCGCCCGGCCGGGAGCGAGTCTCCTTTCAGTGCTTCGCGACGACCTCGGTCTCACTGGCACCCGGTTCGGGTGCGGCCAGGGCGACTGCGGCGCCTGCTACGTCCTGACGGACGGCCGCGCCGTACCGTCGTGCACGCTCACCGTCGAGGAGGCGGCGCCCGCGCAAATCGTGACGGTCGAGGGGCTCGCACAGGGTGACGCCCTGTCCCCGGTGCAGGCCGCATTCGTCGCGGAGGACGCAATGCAGTGTGGCTATTGCACGAGCGGGATGCTGATCTCGGCGACGGCGCTTCTCGCGCGGGTGCGTGCTCCCTCGGAAGAAGAGATCCGGCGCGCGCTCGGGTCGCATCTCTGCCGGTGCGGCGCGTACGGGCGCGTGATCCGCGCAGTGCAGAGGGCGTCGCGATGACGACCGGAAATCCGATGTTCCCCGAGCTCCCCGTGCAAGTGGAGGAGCGGATCTCGATCGAGCCGGACGGTACCGTCGTCGCTCGCTCGGGCAAGGTCGAGTACGGACAGGGCATCCGCACGACCTTCGCGAAGATCGTGGCGGAGGAGCTCGCCGTGCCGATCGCGCAGATTCGCGTCGAGCTCGGTGAGACCGACCGAGTACCGTGGGACTTCGGGACCTTCGGCAGCCTCTCCGTCGCAACGGACGGGAAGACCCTGAGGAACGCAGCGGCGTACGCGCGGACCGAGCTGCTGCGGAGAGCCGGCGCTCGCTTCGAGGTGCCGACGGAGGAGCTCGTCGCGAGCGACGGGCGCGTGACGAGCAGAGACGGTCGCTCTGCGACCTATCAAGAGCTGGTTCTGGAGAGTCCGGTCACTGGTGTCGTACTTCCCGGGTTCCAGGGCGGGCGGCCCGTGGTGCCGATCGAGACGAGTGCGCCGCTCCGCGTGGAAGCGCGAGACGTCGTGATGGGCCGCGCGCGATACGTCGCGGACGTCCGTCTGCCGAACATGCTCCGCGGCCGGGTCCTGTCGCCACCGAGAGCAGGGGCGAAGCTCCGCGCCCTGCGAGACGAGGCGGCACGAGCCATCCCGGGAGTCGTCCGCGTCGTTCGCGAGGAGGATTTCGTGGGCGTCGTGGCGGAACGTGACGAGCAGGCGCTCCTCGCGCTGGGCGCGCTCGAGGCGGACTGGGCCGCGTCCACCGAAGAGCCGGCTGCCGCCGTCGATCTCACGCTGCGGGAGGACGATGGCATCGCCGCTGCGTTCGCGAGCGCGGCGCGCGAGCTGACCGCGAGCTTTCACGTGCCGCACATCACGCACACGCCCATCGGGCCCAGCGCGGCGGTCGCCGACGTCCGCGCGGACGGCGCCGACGTCTACGCGGGGACCCAGCGCCCGTTCGGGTTACGTGACGAGCTCGCCGGATTGCTCTCGCTCTCGAGCGAAAGCGTGCGCGTACACCCGATGATGGCGAGCGGCACGTATGGGAGAAACAACATGGGCGACGCCGCAATGGACGCCACGCGTCTGTCGCGCGCTTCCGGGCGGCCCGTCCTCGTCCAGTGGTCCCGCGCCGACGAGTTCCTGCGCGGCCCCAATCGCCCCGAGCTCGACGCCAGGATCCGCGCCGCGCTGGACGGCCGTGGACGCATCGTCGGCTGGGACTACGACGTGCGAACGAACCCGCACACCTACGGAGGCGCCTTTCTCCCGCCGCAGATCATGGCGATGACGTCCGGGCGCAACGCCGTGCCGGACTACGACGTCGGCAGCGCGAGAGTCGTGCTCCACGTCGTTCCCGCAAAGGTGAGGACGGGGGCTTTCCGTTCGCTCGCCGCGGCGCCCAACGTTTTCGCCATCGAATCCTTCATCGACGAGCTCGCTGGTTTCGCCTCGATCGACCCCATCGAGTATCGCCTGATGCACGTGAGCGATCCCCGCCTCCGGCGCGTGCTCGAAACCGTGCGCGACCGCAGCGGCTGGCTCGGCAGGAAGAGCGAGCCGGGGCACGGCTTCGGCGTCGCGTGCTCCATCTACCACGGCACCTACGTCGCCCAGGTCGTCGAGGTCACCGTCGAGGCACGCAGCGGCGTGCGGCTCGAGCGCGTGTGGGCCGTCGCCGACGCCGGACGGCTCGTCCATCCGGACGGCGGCAAGAACCAGATCGAGGGCGGGATCCAGCAAGCCGCGAGCTGGACGTTGCTCGAGGAGCTCCCGCACCGCGAGGGCGCCGTCACCGCGAGCTCGTTCGTCGACTACCCCATCGCCCGCTTCGCGGACGCACCCTTCGAGATCGACGTCGCGTTCACGTCCGACCCCGGAGCGCCGTCGAGCGGCCTCGGTGAGCCCGGAACGGTACCGACGGCGGCGGCGATTGCGAACGCCGTGTTCGCGGCGACCTCGGCCAGGGTGCGGAGCCTGCCGCTCTCGGCCGAGGCGATCCGCGGCGCGCTCCTCGCTTAGTCGAATTCACCGCGTCAACCCCAGGCCTGGGCGGCCAGCGCGAATCGCTCGGGCACTTGCCACGGTAGTCGCTCGGCGCCCCTCGCCATCTCGACGCGCACCCCTTGCTCGACCAAGCCGAGACTGCACAGCCATTGCCGGAACGAGCCGAGCTCCCCCGGGACGTCGATGCGCACGGCGCCGCCGACTCGACGATGGATCGAGCTGAAGAGGGCCCGTGCTGCGGGTTCATCCTGCGCGATGATGGGGCCGACGAGCGCGTTGTCGCCTTGAGCGGTGGCCATCGCGTAGCCGCGAGGCGCATCGGCGTCGCCGCCAAGCGATGAGCTCGCGATGGCGACGCGGAGACGCGCCGCGAGCATGGTGCCGCGGTCGCAAGCGATGAAGCGCCGCTCGGCGCGCAAGGCGGGCTCCACCGTGACCAGGGGCGCGGCTGCCTCGGCCGGTTCCGCGATGTCCGGCGTACCCGTCAACACGACGACCTCGCCCACCGGCACGAAGCCTCGTCGCTCGTAGAGAGGACGCCCGAACGGCGTCGCCACCAACCCGAGGGTCGAAATGCCGCGATGCTCGGCCTCGCTCATCAGTGCGGAGAGGATGCGACTTCCGAGACCGTGACGCTGAAACCTCGCATCGACGACCATCTTCGCGATGGTGCCTGCGTCCCCGTACACACCGAGCGCGCCCTCCGCGACCAACGACCCCTCGCGCCGTACGCCGAGTACGAGCGCCGCGTCGTGGACGACTTGCCAATCGGTTTCCGAATCACGCCATCCGACGCCGTGCACCAGTGCAACGTTCTCTGCGATATCCGAATGCGTCAGGCGCTCCACGGTGAAGCTCGTTTCCATGTAGGCGTGCTCCGACTCTAGACTCGAGTCGGGCCGAAAGTCAGCGTGAAGCGCGCCGTCCACCTGCGAACGGCGCGCCTCGCCCCGGGGGCTCTCGTCAGTTGATGCAGCCATCCGTGTCGATCCGACCGATCGCGCGGTTGTTGGCGAGCGAGCGCTCGGAGCCTCCCGACCAGTTGACCACCGAGACGTCCGCGTACATGGGCTCGCCGCAGTACCAGTCGTGATTGCAGCTGTTGGCTGCCGAGTACCCGGTCGCCGGCTGGAACTGCACGGTGATCGTCGTGCTGGCGCCCCAGGCGAGCGTCCCGATGCAGTCGACGACGGTCCACGGCGTGTCCGGGTTCGCCGTCGAGACCGTGCAGTTCAGACCTGCGTCGCTCGTGGCACTCGTCGCGATGAGCCCCGTCAGATCCGCGTGCGCACGCACCAGGGTGCTTCCTCCAACCCTGTAGACCGTGCTCGGGGGGGAGTTCGTGACGTTGAAGGTCAGGGACGCAGGACTGTAAGAGTTGATGGTCGCGGGCGCTGACAGCGTCACGGACAGATCGGGGAGGGTGAGGGGGTTCACGAGGCCACCGGGGGGCGCGGGCGCTGCGACGGCCGTCGCGGACATCGTGAGCAGAGCCGACCCCACTGCCGCGAGTGCCCACCCCGCGCGCTTCGCACCGCCGCGAATCGTGAGTGCGTGAGCAATGTCCGTGGCCTGTCGCAGTTGCGTCTTCATCGTTGAGTGACCTTTCGTGCGCAGCGCGTCTGTGCTGCGTGCTCGGGTCTCTTTGCAGCCGCCGTGCCTGCAGTCGGGACGGAACGCAGCGCCCGCTCACCGTCGCTGATTCACGATGGAATTCAGTGACATGCGGGCGACCAGTGCCGCCTCACATCGGCGTCGGAGCTGTCGAGTCCCAGGGGGACGTCCCATGGGCATACGGACGTGAGTGCATGCGCGGCGCCTCGCGCGCTCGAGATGCTCTCACCAGGCCCGAGCATTTAGCGCTCGGCGTCCACCCGAACTCGTTGCGCCCCTCGCAGACGGTCGGTGTGCTCGACGCCAGTGCGACGAGACCGAGTCGGGCGTATCCCGACCATCGCTTTCGGGGGACAGCACCGTTGAACGACGGTGCCATTCGCCGTAGAATGAGCGGTGGTTCATGGCTGAAGACTCCGGGGGCGACGGCGCGAGCGTTGCGCCGCGTATGGCGGCCTGGTCCCACCTCGGGGCCGATCTGCTCGTTCGCGCGTTCGACGAGCTGCCGATGCCGGTGACCTTGCTGGCCCCGGATGGGCGCATCCAGTTCTGGAATCGACGGGCGCGGGAGCTCTTCGGATACACCCTCGACGAGGTTTCTCACGTCGAGACGTGGCGCCGGCTCGCCTACCCGGACGAGGCGTATCGCACGGACATCGTCGAGCGCTGGGGTGCCGCAGTGCAGCGAGCGAGGGAGTCCGGGGGCGAGCTCCGGTTCGGCCCCATTCACCTCCGGACCCGTCACGGCGGCGAGCGCGAGGTCGAGATCGTCGGGACGTTCGTCGACGAACGAGTGCTGGTGGTGTTCAACGACGTCACCGAGAAGCTCCACGTCGAGCATGCACTGCGTGAGAGCGAGGCGCGCCTCGCCGCAGCCTTCGCGGCGATGCCGGACGCCGTCGCGCTGAGCAACGCGACGACCGGCGAGTACCTGCTGGTGAACGAGGGGTTCAGCCGCATCACGGGGTGGGCTGCGGAGGAAGCCATCGGCAAGAGCTCGGCGGATCTGGCGCTCTGGGTGGACTACGAGCAGCGAAATGCCGTCGTGCGCGAGCTCGTCGCGTCAGGCAAGATCGACGACTACGAAGCGAGCTTCCGCCGTCGCGACGGGAGCGTCGTCACCGGGCTCGTGTTCGGAAGGATCGTCAAGGCTGGAGAAACGCCCTTGCTGCTCACCGTCACCCGCGACGTGACCGAGCAGCGCGTGCTCGAACGCCGGCTCCGGCAGTCCGAGCGGCTCGACAGCGTGGGGCGGCTGGCAGGGGGCGTCGCCCACGACTTCAACAACCTGCTCACGGTGATCCTCGGCAGCTTGCAGCTCGCGCTCGAGCCACTGCCGCCCGGCGACCCCATGCGGCCCGAGCTGGAGATTGCCTACCAGGCCGGCGAGCGCGCCGCCACGATCACGCGACAGCTCCTGGCGTTCGGGCGCAAGCAGGTCATGGCCGCGAGCTCGGTCGATCTGGTGAGCGTGCTATCGGAGATGGACGATCTCCTGCGCCGTGTCGTCGGCGAGGGCGTCGAGCTCACGCTGCTCTGCTCCGGGCCGGTGAGCCCCGTACGGATCGATCGCGCGCAGCTGGAGCAGGTCGTGCTGAACCTGGTGATCAATGCGCGCGACGCGATGCCACGCGGCGGCAGCCTCCTCGTCGAGATCCGGGACGTCGAGGCCGCGCCGCCGGACGCGGGCGTTTCAGCGACACCGCGTGTGCTGGGGAGGTCGGTGCGCCTCACCGTGACCGACACCGGAACGGGCATGTCCGAGGAAACGCGCTCGCGGGTCTTCGAGCCGTTCTTCTCGACGAAGGAGCGTGGCAAGGGAACCGGCCTCGGTCTCTCGTCGGTGTACGGCATCGTCCGTCAGAGTGGCGGCACCATCGACGTCGTGAGCGAGCCAGGGCGCGGAACGACGTTCATGCTGGATTTCCCCGCGTCGGATCAGTCGCCGATACGTCGGAGTGATCCGCCTCCGCTCGATGCCGCGGCCAAGCCGGCGCGCGCGCGCACGGTGCTGGTCGTCGAGGACGAGGAAGCCGTCGGGGATCTGATTCGCCGCGTGCTTCACGGCGGAGACTACAATGTGCTGCTCGCCACCTCGGGCGAGCAGGCAGAGTTGCTCGCGGCGTTGCACGCGGGGCCAATCGACTTGCTGCTCACGGACGTCGTGATGCCCAGGATGAACGGTGCAGATCTGGCCGGGCGGCTGCTCACGCTCCGTCCGGAGCTCCGGGTCCTCTTCATGAGTGGATTTGCCGGGGATACGCTGGAGAGCAACGACATCGTCGCCTCGGCGCGGACGTTCATCCAGAAACCGTTCACACCGGGTGCGTTGCTGTCGCGTGTTTCAGAGGTGCTCGCGAGACCGGTCCCGGAGCGGCGGAGCGCTTGACGGATC
>CAYUAW010000062.1:0-11276 GCA_964442485.1 uncultured Polyangiaceae bacterium
GGGCGTTCCGCCGCTTGTGTTTAGCCGTCCGGTCGTTGCCTGGTTACGACGAAAGCGACACGGCTATACGATCAACCCGGAGCCTGCCTCCGCCGTCTGCCGCTCGCCAGGTACGCTGCCGCGCGGATCTCGATGAGCGGATCACCGGAGGGCTCGATGCCGTCGACGCGCGGCACGGGGTCGAAGATCATCACCCTCTGCGCTTGCGCGTTGTCCGGAACGACGGTGTCGATGACGAACTTTCCGACGTTCACCATGGGCCGATCTTCCGGCCACTGCACCGTCACATTGTCGACGACGTCGCCGTCGTTCGCGAGCTGAACGACGAGATCGAAGCCGATAGGCCCTTCCGCGAGTCGCCGGGTGAGTTCGTCCTGGAGATAGCTCGGGCCCTTGCTCTTCGCGCTGGCGGCGTCGATGTGCTCGACCCCCGCGGCCGGGACGAAGCGGTAGCGCCCGTAGCGGCCGACGCCCGCCCGGTTCGTGAAGCGATACGCCATCAGGCCGAAGTATGCCTCGCGAGCGAAGCTCGAAGGCGGAGGCTTTGGCAGCTGCACGAACGCCAGCGCCGCGGGATGGCTGCCCACGTACGCCTCGATGGGCGACGGCGACGCCGTCGAGCCGTTGCTCGCGACCACCGCCTGCAAGAACTCGAGGAACTCCTTGCCGTCCTTGGAGGGGAAGCCGTTCGCGGAGTGGCTGATGATGTCGGTGTGCACGTGCTCCGCCATCTGGAAGCGAACGGCCAGCCCGCGAGGATTGGCGTTCGGGTCGTCGTCGGGAAGCATCGGCAAGCCGGTGTTGTTCGAGAAACGCGCGAAGACGGGCGTCGACGGCCGCGCGAAGTGCGGCGCACGTGACAGTTCCGCAGCGGCGCTCTTCGGCGTGAACGTGCCCGACAGCAGCACGCCTTTCGCGTGGACTGCACGAAAGCCGGGATGCACGCCGAAGATCGCGTCGATTTGCTTCAGCAGCTGATCGCCGAGTTCGACGATCTTCGGGTCCTTGGGGAATGGCATGATTCGCTCCTCTCGTTTCCTCGGGGACGGCCGAGGACGTTACGCCAGTTGCGCCGAGCCGTGGTGAGCTCTTGGCCGGAGTCGTGTCGACACACGCCGTTCACAATTCCTGACACGCGGGTAACCGTTCGTCGGCAGCTGGGATACAATCGAGTCTTGGATCCGACGCTCCTCGAGACGCCGCTCGTGTATGCGCCCGCCGAGCTCCGCCCGTCGACGACGCCTGCCGAAGCCTTCCGCCTTCGCACGCTCTCGCCTTCCGGTTACTGGCTCGAGATCGCTCGTGAGCTCGCGTGGGACAGGGCGCCGACTAGCGGTCTCCACGGCACCTTCGGTGATTTTCGATACTATCCCGGGGCGACGGGCAACGTCAGCGTGAGCTGTCTCGACCGGTGGCCGGCCGAGCGGGTCGCGCTCCACTACGAGCGCGAGGACGGGCTCCTCGAGACGTGGACCTACGGCCGGCTCACGGAGGCGACGGCGCGCTTCGCCGCTGCCCTGCAAGATCTCGGTGTCGTTCGCGGCGATCGCGTCGCCGTCTACA
Organism: uncultured Polyangiaceae bacterium; assembly: GCA_964442485.1. Taxonomy (GTDB): domain Bacteria; phylum Myxococcota_A; class Polyangia; order Polyangiales; family Polyangiaceae; genus DASZVB01. The sequence goes on from CAYUAW010000062.1 coordinate 1,564, forward strand.
CCACCAACGTGCCCGAGGCGTTCATCGCGATCCACGCCTGTTACCGGATCGGTGCGGTCTACAGCGTGATCTTCGCCGGGTTCAGTGCCTCGGCCGTTCGCGACCGCCTGGAGGACGCGCGCCCGAAGGTCGTCGTCGTCACGGACACCACGCTCCGGCGCGGCCGCGTCGTGCCGCTGAAGGCAACTCTCGACGAGGCGATGGCGGGCCTTCAGATCGCGCACGTCGTCGTCGCGCGACGCGTGGATCCGAAGTGTCCGCTCCGTGCGAACGAGCACGACTTTCGGGCGCTGCTCGAGTCGACGACCCGGAAGGCCGAGCCGCTCTCGATAGAGGCCAACGAGCCCGGCTTCATCATCTACACGTCCGGCACCACGAACAAGCCGAAGGGGCTCGTGCACTCGGGGCTCGGTTTTCTCGCGGGCGCTCACGCGAACGTGAAGTGGTCGCTCGATCTGCGGGCCGACGACGTGTACTGGTGCACCGCCGACGTCGGCTGGCTCACCTTCCCGATCTTCGCGCTCGTCGGCGGCCTCTCCCACGGCGCCACGCTCGTCGTCTACGAGGGGGGCATCGATACGCCGACCCCGGCGCGCCCCTACGATCTCATCGCGCGATACGGTGTGACGAAGGTGTTCACCGCGCCGACCGCCCTCCGCATGATGCGCCGCGCGGGCGATGCGCTCATCGGAGATCACGACCTGTCGACGCTGCTCCTGGTGTCGCTCGTCGGCGAGCCCCTCGATCCCGATACGTGGCACTGGACGCGTGACGTGCTCGGCCAGGGACGAGTGTTCGTCAACAACACCTACGGCCAGACCGAGACCGGCACCGCATGGGCGAGCGCGATGGTCGGGGCGACGCCGACGCGCCCGGGCAGCTGCGGTCATCCGCTGCCGGGCTATCGCGCAGCGGTGCTTCGTCAAGACGGCAGTGTCGCGGCGCCGAACGAGCTTGGTGCGCTGGTGCTCACGGAGCCGTTCCCGTGCCTGGCGCGCACGGTGTGGGGCGATCACGCGCGATACGTGGCGACGTATCTCGCCGAGTTTCCCGGTTACTACGCCGCGTCGGACGCGGCGCTGTTCGATCGCGACGGCCAGCTGTGGGTGACGGGAAGGCTCGACGACGTGATCAACGTCGCAGGGCACCGCCTCGGCACGATGGAGCTCGAGGCCGCACTGCTCACGAACTCCGCGGTGTCAGAGGCCGCGGTCGTCGTCCAGCCAGACGAGGTGAAGGGCACCGTCCCGGTCGCGTTCGTCGTGCCGCGCGCGGGTCACGTCGATAGCCCCGAGCTGCGAGCTGCCCTCACCCTGGCGATCGTCGATGCCGTCGGCTCCATCGCGCGGCCGGAGCGGGTCGTCGTCGTCTCGACGGTGCCGCGCACACGGAGCGGCAAGATCATGCGGCGCGTCCTGCGCGATCTGCTCGTGACCGGCCAGCCCTCGGGCGACCTCACGAGCCTCGACAACCCCGACGCCGTGGACGTCGTGCTGGCGAAGCTCCGCGAGGGCTAGTGTCTCGAGTCCATTGAAGCGATGGGAACCTCAGGGCGCGAGCTCGACGTGGTGCCAGCCGGTCGCGGTCCGAACGTAGGCGTGCCGGCGGTGCAGGCGCGTCGCGTCGTCGATCCAGAACTCGAAGCTCCTGGGCACGAGCGCGTAGCCGCCCCAGTTCTCGGGGCGGGAAACGGGCTTGCCGTCGAACCGACGCTCGGCGTCGAGTCGGAGCGCGAGCAGAGCGCTCCGCGTGATGGGGCGGCTCTGTGGCGAGGCGTACGCGGAGAGCTGGCTCTGTCGGGGGCGCGTCGCGAAGTACTCGTCGGAGTCCTTCGCGGCCAGCCGTGACACATCGCCCTCGACGCGGACCTGTCGCCCGATCGGAAGCCAGAAGAAGAGCAATGCCGCGCGTGGATTGAGCTCGAGCTCTCGGGACTTGCGGCTCTCGTAGTTCGTGAAGAACCGGAACGCGCCGCCCTCCACCCCCTTCAGGAGCACGGCCCGCGCCGACGGCTGCCCATCTTCGCCGACCGTCGCGAGGATCATCGCTTCTGGGTGAGACGGGCCGGTCTTCGCGTGAGCGTCGTACCACTCGAGGAACGAAGTCAGAGGATCGGACTCGGGCGTGAGCTCGACGAGTGTCATGTGGGTTGCGCAGCGACTGCGTGACCTATTTATCAGGTTTCCGTGGTGCTCGCCGTCCCGGGCGATCGAGCCTTCCGTGGTAGCGTTCCCATGTGAGATCGTCTCTCGCGTTGCCATTGCTGGCCCTCTTCGTGAGCACGGGCCATCCAGCGGCGCACGCGGAGCCGACGAGCGAGGTGAGACTCACCGTCGTCGCTCCTCCCGGAGCCGATTGCGTCACCCCTGAGCGCCTGCGTGGTCTCGTGCACGACCGCGTGGGCTCGGTCGTGCTGTCGGACGCTTGGTTCGCGGATCGTCACGTGGACGTCCGCATCGTCGTGTACGGTCACGGCTTTTCTGCGGCAATCCGAGCCGTCGACGAAGAGGGGCGAACACTGGGGGAGCGCTCGGTGTCCACCGACGAGCCCCGATGTGGCGCTCTCGAACGGCCCCTGGTGCTCGTGATCAGCACGCTGATCGGCATGGACGAAGACTCGGCCCGGAGCGCGGTGGAACGACGTCCGGCACCCGTGGCGCCCCTGCCCACGGAGAAAAACCACGCCGCTCGGCCCGCTCCTGCAACGAACCCGCCGTCGCCGTCCGAGCCCTTTCGACTGGCTCTCGCCGTAGGAGGCGGCGCAGAGAGCGGATTGTTGCCTGGTCTCGCGCCGTTCGGCACCCTCCGGCTGCTCGCGCGCCGAAGCTTTTACGAGCTGCGTCTCGGGGTCGGCGTGGCGCCCTGGGCCGCTCGCGACCTCGGGGAGGCGGCGCACGCGACGTTCCGCAGCCTGTTCGGCAATCTCGACGTGTGCGCCGTGACGTCTGCGGGTGCCGCGGGTGACTTCGCGTTCTGCGGTGGCCTCCGCGCCGGCGCCCTGCGCGCCGAGACGACCGGCCTCTACGAGAACGTCACGAGCACCCGTCCCTTCGCCGAGGTCACCCTGGGCGCCAACCTTACGTGGCCTCTCACGGTGCGTCAGGCGTTGATTCTCGAGGTGGGCGGGGCCGTTCCCGTCGTCCCGCAGCGCTACGTCTTCGTCGATTCGGACGCTGCCGAGCACCCGATCCACACCGTCGAGCTCGGCCTTTTTGGCGAAATTGGATGGGTCTTGCGGTTCGCCTCATAGTTCTGGACGGGCCAGCCCACTCATCCTCGTCGCGACCAGAGCGCACGCCCATGAACGCCATCGCAATGAAGCGCGCCGCACGTGACCCCACGCTCGAGAGCCCCTCGGCTCCCGTGGCTCGCGTCGACGATCCGGCGGCATTCCGCGCGATGGTCCTCGAGCACGCCCCCCACCTGAGGCGTCTCGTCCGCTCCCTGGGTGTGCCCGAGCCCGACCTGGACGACGTCTCTCAGGAGGTCTTCATCGTCGCCCATCGGCGCCTCCAGACGTTCGAGGGGCGCTCCGCGCTGCGCACCTGGCTGTGCGGCATCGCTGTCCGGGTCGCTTCCGATTTCCGGGCGAAAGGCTATCGTCGGCGAGAGCAGCCGACTGACAACCCCCCCGCAGAGGCCCAGAACGCAGACCAGGAGCTTGCTCTGGAGCGCAAGCGGGCGTGGCTACTGATCGAAGGGCTTCTCGGGGAGCTGTCACAGGAGCAGCGTGAGGTCTTCGTCCTGTACGAGCTCGGCGAGCTTTCCATGCCGGAGGTCGCGAGAGCGCTCGAATGTCCGCAGCCCACCGCGTACTCGCGGCTGTATGCGGCCCGCGAGCAGATCGAGCGGCGCATGGCACAGCTTCGCTTGAAGGAGCGGACGCCGTGAAGCCCCTGGTCGACCCTCCGCGCCTCATGAACAGCGCCGACACGGATCCGGTGCTGCGGCAGGCGCTCCGCGTCATCAGCAAGGACGTCCCGAGCTTGCCCGCGCTGGGTGCGCTGGCCGACGGCGCCCAGCGCGCCATGCATGCGAACGCCGCGACGAAGGCTGCGGCGTCATCGCTCGGTGCCAAGGTCGTGGTCGCGACGGTCGTGGGCGGCGTCATCGCAGGCGTCTACTTTGCTCTGCCTTCCGGCACGCGACCGGTCGCGCAGCAGCACGTCACCGTGGTCGCACCGAGGGTTGCGCGGTCGTCGTCCGCGGCCGGCGCACCAGCTCCAGGCCCACCGGTGACCGCAGCCGAGTCGCGGCCGGCGTCCCCGCTCGACGTCGCTCCGACCGACACGGCGCCGAGCCGCGTTCTGGAAGCGTCCCGCGCCGAGCAGGCGGCGGCGCCGGAGCTCGACGCCCCGTCGACGATGGGGCAGGGCAGTACCCGAGATCCGGTCACCCACCCGGGCAGCGAGGTTTCGTCGCGCCCAGTGCGAACGGCACCAGATCCGAAAGCCGGCGGCCCGACGACCCCGGCGGCACGCGAAGAGCCCCGGTCCGAAGAGCGGAAGCCGGCACCCAGGCCGGGCGAGGTCGATCTGCTGGAAGGCGCCCAGCAGTCGCTATCGGGCGATCCGCGCCACGCGCTCGAGTTGCTCGCGGAGCACAGGAGGACCTATCCGAGGGGAAAGTTTGCCCAGGAGCGCGACGTCCTGATGCTCGAGGCATTCAAGCGGCTGCATGACACCGCGGCGCTCAGGGAAGGCGCGCGCGCGTTCCTGGGCCGCTATCCGCATTCCCCCTACCGGCTGCGGGTGGACAAGCTCCTCGAGTAGCGCAAGTTGCGGTGAGTTTCCGACCGCCGCCCGTCAATACGTGCCCGAATCGATGCGCTGCCAGAGCCAAGACAGCGTGCCGTTCACGTCCCCCGCGCGAAGGTCGCGGAACGTCACGCCGCTCACCTCGCTCGGAAGGGAGAGCGGAGTGCGAGTAAGGAGGAGTGCGTGCGTCGTGCCGGCGTCCGACCGCTTCTCCGAAAGGTAGTCGCCCGCTCGCGTGCGGGCGGCGATGAAGGCGTCGAGCGCCGCGTCGGGCCCGGTCACCACGTACTCGAAGCGTTCCTCGAAGCCGCCGCCCGCGGGGGCCTCTCGCACGTGAATGCGGTGCAGTCCGGGGCGAAACGAAGCGGCGACGTGCGAGACGTCGTGTGTCCTGAGGACGCTCGTGTCCGCGAGGCGGACGTCCGCGACGGTCGGTAGCGGCGTCGGGAGGCTACTCGCCGACTCGTCGAGGCCCGTGTCGGTCACGTTCGTGTAGGCGCCCTCGGCGCGGTAACCGCCGTTCGCGTTCAGGGCGGACACGTTGTCCGTGACCGTGATGTCGCTGAGCGGCTCGGCGGCGCTGTTGAGGCCGCTGATCAGGATCCCGGGATGGCTCACGCCGGCGCCGCAGGCGGTGACGTAGTTGCGCCGGATCGTGATGCGGCTGCTGCTCGAGCTGTTGTAGCTCGGCTCCGACGCGACGGAGATCCCCGCCGCAGGCACGCCGATCGCCCAGTTGTCGTGGATGGAGACGTCGTCTCCGCCGACGACGGCGTAGCCACGGCCGCCCTCGGTGTGCAAGACGTCGTTGTTCCACCATTCCATGTCGCCGCAGCGCGGGCTAGACACGCCGTAGGTGACGCAAGCCACGCCGTTGTCGCCCTTTGATGGGGCCTCGTTGAAGACGTAGTTGCCCCAGACCCACGACGTTCGCGCGCCGTCGGTGTGATGGATGTGATCGGCCCACGTGTGGTGCACGTAGTTGCCTTCGATGTAGTCCTCCGTCGACCCGAACAGAAATATGCCGGTCGACGCGGAGCCGGCGATCTCACAGCCGACGACCTCCACGAGGGTCGCGTGGTCGGCCGAGATCTGGTTGTCTTCGAGCGTATCCAGACGCGCTGCGGCATCAGATTCGAGCTTCACCCCGAAGAAGCCGCAGCCGTCGTTCTGCCGGCAGATCGTCGACTGGCGCTGCTTCTGCCCGCCGACGCTCTGGAAGATCGTCGACTTTCCGCCGGGGGCCCAGAACTTGACGTGCGATTTCACGATGACGAAGAGGTCCGTCTTCTTGAAGCGGCCGCCCTCCGGCAGGTACACGATGCCGCCAGCATCGGGCAATGCGGCCACACTTGCACTCAGGGCACCGAGATCGTCCGCGACGCCGTCGCCGACTGCGCCGTGATCCTTCGGATTGACGATGGCCATCACCGAGAGCGGCGCCCACACCGTATTCGGTGAGGCGATGACGCCCGCGTCGCTGCCCGGGCCGGAATCCGTCGAGCCTCCGTCCGGGCGCTCGCTCGCGACCCTGCTCTTGCAATCCGGTCTTGCGATCGGACAGCGACGACCCAGGTTCACGCCGTCGCCGGCGCTGCAGGAAGCGAGCGCCAGCGTGAGCGCCCCGAGAGAGGGCTTCGCCCAGGACATCCGCTTGCACGCTGTCACCGTTCCGCCGCCTCCGCCAGCACGTAACGGCCCCGCGCCCCGGGATGAGCGTGGGTCGCGGGTCAGTTGTGGGAATACGGAACGACGGCTGGACATGGTGCCCGCGTGGCTTCCATGTCCAGCGCCCGCTCCATCGTCAGCCCTCGGTCAGGAGCCCTTCTTCGCTTGTGCCACCATGCCGCGCACGTCCGCGGCGGGCTCGCTGTAGGCCTTGCCGAGCTTGTTCTCGATGCGGCCCACGTACTCCTTGCACCAGGCCGGCAGCGGCGCGTCGTTCAGCGCGAGGAACTCGAGCGTCGACGCGAGCCGTATATCTGCGATGGATGGCGAGGTGCCGTCACCGATGAAGCCGTCGCGCACGAAGTAGGTGCGGAAGACCTCGAGCGGCTCCGAGATCGCGTGCTCTGCTGCGGTCCGCGCGGCGGCCTTCTGAGCCGGGGTCGCGTCCTCGGCCGAATGCACCTCACCGGCGTACCCGGGGAAGCCGAGCCGCGGGTAGGTGGCGCGCGCCACCAGAGGATACAGCGTGCCGGTGAGGTAGAAATTCGCGGAGTCGATCAGTGCGCGGCGGCCGGGATCCGTCGGGTACAGGGCCTCCGCGTGATGCTTGTTCGCGAGGTACATCATGATCGCGCAGCTCTCCCACATCGCGCCGCGCGGGTGTTCCTTGTGCTCGATGGCGGGGGTGAGGTGCGCCGGGATCTTCGCCAGGAACTCGGGTGAACGTGTCTTGCCCCAGGCGTTCTCCTCCGTGAACGGCAAGCCGGCTGCGCGCAGGAAGACGCGGACCGCGAGGTTGTTGACGCTGGGCGGGAGCATGTGGAGCTGAGTCGTCATCGTTCTTCTCTTTCGTGTACGGGCAGTTTGCCGTGTTATGGGGAAGCTTTGCCCGAGTCGTACGAGGTCTTCAACCAGCAACGCTGCACGAGGCGCTTGCCGAAATGCCGTCGCGACGCTCCCGGGGGGCCGCGTCATCCCGCGCAGGACCCCGTTGCTCCCGGCGTCGAGCCTGCATTCATTGACGTCGGATCTGGCCCATGCGACGGACCAGCGTTGGCGGGCTGTGCACAACGCGCGCGGTCCCACGTTGCTCGGGCCGGGGTCTCGATGGGCGAACCGGAACGGAGCGATTTCAGGATCATCCTCCTCGTCGAGAACGCCGAAGCGGCAACTCGGCTGGTCGCTTCGGGGGCGGGCACATGCGTCATCCCGCCCCCGGCCCCGGCCCGCGACACGGCGCGAGTGAGCGCCGCCGTGAATGCGCTCGCCGGCGTGTTCGAGGTGCACCACGACCCTCTTCTCGGGTCGGCCGAGTGCAGCCCGAGACTCGTAGCGCTGCGCTTCCAATATTTCGCTCGTGCGGGATCGAAAGCACCGATGTAGCGCTCAATCGAACGGTGCGCGCGATGGGGAGCTTGTCGCATGACGCGCATTGCAAGAAGCTGAGTGGTCGCATGGATATCAGATCTTTATTCTACGCCGGGGTCCTCTGCGCGTGCAGCTCGAGCGACGCTCACTCGAGCGGGAACACGCAGCCCGCGAGTGGCGGCCAGGGTGTCGGAGCGGGCGGCAACGCGGCGACCGTAGGCGGGAGCCCGAGCGTCGCCGGAGCTAGCAGCGTCGGTGCCGGCGGTGTCGTGGCGGGCACGGGCGGCAGCGTCATCACTGGCAGCGGGGGCAGCGTCGTCACTGGAAGCGGCGGCCGCATCGTCGCGGGCAGCGGCGGTGCGTCGTCGGGCGCCAGTGGTGCGGTGAGCACGGGCGGCGCGGCGGCCACGGGCGGTGCAGCGCAGGGCGGAAGCGGCGGGGGCACGCCTGGCGACGTCTCGCGCAGCGCGGGCTGCGGCATGGCCGCACCGATGGCCGGCAGCCTCACGATCGACGTCATGGGGACCTCACGCGACTACATCCTCGCGCTGCCGTCGAACTACTCGCCGTCGATGCCGTACAAGCTCGTCTTCGCCTGGCACGGGCTCGGCGGCTCCGCGGCACAGGTGGCGTCCAACTGGTACGGGCTCAAGTCACTTTCCGCGAACAGCACCATCTTCGTCGCGGGACAGGGGCTGATGACGACCACCAGCGTCGGCTCGGGCGCTGGCTGGGCGAACACCAACGGCCAGGACGTCGCCTTCGTGAAGGCCCTCTACGCGAAGCTCCAGGGTCAGCTCTGCTTCGATCAGAGCCGGGTGTTCTCCGTGGGCATGAGCTACGGCGGGATCATGTCCGACACCCTGGGTTGCCAGATGGGCGACGTGTTCCGTGCGATCGCCCCCATGTCGGGCGAAGGTCCCGGATTCGGCGGCCGCGGAGCGAACTGCGTCGGGCAGGTCGCGGTCTGGATGTCCAACGGAGACAACGACACCGTCGTGCCCACCGCCCAGGAGGAGGCGAGCCGCGATTTCTGGGTGTCCGCAAACCACTGCCAGACTCAGGGCATGCCGGTCGACCCGAGCCCCTGCATCGCCTACCCGGGGTGCGATCCGGGCAACCCCGTCACCTGGTGCGAGTTCATGGGAGGCCACACCATCCCGCCCTTTGCAGCCTCCGCGATCTGGAAGTTCCTCTCGCAGTTCTGAGGATCAGATCCCGTCGCGGATCGCCTCGAAGAGCGCGACCGTCTCGTCGCTGTGCGGCATGAACTCGGGGTCCACACTCGTCTTCACGATGACGAGCTCGTGTGCCGGATCGACGTAGATGAACTGCCCCCACACGCCGGCAGCCATGAACGCGCCGCTCCGCCCGGGGATCCACCACTGGTACCCGTAGCCCCACGGATGCCCGTGAAGTGCCCCCGGGGCGCGCTTCGGCTCGATCCGGGTCGACTCCAGGATCCAGTCTTCAGGGACGAGCCGCTGTCCGTCCCAGTCGCCGCGCCGTGCGGCGAGCCGTCCGATCTTCGCGTAGTCGCGGAGTCGTACGTTCAGGCAGCAGAACCCGAGCTCCGCGCCGCTGTCCGATTCGGTGTTCCACGAGGCGTCGTATTCCATGCCGAGGGGCTTCCAGAGCTTCTCCTCGAGGTACTCGTTCAGTGGCTTCCCGACCGCGCCCCGAAGCGCGAGCCCGAGGGCGAAGGTGTCCGCGCTCGCGTAGTGAAACCGTGAGCCGGGCGGCACCGCGCTGTCGCGGCTCGCGAGATAGTGCGCGGCGCTCTCCCGGAAATAGAGGATGCGCGCGAACATCGTGTGTATGTCCGAAAGCGGGTCGTCATAGTCCTCGTTGAAGTCGATTCCGGACGACATCGTGAGTGCGTCGCGGAGCGAGACTCTCCCGTAGGCAGCGCCGCCGAAC
>CAYUAW010000062.1:11376-22635 GCA_964442485.1 uncultured Polyangiaceae bacterium
TTCTCGACGCGGGCGCCCGGCGCGAAGAGCCGCATCTGCCGGAACGAGTTGCGGCTCGACCACGGCCGCGTCGCGACGAGCGCGACCGCCACCACGACGGCGACGACCGAAAGGACGACGCGGCGACCGAGGCTCCTCGGTGCGCGCTCGGATGCAGACGGCTCATTCATGCTTGATGCTTTCGCCGGCGAGAGCGCTTGCGGCCCGCGACGGCCGCCTTCACGGGGACCGGCATGTATTCCGCAAACAACGTGGTGAGGACCTGGAGGACCTCTCCGGGCTCGATGCGCACCCCGACGGCCGTCTGTACCTCGAGCCCGAGGAAGAGCGCGATCAGGACGTGTGCGACCGACGTCGGAGCGAGGGAAGGGGAGACCGGGGAGGCGGCGAGCCGCGCTGCAACGACCGTGCTCACCGCCGACGTCGCGTCACGCAGCGCTCCCTGCGCCAGCTTCTCCACGCGGGGGCTGCGAAGGGCCTCAGCCCAGAGATTCACGTCCACACGTGCCGCGTGCTGGCCCTGGGCGCCGAAGATCGCGTTCACCCAGCCGAGCAGCACGAGGGCCTGGCTGGTGACGCCACCCTCGGCGTTCGCCGCTGCCGCCAGCTGACGTCGCCGGTCCTCGCGCGCCATCTCCAGGATCGCGCGGATCATCGCCTCCTTGTTCGGGAAGTACGTGTAGATGGCGCCGGTGCTGACGCCGGCCTCCTTCCTCACGTCGGCGATGGTGGTGCTGTGAAAGCCGTCGCGCGCGAAGCAGAGCTCCGCCGCACGGAGGATGTGCGTCCTGCGCTCGTCGAGAGCCGCGTCGCTGAGCTTCGGAATAAAAAACGAATACTCGTTCTTTGTTTCTTCGTCAACTCGCCGCTCCGATCGATTTGCATCGGCGTCGCAATCTTCGCGTCTCTGCACATGAGGCGCGCGTTGCCGGCGCTCAGGTTGCGATGTGGCGCGACCGAATCTGTAAGTGCTCCGTGACGATTAGCTTCGCGAGCCGAAGACGTTCCCCCGCGTGTCTCGCTCGGCTCGCGTGTCGGTTGACGCGAACCGACCCCGCTATCGGTGGGTACGTCGGTGTTGTAGATCGACCATGTGATCCTGATGGCGTGGGAGCCACGCATGTCCGTTCATCGTCCGTTCGCCGGGTGGATCGGCGCCGCCGTGTTCGTGTGCGTCGTCGCCAGCGGCTGCAGCGCGAGCAATACTCCGAGCGGTACCGGCGCTGTCGGCGGCGCGGGCGGAGCGGCCGGGTACCCCTCGTCGACAGGGGGCGCCGGCGTTCAGCCCGTCGCCGCCGGCGGAACTCCAGGATCGTCCAATCCTCCCATGAGCATGGTTCCTATGCCGGGAACGGGAGGGATCCCCTTGATCCCGGGAGTGGGCGCGGGTGGAGCGCCGAGCAGCGTGACGCCCATCGGCGCCGGTGGCGCCGCGGGCGCCGGCGTGATGCCCGGTGCCGGTGGATCGCCCGTCGCGATGCCGACCGGCACGACCATGCCGCCGGCCCCGGGCATGTGTCCCGACGCCCCCGCTGGCGCACCCGCCAGTGCCGTTCAGGCGCGCACGACGCTCAATCAGATCCGCCTCGCCGCAGGCGCGGGCTGCATGAATCTGGTCGCGGCTCTGGACACCTCCGCGACCGCCCACTGCAATTACGAAGCGGCCAACGGCAGCAACGCGACGTGCACCTCGGATCCTCATGGGGAGGTGATGAGCTGCACCGGCTACACCGGCGCGACGGCGCAGGCGCGCGAGATCGCAGCCGGCTATCCGGCGGCGATGGCATATACCGAGGTGCTCACCACGTACGGGAACAATCCTGTCGCGGCCGTGCCGAGCTGGATCGACACGGTCTGGCACCGCATTCCGCTGCTCGATCCGTGGACGACGGACATGGGCTACGGGGGCGCGGCGCGCTGCGACGTGATCGACATCGGGCGCGGCACGAGCTCCGTGCCCACCGATGCTGTCGCCGTCTATCCGTACGACGGGCAGACGAACGTGCCGCCGACGTTCTCCGGGCTCGAAGGGCCGGCGCCGCCGGCGCCCTCCGGAGGCTTTCCGAGCTCGTACCCGATCAACATCTACGCGCAGCGCCTCAGCGTCACGGAACACGTGCTGACGAAGGACGGCGACACGACTCCTATCGACCACCTGTGGCTCGACGCCCAGTCGTCTCTGGTCAGCGCCGGGCTGAAGGGCTACTTCACCGACACGGCGTTCCTGTACGGCGCGCCGTTCGCGCCGAACACGAAGTATCACGTGAAGATCGTCGGCACGCACACGGGCGGCGCGCTGAACAAGGAGTGGACGTTCACGACGGGGGCGACGCGTCCATTCGGGACGTAGCGGCTACGGTACTCGAGTTCGTCCGCGCCTGCGGTCGTCATCAATCCGCGGTCGAGGCGTCGCTCGACGGCGGTTCGGCATCCGTCGCGTCCCGCCCGGAATGACCGGTGTCGCTCGGCGGCGCTGCGCACGCGCGTATCAACGCGCCCGTCATGACGCACGCGAGGCCGGGCGCGCAGTCGTCGTCGTCGTCGCAGTACTCCGAGGCGAAACACGGTTCGGTCGCCGGGCGCTCCTTGTTGCACCCCGAGAGTGGCAGCGAGTAGCCAGGCGACATGTAGTGGCAGCAGAAGTCGTGCTTCGCCAGCTCGCACCGCTCCGGCGACGTGTTCGGCGGCACGGACGGACACGCGACGTAGCCCGGCGTTCGCGCAGGGGCGGCATCGAGCGGCTCCTGGGTGGCGTTGCCGCCATTGCCCGCAATGCCGGCGCTTCCCCCCTGGCCGTGACCGCCGGCGCCGCCATCGCGGAGGGGCGAGCCTTGCCGACACGGAGTGCCACATGCGTCCGGCGCGGAGGAATCGGGGTCGGCGCGCGAGCTCTTTACCTTGCCGGAACACGCGAACGCCGCGAGCAGGGTCGAGAGCGCCGCCGCGACCAGTGGGCGTCTTCGGCCGTTCGTTGGCTTCCACATCCTGCTGCAACGATCTGGAGGCGCGCTCGCCGTGTCAAGCCGACTCCTCGCGGCGGGCGAACGACGCGAGAGTCCCCTTCCCGCTCCGCGCTCGGCGCGAGAGCGCGAGCTTGCCGAAGAGCCCGTGGCCTTCGCCGCCCGGTCCGGCGGCGAAGAAGGGCGTGCTCGACACTGGCCTCAGCGACCGGGCAACTCCGGCGAATCCAGCAAGAACAACCCGAGACCCGTGGCGCCGAAGGCAAACCCCACCGATGCGGTCACCAGGCTCGCGACACGAAGCCGATTTCGCGCATCGAGGGCGTCATCGTAGGAGCGGAGCTCTCCCTGCGTGAGATTGCGCGTCGCCGCCCTGTCGCGAATGCTGGAGGCGGTCGAGTCCTTGGACCAGGCGAGCCCGGCGAGCACGGCGGCAGCCGTCAGGGTCGCGGCGCCGACCGCGAAGCTTCCGTAGGCAAGCGAGCGCTGCGTCGAGGTGTGTAGGTCCAGAGTGAGGGTTCGACGCTCGCCGGGAAGGAGCGTGACGACACGTCGAGCGGCGTCGTAGCCGCGCCTGAGGAGGACGACCTCGTGCTGGCCCGGGGCGAGCGCAAGCGGTGTGGTCGCCGCCGCAACCTCGTATCGGCGATCGATGAGCACACTCGTCCCGGGTGGCGCGACGACACGCAGAAAGGACGGCAAGAGCTCGAGGTCGAGGTTCAGCGCCAGCGACGTGCCGCCCACGATGTCGACGGTGCGCTGCTCGTCTCTGTACCCGGGCGCGTGACCGCGGACGACATGACGCCCGGGCGTCACGTCGATCACGGCCGGGACGCGGGGCGCGCGCGCGGTGTCCACGTCGAGCGCGATCGATGGTGTCAGGGACGACACCATCAACAACGTCGGAGCTCGATCCTCGGGTCGCGCGGGGGCGGCGGATTCGGTGCCCTTGGGCGGGCCCGTGAGCGGCACCAGGGCGGAGAGGGCGTCGAGGGCTTCCTTGCGACGCGTGCCCTGCGGCGCGTTCGCGAGGTAGCTGCGAAGGGAGGTGATGGCCTGCTCGAGGTCTTCGGGCTTCCCGGAGGCGAAGTATCGATTTCGATACGCTAGCCCGAGAGAAAAGAGGAGCCCCGACCGGGGTGCGTGGGTGTACGCTTCGCGGAACGCAAGGATCGCGTGGTCGTAGTCGCCTGCGTCGTAGGCCTGAGCGCCGAAGCGGAAGAAGGACTGCGCTTCGGGATTATCCGGTTCGGTCGCAGCCGGTGGCGGCGCGGCCGTCGACGCCTGTGCCCACGCGAGCAGCGTGCACAGGGCGCCGACCGAAACCCTCCACCTCACCGCAGCACCGCCTGCCCCCGAAGCAGCCAGAGGCCCGAAGCGTCGAGCACGAGGTCATCGATGCCGTCTCCCGTCACGTCGCCGGCGGTCAGTGCACCGGGCGCAGACGTCGACGAGAAGCCCATGCCCGCCGCGGAGGTGATGGCTCGCGCTTCCGGTGCGACCTCGGGATCCCAGCTCGTCACGTCGAACCGCTCGAGGCCCGCCGAGGTGGCCCGGACGAGCTCGAGCGTCGCATCCGAGTCGAGATTCGCCCAGGCGAACACGGCCGGCGTCGACAAATGCAGGTCCGGCAAGGAGAGATGAGTCACGCGTGCTTCCGAAAGGTCCTCACCAGCCGCGCCGCGCAGGACGATCACGCCGTCGCTGGTGACGGCGGTCACGTCGGCCGTGCCATCGGCGTCGACGTCGGCGACCAGGGCCGGCTGAAGCTGGAGATCTCCGGGGCGACTCCGGCCGCTCACGGCGAGCGTGGCGGACACGCTGAACTCGTTGCCGAGCGCGAAGCGGTCGCCATTCGGCGTCCATGTTTGCACGAGCGACGTACCACCGCTGCTGCCGCTTCCGATGAAGACGAGCTCGTCGTTTCCGCCGGAGTCGACGTCGGCGACACCGACGAAGCCGCCCGTGACGCCCGATACGAGCGAGGAACTGCCGAGCTCCACCGCGAGCGTGTCAGCCGCGTCGCGTAGCGTGTCGGGGGCGAGCGGGCGCCCGCTCGGGTCGAGCCGGACGAGGTGCACGAAGGCGTGCCCTTGCTGTTGATCCGGCGAACCGGCGCCGGGCATCGCATTCTCGTGCATCGAGACCACGGCGATGTCCTCCTGATCCTGATTGCCGAAATGCCCGGCGCGCACCACGCGCGCCTCGTAGTCCGGCTGCGCCGCTCCGCTTGCCGAGAGGGACAGACCGGAAATGGGTACCCTGCTGGAATCGCCGGAGAACGTCGTGAGCTCGAGCGCCGTTCGCTCGGTCAGCAGGAACATGTCCGTCTCGGCGTCGCCGTCGTCGCTCAGCGCACCGGCGGCCTGGTCCACGAGGGTGCCGATCCCCGCGAGCTCCGCTGATTCGGTGAGCGGCTTCGACGGCGCGCCGAAGAGCAGCTGTATCTCGGTCGCGCCGGACACTTGCACGGCGAGCGCGAGATCCGGGAAGAGATCACCGTCGAAGTCGCCGAGCAACGGTGAGAGCTGCTCTACGGGGCCAGCCGTACCGACGACGAACTGATTGAAGGTGCCGTGGCCGGCGTTGACGAGCAAGTCGAGGGCCGACTCTGCGGAGGGGCCCGCGTTCTGCGCGGCCCGCCATCCGGCGATGTCCAGCAGGCCGTCGCCATTGAAGTCGCCCGTGGCCGCCGAGTTCCAGCGCCCGCCGACCAGGTTCTCGCACGCATAGGCGGAGCCGGTGCTGCATGGCGCCGACGGAGCCGAGGGGCGGCTGCTCAAGGCGAGGACCGACGAGAAGACGAAGTCAGCGAGATCGTCTCCGTCGAGATCCGCAGCCTGCAGCAGCGTGCTGTTCGAGATGCCGCCACCCCCTGGGCCCTGCTGCGAGCCGGGGCCGCCGCTCGGCGGCTCCGCGATCAGCACCGAGAAGGCGCCGTCTCCATCCTTCGCTGGCAGCGACGCGGCGCTCGAGTGGAAGCTGCCGTCACCCACCCCGTAAGCGACGACGAGCTGTCGCACGTTGTTCTGTTGCTCCAGCACGACGAGATCCGGCATCGCATCGGCATTCACGCGAGCGACGAACGGCCCCGACAGGACGGACCATCCGGCGCTCAGGCTCACCGCGGCGTACCGCGCGGGATCGCGGTTGCACGCGGTCGAGTCGGCTTTCGCGCAGAGCCCGTAGACCCACACGCGATCGGCGTTGGCCTGGCTCGCAACCAGCTCGTCACAATCGGTCGCGCTGTCGCTCGATACATCGAAGTGCCCGCTCGCGAGCACGGTCGCCGACGCGACGCCGGGGTCGGCCATTTCGACGGTAAAATCGAGCGCGAACAGTGCGTTGTCGCCGACGACACTGCAGCTCTTGAACGCCCTCGGGTCCCACGAGTAGAGGGAGGAGTCGACGATGCCGAACCGCCGCGGAGCACTCGCCACGTCGGCGACGAAGAGTCGCGCAGCGGAGCTCGGCGTGCTCATGACGCTGCGCGAGTCCATGGCGATGGGCTCCGGATTGCCATCGGCGCTTCCCTGCAGCGCGAGCACACGCCCGCGATAGCTCATGAGGACGTCGTCGACGGCGTCGCCGCTCGTGAGGCGCCCGTGCGCCACGGAATCCACCTGCAGCGCGGCGGAGAACGTCTCGGTGGCGCCGCCGCTGTCGTCGAAGGTGCGGAGCGTGATGGACGATTCCTCTGCCGACAGGAGATCGCTACGGCCGTTGCCGTCGAAGTCACCGAGCTCGAGCGCGAAGCTGTCGGTGCTAGAGAGCTTCTTCTCGTCGAAGTGACCGGACGGCGCGCGGCATATCCCGTCGCTGCCGCACCCCCAGCCGGGTTTGCACTGTGCGGGGCTCGAGGAGCAATCGTAGCGGCACTGTCCGACGCTGCCGGCGGGCCGGCACCAGGGGCCGGAGTCGGTTCGCGTGGCGGGAAACGTGTCGCAGTCCTCGCCGGGGTCGACCACGAAATTGCCGCACTGGCCGGCCGTCAGTCGATCGAGATTCGAGCACCCGGCCACGGCGGAGGCGACAGAGCCCAGTAGAAGCGGCAGGAACGCCGCGCGGCGAGGGAAGCTCCAGGGCAAGGCGAGCGAGCAAACAATACCATGCGTCGAACGGGTCGGACGTCTACAATGAGCATCCGATCCGCGACGATGGAGGCGCACCGGCCCGAAGAAAAGGAGCTCCTCGAGCTGCTCGAGGAAGGCGACGTGAACGGTGCGGCAGCCCGTGTGGTGGAGATCTACGGGCAGGAGCTCCTGCGCTTCATCATGAGCCTCATGAGGGACGAGGACGACGCGCGCGAAGTGTTCTCGGGCGTCTGCGAGCAGCTCCTCTCCGATCTGCCGGCGTTCGAGGGACGCAGCAGTCTGCGCACGTGGCTCTACACCGTGACGCGACGGGCCTGCTACGGCTACAAGCGCTCGTGGCACCAGGCCAAGCGTGGCAGCCTTCCCCCGGAGCTCGAGGAGATGGAGGCGCGCGTGCGCACGGCGACGCGGGCCTATCTGCGGACCGAGACGAAGGACAAGCTCGCTCGACTCCGCGCTAGCCTGACGATGGACGAGCAGGTGCTGCTCAATCTGCGCATCGATCAGAACCTCCCCTGGGACGACATCGCGCGGGTGCTCGCCGACGGGGAGCTCGACGACGCCGCGTCGAAGCAGGAGGCAGCGGCGCTTCGAAAGCGATTCGAGCGTGTCAAACAGCGTCTTCGCGAGCTCGCGGTCCAGGCAGGTCTCATTGGCGAAGGAGAGTGAACCTTCTTCCGACCCGGACGACGAGGCTGCTACCGACCGGCAGAGCGTGCCTCCGGTGGACACGCGCGGGACGGCTCGCGACCAGGCCTTCGAGCAGGTCCTTCGACAGCTCGCGGGAGCGGATCTCGACGCGCCGCTGTCGCAAGGAGCGAAGATCGGGCAGTACGAGGTAGAGCGCGAGCTCGGGAGCGGCGGGTTCGGGACGGTCTACCGCTGCCGGGATCCGGTGATCGGCAAGGTCGTCGCGATCAAGGTGCTGGAGCGGCAGTTCTCGATGGACCCCGTCTACGCCGAGCGCTTCCTCGAAGAAGCCCGCGCCGCCGCCCGCATCGGTCACGAGGGCATCGTCGACGTGCTCGGCTTCGGTGCCTTGCCTGACGGCCGCCGGTATCTCGTCATGGAATATCTGCGGGGCAACACCCTGAGTGAGCTCCTGATGGCGCCAGGCGGCTCGACGCTGGCGCTCGACGACAAGCTCGTGATCCTGGAGCAGGTCGCTCACGCGCTCGACGCGGCCCACGCAGCAGGCATCGTGCACCGCGACATCAAGCCGGCGAACGTCTTCGTGACACGGACCTCGCACAATGCGCTGCGCGCGAAGTTGCTCGACTTCGGCATCGCCAAGCGTGTCGACGACGAAGCTCCGCTGCACACCGGAGCCGGCATGATCCTCGGCACTCCGGCGTACATGTCACCGGAGCAGTGCGAGGGGCACAAGGTCACGCCCTCTGCCGACATCTATTCCCTGGGCGTGATGGCGTTCGAGCTCCTCAGCGGAGAGCGGCCGTGGAACGTGCGAGGAGCCACCGCGCTGCGCGCCGCGCACGTCAGGAGCGAGCCACCGCGCGCGTCCGAGGTGCAGCGCGCCCTGCCGGGCGCCGTGGACGCGCCGCTCCTCTCCATGCTCGCCAAGAATCCGGCAGCGCGCCCGCCTTCCGCCAGCGAGCCCATCCTCGCGTTGCGCGCCGCGCTCGCGACTCCGACGTCCGACCCGCGGAGGCGACGCACGGTGATGGCGCTCGCAGTGGCCGGGCTGGCCGCTGTCGCCGCTGGCGTCCTCGCGGCAACCTGTCTGCCGAAGTCGCCCGCGCGGAGCACGCCTCCGGCGCAAACCACAGGCTCCGCGTCCCATCCGGAGGTCACCCCGCCTTCCGCCCCTGCCGTCCCCGCGCCGGCGAGCGTCACGTTGAGAGTCAATGATGCGCCGCCGGGGGCCGCCTTGCAGGACGAGCAAGGCAACCAGCACGACGTTCGCGATCCGCTGAGGCTGGATCGCGGGACCGTTGCACGGCGGTTCACGCTGTCGGCGCCGCTCCACCGGCCCAGGGAAATCGAGATCGTTCCAGATCGGGATCAGGAGGTCGACGGACGTCTGTCGGCCCTGCCTGGCCACGCGCCTGCTGGCGCAGCGCACAAGAAGCGCTCGCAAGAGCTCGAATACTGAGGGGCCTCGGCGGCCGCGCGCCGCTCGTGTGTCCATCCGTCACATTTTCGTTCGCCCGGGCGTCACATTCCCCGGTGGCACTCCCATCCCGTTGGGAGCTCGAAAAGGACCATGAACGGGAAATCAATCGTCGGATCGCCTCGGCTTCACGCCGCGGCCTTGATGCTCTTGCTTTCCGGGGCGCCGGGTTGCGGCTCGGGTGAAGGAGGCGGTCAGGCCACGGGCGCGGTGTGTCCGTCGAACTCGACGCTCACCTATGCAAACTTCGGAGAAGCGTTCTTCGCGGACAACTGCCTCTCGTGCCACACGAGTCGACAGCGTCCCACGTTGACCACCCAGGCTGCCATCCAGGCCAACATCGACTACATCGATCGGTTGGCGGCCGCCGGTCCGAACTCCGTCAACACCACGATGCCCCAGCAGGGCTCGGTGTCGGTCGAACAGCGCACGCTCCTCGGCGAGTGGCTTGCCTGCGGAGCACCATGATGTTCGCGGAACCATCGACGCCCGCGTCACGACCCGCTGGCACTGGTGAGAACCTGACCGTCGTTCACGTGGACACCGACGCGCGGCACACGCAGCTCACGTCGGAGTACCTCGGTTCGCACGGGCTCGACGTGAGCGTGGTCACGCGCGGCGACGCGGCGCTCTCCGAGGTGCTGCGCGTGCGTCCCGACGTCGTGCTCCTCGACATCGCGCTCGGCACGATGGACGGCCTCGCAGTCTGCCGGAGCATACGCGAGCACCTCGACGTCCCCATCATCATCGTGACCGCGCGCGGCGAGGAAGCCGACCGCGTCATGGGGCTCGAAGGTGGCGCCGACGATTACGTGACCAGGCCGTACTCGTCGCGCGAGCTCCTGGCTCGAATCCGCGCGCAGGCGCGACGCGCGCGCGGCAAGGTGGGGCCGCAGCGGGTGGAGATCCGCGTCGGCGAGCTCTCGGTGGACGCCTCGACCATGACCGTCGCGCTGCGCGGCCAGCGGGTCCCGCTGACGACGTACGAGTTCGCCCTCACGCGCGTGCTCGCCGAGCGTGCGGGTCGCGTGCTGAGCCGCGAACGCATCCTGGAGCTCGTGCAGGGCTCGACGGAGGAGGCGTTCGAACGCTCGATCGACGTCCACATCTCGAGGCTTCGTCACAAGCTCGGCGACGACCCGCGAAGCCCGCGCTTGCTGAAGACGATCCGTGGCGTCGGCTACATGCTCATGCCTCAGAGCGCCTGACCGAAGAGCCTCAGTACCAGGTGAAACGGAACGTCAGCTCGTCGCGAGCGGCGTTGTAGCTCAGCACCCGGAGCGTCTCGAGGCGCGCTCCGAGCGCCTCGTACGCCGCGCCGATTCCGGCGAGCTGCGCGTTCCGGTAGTAGCGGTAGCGGCTGAGAGCGAAGGCGCGGAGCTCCACCAGCTTGTCCTTCGGACCGAGCTTCACGACCTGACAGCTTCCGCCCTGGTACAGGCGTGCCCACATCCGGTGGAGGTTGCCCGTCGCGTTCCACAGATCGAAATCGGCATCCCGGCTGCGCTTCGCTGCCGTGACCAGCGCCGTCTCTTGCAAGCGAGCGCCGATGCGCTGCCCGAGCTTCGCGTGCTCCTCCTGGGTCAGGCCGAGCTTGTCGCAGGCCTCGTAGTGGGCGAGCGCGAGTTCGATGGGCGTCCAGCCCGGGGCAAAGCTCGATAGCAGAGCCTGTAGTCGATCAGGATCGATCAGGGTCAGATAGCGCTCGTAGTATCCCGCGTCCTGCAGCTGCGAGAGCGACGACTGAATCACGACGTTGCGCACCGCCGTACACGGCCGGACCTCGCGCTCGTGGGCGATGACGATCTCTCGCCCCTCGATCGTGAACGACTCCTCGGGATGGGAAGCGCCTGCGTTTGCCATCTCCAGTACGAGATTACCGGACGACTTGCACAGCCGATACTGCCCGGAGACGCCGTTCGGGCAAGCCGCTCGAGTCGTCGCGTCACTCGTCGCACATTGGCGCACCGTGGAGCCGACGCGCTGAGACGAACGTTATTTCGGCGGCTCGCCCGCGCACTCGCCGGGCTGGCAGCAATAGGAACCATGTGCGGCGGCGATGACCGAGCGCCAG
>CAYUAW010000062.1:22735-28128 GCA_964442485.1 uncultured Polyangiaceae bacterium
CCAGGAACAGTGGATTGTTGGGCCTGCGCGGCTCCTTCGCGGCAGAGGTCCATGTACGCGAGCGGCCTCGCAATCAGGAACGCGCCGTCGCGGCGGCTTCACACACGCCGGCGACCGGTTCGGCGTTCTTCCCGAGCATGAACGACGCAGGACGGTAAGCGTCGCCCTTCTTCACGAAGAGGTCGCCGCTGCCCGTGTACGCGCAGCCGACGATGTCGTTCTCGTGCCACGCCTGGCCGAAGCGGACGTCGACGGCGAAGGGCACGAAGTTGTGTCCGTTCTTGTCGGCGGCCGTCGTGGCCTGCGTGATCCGCACTCGGCGTTGCTTGGGCGCCGGGCGGGCGCGCGAGAAGCGGCTGCCCTCTTGCTGGGCGAGCGGCTGCACGAGCCCCTGGTCGACGCGGTGTTTTGCCCAGTCGACGAGCGAGGGCTCATCGGCCGAGGCGAGCGACGGGACGGACGACAGAGCGAACGCGGAGAAGAAGAGCCAGCGGAGAGACTTCACGGCGAATCCTTTCGACGAGCTGAACGGGGTTCGGGATGGAGACGACGGATCGCGTGGAGACGAGCTCCACGACGGCGGCGCTGGCGAGCACGGGCCCCCACAGCGCGACCACGTAGGAGAAGTCGGGGTCGATTCCCGCGGCGTCGAGACCGACGATGAGCACGCGCGAGACGACCGCGACGCTCATCTGGCCCACGACGTGCCACATCGCGCGCCGGTGCGAGACGAACTCGCGCCTTCGCGCAGCGACGACCCCGCGCACCATGCCCCACGCCACGATCGCCGCAGAGAGGAGAAACCCAGCGGTCACGGCGGCGCCGCCCTTCGCGTCGAATGAGAGGACGACGCCCGAGGGGACGAGCACGAACAGAACGAGGACGCCGGTGAGCCGCCCGAGCCAGCGATGCCACAACGGGCGCTGCTGGAGCCACCGTATCATCAGCGCCAGGCAGAGCGGGAACGCGAGCGAGGCGCTGGCGACGTGAATCCGGAGGGACGCGAGCCAGAGCGACTCGAATCGCACCGGGAGCTTCTCGATGACGAAGGGCGGGAGCGTGTCGAAGTCGAAGTACGCGAGGCTCGACGCGGTGATGACGGCCGAGCCGAGGAGCATCACGCACAGGAAGGAGAGCCGGGGAAGGGCGGCGAGGAAACGCGGCACGTCCACTCAGACGGATGGGGGGGACAAAAGCTTTGTCAGCCCCCGAGGAAATCCCCCTTCTGCAGGGGCACTCCCTGGTGGCGGAGGATGCCGTAGGCCGTCGTGAGGTGGAAAAAGAAGCTCGGCAGCGCGAATTCGGTGAGGAACCGGTCGCCGCGGAACGTCATCGTCCCGCCGCGATGCTGGATCTCGATCGTGCGCTCGAGCCCGGCTTCCAGCGCTCCGGGGTCGACCGTGCGGAGGTAGGCGATGGTCGCATCGAGCCGCTCGTGGAGCTCGGCGAAGGTCTTCGGCGACCCGGCGAGGGGCGCCGCCGGGTCGCCGAGCAGACGCTGCACGGCGAGCTTCGCCCCTTCGCCCGTCCAGTGCACCTGAGCGGCCAGGTCGTACATGTCGCCGGCGAGCTGCGCGGTCAGGAGTGCGCTCGGGTCCATCCCGCGCGACGCGCCGTGTGCCTCACCCTTCGTGAGTAGCCCCTTCAGGTTGGTGAGCCCTCTCACGAACACCCCGATGGAAAGATCGACGGCCTTCAGCATGAAAGATGGGTAGCTCCAGGCGCCGCGCGCGTATTGAACAAACGCGACACGTCACTTAGCCTCCTGGGCGATGGCGTACGAAGGGCGGCAGTCCAACGAACCGCCGCCGCAGCGTGGGATCCTGCGCGCGCCGAAGCCAGACGGGCTGCTGGACGGTCGGCGCTTGCTGCCGTCCGCGAAGCTCGCCGCTCACGTGCACCATTTCTGGTCCCTGCGGTGGTGGCTCCGCTCACCGTACACGGCGGAAGCGCTGACGCATCCTGCGGCGCAGATCATACACGTCGACAAGGCTGCCCGGCATCGTACGGAGCTCCGCGGCGTGAACACCGGCCGCCTGGCTAGGCGTCTCACGGGCGAGGGATGGAACTTCGGAATCACGTTCCGGCCTGCGATGTTCCAGCCGCTCTTCGGGGCCTCGATGGCCGGTCTCACCGATCGTGTCGTTCCTCTGGAGCGCGTCCTCGGGTCGACCGTGAAGGAGTGGGCGCGAGCCATCCGCGAAGCCAGCGATGCGGACGAGAAGATAGCGATCTCGGAAGCGTTTCTCGCGCCCCTCCTTCCGCCGCCGAGCGCGCGACTCGTGCGCTTGCGCGATCTCGTGGAGCGCATGGCCAGCGATCGCTCGATCCTTCGCGTCGAGGACGTCTCGGAGGTCAGCGGCCTCGACAGGCGGGCGCTCCAGCGTTCCTTTCTCACCTACGTCGGCGTGAGCCCCAAGTGGGTGATCCGGCGCTACCGGCTGCACGAGGCCGCCGCGCAGCTCGCGCGTCCCGAGCCGCCGACCCTCGCCGCGCTCGCCGCTTCCCTGGGGTATGCCGACCAGGCCCACTTCGGCAGGGATTTCAAGCGCGCGGTCGGGCAGACGCCGCGCGCCTTCGGGCGCACTCGCGCGGCGAGGACGGCGACCTGACCGTGCCCCCCACTACGTAGGGCCAGCGGTCTGCTCGACGCGCTCACGCTCTGCGACTAAGGCAGAGGGGTCTCTCGAATCTCGCGAAGGAGCCTCCCATTGATCACGCTGTATGACGTTCCACTGTCGCCCTACGCACAGAAGGTGAAGATGGCGCTCCTCGAGAAGGGGGTCGACTTCGAGGCGAAGGTCCCCGATCTCATCGCGCCCGATCCGGAGTTCGTCGCGCTGAGCCCGCGGCTCGAGGTCCCGGTGATCGTGGAAGGCGACGTGAAGCTCTTCGATTCGTCGGTAATCCTGGAGTACATCGAGGAGCGCTTCCGTGACGTGCCGCTCCTGCCGGTGATGCCGGCGGAGCGCGCGCGCGTCCGGCTCATCGAGGAGATGTGCGACACGGCCTACGACGCGGTGAACTGGGGCGTGGCCGAGGTGACGGTGTTCGGGCGCGCGACGGGCGACGTCGCCGAGCGGCTGCTCGCGGTGGCGCGCACGCAGGTCAACGCGCTGAACGAACGGCTTGAGCGAGAGCTCTCGACCCGTCCCTGGCTCAACGGGGACGCCTTCGGTTTCGGTGACATCGTCGCCTTCCCCTTCGTGAACGGCGCGGCCGCTCTCGGGAACAAGCCTTCGCCGGGGTCCAAGGTCGAGCTCTGGCTGAAGGCCCTGCGCGGGCGTCCGAGCGCCGCACGCCTCAAGGCGGACGTCATCGAGTCGATGCCGCTGTTCATGAATCGTCCGAGGGAAATCGCCGAGGGCAAGCTGCGCCGGCAGTACCGCGACCATCGTCTCGACTGGATGTTGCGTAGCGGCGGCCTCGATATCGTGCTCGACGGCATCAAGAACGAGACCATACGCTTCTCGCTCGATTTCTAGCCGACTCGCCGGCTAGACCCAGCGCTCAGCGGGGTAGACCATGCCTGGGTAATCGTTACAGAGCTCAGATCTCTGCCTGAGCGGAGTCGACCCAGGCGAGCTCTGGAACTACCGCGCTTCCACGGCGCCCAGGTCCGGCGTGCCAACGTAGTAGCTCGCGGCGTCGAAGGGCAGGGTCCCTGGCGGAGTGACCCCGGCATCGCGAAGGTCACTTCCGCTCGCGAGGGCGAAGGCGGAGAAGTCGGGGCTGCCGTCCGCCTTTCGCGGGACGCTCGGCGCGGCGAGCATCGTGGCGAAATCCGCGGCGGTGACCAGGAGGCCCTTGCCGTTGATGCTGGGCTGGCTCTTCGAGGCGTCCCAGAAGGCGTTCGAGTTCGCCACGCTGGTGCCGATGGTCTTGTCGCTGGTGTCAGAGCCCGTGCTCGTCCAGAACGAGACGTCGTTGGCGAAGACTGCCTGGGTGGTGGTCGAGCTGTCGCCGAACAGGAAGTTCCCCTCGACGTTGTCGAAGGCGAGGTCGTTGAAGAGCTGGATTTTCCCGGGGTTGCTGTTCCAGGTGAAGCCGTTCTTGCCGTTGGCGAACGCGATGGAGCGGGTGACGGTGTGGCTCACGGCGATCTTCTCGCCGCCGAGCTTGAAGCCGTTGCGGTCGCCGTTGGCGTTCTTGGTGCCGTCCATCAGGGTGCCGTTGTGGTGCGACACACACTGGTCGATGGTGACGGACCCGATGGGGCCGGTGTCGGATTTCGTGTAGAGGTCCCAGCCGTCGTCGATGTTGTTGTGCGACACGCAGCCCCGGAACGTGTTGCCCGGGCCCACCGTCAGCTTCGCCGCGAAACCGTCGGCGTTCTCTCCCGAGCCGGGAGGCGCGTCGTAGTTGTCGTAGGACTCGCAGTTCAGGATCAGATTGTTGGAGGGCCAGTCGCCCATCGACGTCTGGGTGCTGGCGGCGCGGCCGATTTGCAAGCCCGTGTCGCGGTTGCCGTGGACGATGCACCCCTCGATGACGTTGTCGTTGCCTGCGACGTAGATGCCGTTGTCCGCCGAGCCCTTCACCTCGATGCCGGTGACGTGCCAGTAGCTCCCGTTGAGCTGCAGGCCGCGGGGGTTCGTGCCCGTGCCGTACGGTTCGGCGGAGAAGTCGAGCACGGGCTTCTCGCCGCTGTACGCGGCGAGGCTCTTCAGCTTGCCGGCGCTTCCGCTGTTCGCGGCGTCGATGGTGACCTGCGTCGAATATGGGTACATTCCGCCGCGCAGCGCGATGGCGCCACCGGCAACGACGCGGGTGAGCGCCGCGGTGAGCGTCGTCGGTGCCGCTATCGTGCCGGCCGCGCTATCGATGCCGTTCGGCGCCACGTAGATGACGTCGCCCGTGGGGACCGGTGTACCGCCGCCGCTCCCGCCGCTCGGCGACGCGCCGCCGGAGGAGGACGCTCCACCCGAGGACGACGCACCGCCGGAAGCCGGAGCTCCGCCGGCGGAGCTCGTAGCGCCGCCTGCCGCGGACGTTCCCCCGATGGGTGTCGTCCCGCCGGACGACACCGTCCCGCCGGGCGACGCGGTCCCGCCAGCGTTCGACGTCGCGCTTGCACCGACAGTGCCGGCGATGCCGTTGCCGCCGGCACTCGACGACGGGCCTCCCGACGACCCCGGAGGGCTCGTGTCGCCCTCGCCGGAGCTGGCCGAACAACCGGGGATCGCGACGAGCGCACAGAGCAGGGTCAGAGACGCGGGCGCGTGTCGTCGCATCCACGCTTAATGCACCCGGCGGCCGAAACGATCACCGCCGTGAATGCCGAGGAATACGAACGGCTTGCCGTCATTTTGCGGCCCCATGCGCGCCAGCTCGAAAAATAGCGTCTGCGTTGGACTCGTCTCGTGTGCGCTGCTCGCCGGGTGCGGTCAGTG
>CAYUAW010000063.1:0-19680 GCA_964442485.1 uncultured Polyangiaceae bacterium
TCGGCGACGAAGATCCTGGAGGCGCGCCGATGGCGATGAGCGAACCGAAGAAGGACGCCGTGAAATCGCCGTCCGCGAATCGCGAAGGGGCGCCCGCGTGGGTGGTTCCCGTGTACGTCGGCGGCCTCGTGCTGATGTACATCGGCGAGCGCGTGCTCAGCACGTTCGATTCCGGCCACTGGGTGGCGACCGGCCCCGGCCTCGTCATGGTGCTCGTTGCGACGGCCACGCGGTTCGTGCCGACCTGGCAGGCTGGCGGTGAGCGCGGCCGCATCGAGAAGCTGCTCGGCCTGCTTTCCGTCGGCGGCGTCCTTGCCCTCGCCGTCTACTCGCTCACGACGGACTGGGGCATGGGCAAGCTCGGCCTGCTCACTGCCGCGGACGACAAGCGGGAGAACGTCCACGCGGTCCTCACCGTGCTGTGGACGGTGCTCATCTTCGTGAGCGTCATTCCGATGCTCTTCGCGGAGGCCGCGCTCTATCCGCAGCGCGGCGCCGATCGCCTGGAGAGCCGGCGCGTGCGCGCCGCGGCCGCCGCGGGGCTCACACTCGCCCTCGCCGCGATCTACGGCGCGCTCTTCGTCTACTCGGCAACGGGCTCGGAGGCGAAGGTCGACTTCTCTTACTTCAAGACGAGCGAGCCGAGTGAATCGACCAGAAAGCTGGTCACAGGGCTCAACCAGCCCATCCGCGTCATCGGCTTCTTCCCCGAGGTGAGCCCCGTCCGGTACGAGGTCGAGACCTACCTGAAGAAGCTCGCGGTCGGCGCGCCCAACCTGAAGGTGGAGGTCCAGGACCGCTACCTGCAGCCGAAGCTCGCGAAGGAGATGAAGATCGTCCAGGACGGCGTCATCGTCATCGAGAAGGGCGAGGCGAAGCGGACGGTCACCGTCGGCACCGACATGAAGGACGCCGCGAAGAACCTGAAGACCCTCGACAAGGACTTCCAGGAGCGGCTCTACAAGCTCCTGCGCGAGCGGCGAAACGTGTACCTGACGGTCGGCCACGGCGAGATCAACGACGACGAGGACCACGCGCCCGACAAGCAGGACTCCGGGCGCTCGGCGCAAATCCTCCGGACGCTGCTCGGCAAGCAGAACTACAACGTGAAGAACCTGGGTATCGGCCAGGGGCTCGCGACCGATGTCCCGGAGGACTCCGATGTCCTGATGATCCTCGGGCCAACGCAGCCGTTCTCGCCGGAAGAGCTCGCGTCCGTGGAGCGCTACGCGAAGCGCGGAGGGAAGCTCCTCATGGCGCTCGACCCCGACGCGGTTTCCTCCGAAGAGACGGAGACGGACGCCGCTGGCAGCTCGCCGACCGGCGCGCCGGCGCGGCCAGCCTCGCTCGCGACGAAGCCCGCGCCCACGGCGAAGGCCGCGGGCAGCTCGGACGCGCCAAAGACGCCACCGGGCGCGCAGCCGGCAAAGGGGACCATGGGCTCTCTGGAGGCGCTCGCCTCCATCGTCGGCGTCGAGTTCACTCCGGTCGTCCTCGCGAACGACAAGCAGTTCGCGCGGCGCCGCTTCAACGACTCGGACCGTACCCTGCTCGTGACGAATCGCTTCTCGTCGCACGCCTCCGTGTCGACGCTCAGCCGGAACTCGTCGCGCGCCGCCGTCGTCGTCGCCGGCGCAGGCTCGCTCCAGCGCGTCAACGGCTCGCCAGCGAAGGTCGACATCGCGCTGCGCGCCATGACGAACACTTTCCAGGACCTGAACCGCAACTACCAGTACGACGAGGGCAGCGAGAAGCGCGACACCTTCGGCATCGCCGCGGCGGTCTCGCAGCCGATCGCGCCCGACTCCGTCCCGCCCACGCCTGCGAAGGACGAGAAGAAGCCGGAGAAGAAGGACGAGAAGAAGGACATCCCGACGGTGGCGACGCCGAACGAGATGCGCGCCTTCGTCCTCTCCGACGCGGACGTCTTCACGGATCTCGTGATGTCGAACTTCATGACGAACCAGCTCCTCGTGATCGACGCGCTCCGGTGGCTCGGCGGCGAGGAGAGCTTCGCCGGCGAAGTGAACTCGGAGGAAGACGTCCGCATCGAGCACACCCAGCGCAAGGACCTGGTGTGGTTCTACGCGACGATCTTCGGCGCGCCCGCGCTCGTCCTGGGCCTCGGGCTCACCTACAGCCGTCGTAGCCGACAGCGCCGCGGAGGGAAGAAGTGATGGTGACGCGCGGATTGCTCATCCACACGGCGATCCTCGCCGTGGCGGGCGGCCTGGCCCTGAAGACCTGGACGACCGACGCCGACAAGGCGCCCAAACACGGCGAGACCGATCTCTGGCCGGGGAGCCCCGATCAGGTGGACGAGGTCAAGTACGAGGCGAAGCAGGGGCTTCTCACCCTCGAGCCACACCGGGACACGACCGGCAGGTACTTCGTCGGAACGGTGAAGAAGAACCCCTCGGCGGAGCCCGAAAAGAAGCTCGACGAGCACGGGCAGCCCGTCGAGAGCACCCCGCCACCCGCGACCCCGGCCGAGCCGAAGATCAGCCGCTTCATCGCGACCAAGGACGGCGACGATCTGATCGCCCAGCTCGCGCCGCTCCGCGCGCTGCGCGTCCTCGGCAAGGTGACCGAAGCGCAGAAGCTCGACTTCGGGTTCGACAAGCAAGAGGGCAAGCTGACCGTCAAGCTCGGCGGCAAGGACCATACCCTGATCTTCGGCGGGACCACGCCGGGCGGCTCCGACTACTACGCGAAGGACGCGGCCACCGGGAACGCCTACGTCGTGCTCGGCAGCATCGTGCGCGACCTCACGAGCGCCGATCAGCGCCTCGTCGAGCGGCGCCTCCACGGCTTCGAAGACACCGTGGTGAAGCGCGTCAAGATCACGGCGGGCGGTGCCTCGCGGGAGCTCGTTCGCAGCGCCGACAAGAAGGACGCCTGGACGAAGCCGAGCGCCCCGAACGACAAGGACGAGACGGCCACCAACTGGATGAGCAAGGTCGACCGCCTACGCACGACCAGCTACGAGGGCGACGCGCTGCACCCACCGCCCGCCGCCGCAGATCTCGTCTTCAAGATCGAGTACTTCGACGAGCGTAAGCCCATCGGCGTCACCGAGATCTGGAGGCACCCCGGGAGCGACGGGAAGACGGACTACGTCGTGAAGACCGAGCTCACGCGCTGGTACGCAACCGTGATCCGCAGCGCCGCGGAGCAGGTCGAGCAGGACCTCAAGTCCATCGTCGGCCCGTAGTGTGGCGAGTCCGTGGTTCGCTGGGGAAATTCAGCGTCGCCCCCGTTGGGCGAGCGCCGCTGAATTTCCGGCGAAGGCACCGATCCGACTCGCCAACCGGACTGTCTCGTTTGTCCGCCGAGCCACAGAGTCGGCGGACTACTTGGGAGGCCCCATCGGACCGTCCGCGGTCGCGCCGTCGTGGAGCTTCATTCCGCCGTAGGCCTGCACGAAGGGGATCTGCGACCAGGTCTTGTCGAACTCCGCCTTCATGCGGGCGAGCTTCTCGGGCTCGGACTTCGATAGGTCGTGGAGCTCGCCGGGATCCTGAGCGAGATCGTAGAGCTCGCTGCGGGCCTTTCCGTAGACGATGAGCTTCATGGAACCGCGCACGATGGCGCGGGTCTGCGGGTTGTTCGCGTCCTCGGGGAGATCGAGGACGACGGGATCGCGGTCATCGGCCTTCGCGCCGTCGAAGATCTCGGGCGCAAGCGAGTGGCCGACGAACGACGGCGGCGCGTCGTGAACGCCGGCGAGGTCCGCGACGGTTGGCGCCAGATCGATCTGGGAACGGTTCCTCTCGATGACGTGCGGCGGGGCGCCGGGCGCGTGGACGATGAGCGGCACCCGCGTGAGCACCTCCCAGAGCCTGAAGGCGTGCTTGTACATGCCGTGCTCGCCGAAGGCCTCGCCGTGGTCGGCGGTGATGACGACCGCGGTCTTGTTCCACCACGGCTGCTTGCGCGCGAAGTCCAGCAGCCGGCCCACGTGCAGATCCGTGAAGAAGACCTCCGAGTCGTAACGCGAACGGTTGTCCTTACCGAAGTCCGGCGACTCGGGGTGCTTGTTGTACTCGTCGTGGGGGTCGGTGTAGTGCACCCATGCGAAGAACGGCTTGTTTGCCGTCGCCGGATCGCCGAGCGCGCGGATGGCGATGTCCGTCATCTTGTCGCTCGTGACGTTCTTGTCCGTCGTCGCGTCGAAGGTGATCCCTGGCACGAGCTCCCACACGTCGAAGCCCTGATCGAGGTGCTTGCCGCGCCCGAAGTACAGGTGCCCCTGCACGCCGATGGTGCGGACGCCGTGTTCGTGAAGGATCTCGGCGAGAAACACGTTGGACAGCGGGTAATCCGTGAAGAAATACCCCGAGCGGTAGAGGGTCGACGGGTAGCGGCTCGTGAGGAACGCCGCGACGCTCTTGGCCGTGTAGCTCGAGACGGAGTAGGCGTGCGTGTACACCACGGACTCGGCGGCAAGCTTCGTCAGGTTCGGCGCGATCGGCCGCGCATAGCCCGTCCACGGCATGTCCTGCCGCAGCGAATCGATGGAGAGCAGCATCACGTTGAGCGGCCCCGCAGGTCCGGCCTTCGTGGTGCCGGCCGCCGGAGCGGCGCTCGCCGCGACGTTCTCGGCGGCGCTCGCGGGCGCGACGGCGCTCGCCGCGACGGCGCTGACCGCCGGCGGGGCCGAGCCGCTCGCGGAGTCCGGCTTGTTGCACGCGACGACCAGCGTCGCGAGCGCCGTCATTCGGAGTGTGAGGCTCCTCATCCCTGGGCGAGCCAGCGCAGCGCGGCCTGATACATCCCCGGCTTCGTCTCGAGCGCCACTTCGTGGCCCATGTCGTGCGGCGTCGTGACGCGCACGGGGACGCCCGCCTCGCTCAGCCAGCGGCGGACCTTCGCGGCGTCGTCGACGACGTCGTCGTGGCCGCCGGTGATCAGGTAGACGCGGCGGACGCGCCCCTTCGCCTCGGGGAGCGTCGCGATGCCGGCAGCGCCCCAGTAGTCCGTGTCGGCTCCCAGGATGAGCCAGCGATTGAACGTGTGCGGCTCCCGCAGCCCGACGTTCATGGCGACGAACGCGCCCTCGCTGAAGCCGATCAGGGTGTTGCCATAGAGCTGGACGCGACGGCCGTACTTCGCGCGCAGGCCCTCGATGGCGCGCATCACGACGTTGCGCCCGCCGGGCCAGCTGTTGCCCCAGCCGCGCTTGCCGTCACCGCGGTCTTCCTGCCCCGACGGGCAGATGAGCCAGCCGAGATCCCGCGCGACGTGGCTCCACCTGCGGCAGTAGTACTTCGGGTCTGCTCCGCGGCCGTGCAGGTACACGATGACGGGGCGCATCCCGGAGCGCCCGGCGCCCACCGGCTCGAAGTAATAGGCCGGCGCGCTGCCCTGGATGGCGAGCTCCTGCATACCCGCGTCGTGCGCGGGGGGGCCTTCGTCGGCGTGCGCCGCGGTCGTCACCTCGCGATCGTGTGCCGGGGCGGGGGCGGCGGCCGCGCCGCTCTCGCCGGGGATCGCGAGCTTCTGACCGATCTTCAGGCGATCTGTGCGGCGCAGGTGATTCGCCGTGAGGAGGGCCTCGATGGTGAGGCCATAGCGCCGCGAGATGCCGCCGAGGGTATTGCCGCGGCCGACGACGTGAGTCCGCGCCGGAGCATGGACCGTCTCGCCCGGAGCGGGAACGACGAGGTGCTGTCCGACCCGGATCGGCGTGAGGCGCGTGATGCCGTTCGCGGTCGCGAGGCTGTCCGTGGGGATGCCGTAGTGATGCGCGATACCGCCCATCGTCTCGCCCGAGGCGACGACGTGCTCGGTGTGCTCCCCGCGCACGGCGTGTTCCTTCCCGGTGGGGTGCGGCGCCGTTGTGGGGGGCGCTGGCTGAGACGGCGTATCCGCGGCAGACGCGGGGGCGTCGCTCGGACCGGGCTCGGATTCGTCGGGCGGCGCGGCTTCGTCCTCCGTCATCGGGGCGGCCTTCGGCTTCGACTCGGGAGGCGCCACCGCGGGGGCCTCCTCCGCCGAGCCGCTGTCCGCGGACGCGCTCATCGGCGTCACCACACCGGCAAGGGCCGCCACGGCCATGAGGAAGGTACGGGGCAGGAGCTTATCCATCCGCCCGGGAGCGCTAGCACAACCGCGCGCAATACGGGAGAAAGCGGCGAAAATGCGACCGCCGGCGCGGGACGAGCTCAGGTCTGCTCGCGCCAGAGCTCGACGCCGGTCGCGACGAGCCGCACCTCGCGGGCGGTTCCGTCGGGTTGCTTCGCGGCGAAGAGTGCGCCCTCGCTCTCGAGGTGTGCGACCTCCCCCGGGGCGACGCGGGTCACTTCCACCGTACCCTGGACCTTCGCGGTGGACCCTGCGGAGTCGAGGGGGACGAAGAAGCCGTAGTCCTTGAACGTCACCCGACAACCCGGAAGGGTCGGGTCGAGCGCCTGCGAGAGCTCCATCCAGCAGCCGCGGCGCGTGCAGTTGCGCCGCACTTTCGCCTCGACGGTGACGGTGCGATTCTCGAAGTCGTCCGGCTTCGCGAGCACGCTGGCGAGGGCGATCGTCTCGCCGGACGCGATGGGTTCGCCGAAGCGCTTGTGGTCCGCGGGCGCCGCTGCGGCCGGCTCGGCATGTACGACCGGCGCTTCGGCAGCGGAGGGCGCCGCCCCGGCGACCGGGCCCGCGGAGGGGGTCGACTGACACGCCGTGGAGAGCATCACGGCGGCGAGCGAGAGCCGGAAGGAACGCATCGACGGGAATCATAGCGCTTCCGAGGCAAAGCGCTCCGACGTTCCGGCGGCGAAGGCCGTGGCACTCAGAGCTTCCGGAGAAGCGGCCATGCGCGCTCCCGCGTCGCGGCGCGGTCGAGCTTGCCGGTTGCGTTCGTCGACAGCTCGCTCACCAGGGCCACGAGCCGCGGCCTGCGGTGCGGCGAGAGCCGGTCTCGGACGAAGGCCGCGAGCTCCGCGTCGGCCGGTGCTCCCTTCGGCGCGGCGACGATAGCCACGGCAAGCAGCTCGCCCCACGTGTCGTCGGGCACGCCGAACGCGCACGACGCCGCGACCCCGGCGCACTGGTCGACGACGGCCTCGACCTCGGCGGGGTGCACGTTCTCGCCGCCGGTGATCACGACCTCGGAGCGACGCCCGAGGACGTGCAGGTTGCCCGCGGCGTCGAGCCGCCCGAGATCGTTCGTCGTGAGCCAACCGTCCGCGTCGAGGACGGGCTCCGCGGACGGCGGCACGTAGCCGTCGAGGAGCGTCGGACTGCGCACCTGTATCACGCCGCCCTCGATGCGAACCTCCACGCCGGCCATCGGAGTCCCTGCGCCGAGCTCGCCGCGGTTCACCGTGCCGGCGACCTGCGTCGTCACCTGAGAGCACGCTTCCGTGAGCCCGTACGTCGTGAGGACGGGAAAGCCCCGGTCGGCGGCTCGAGCGAGCAGGGACGGCCGCGCCGCGGCACCGCCAAGGAGGATCGCGCGCAGGTGCGCGGGCGGCTGCCACGCCGGCTCATGGACGAGCAGCCACTCGAGCTGCGTCGGAACGAGCGAAACGAGCGTCACCCTGTCCTCGTCGAGCGCGCGAATGAGCGCTGCGACGTCCAGGCGCTGTCCCCGGGCGACCTCGCGTGGCACGACGACCGCGGAGCGCGCCAGCAGACACCGGGTGAGAATCGACAGGCCCCCGACGTGCGCGATCGGCAAGCCGAGCAGCCAGCGATCGCCGTCGCCGAGCGCGATGTTGAGCTCGCTACCGCGCGCCGAGGCGACGAAGGCACGACGCGACAGCACGACGCCCT
Source organism: uncultured Polyangiaceae bacterium (assembly GCA_964442485.1). Taxonomy (GTDB): domain Bacteria; phylum Myxococcota_A; class Polyangia; order Polyangiales; family Polyangiaceae; genus DASZVB01. The sequence goes on from CAYUAW010000063.1 coordinate 7,771, forward strand.
TGGGCCGCCCGGTCGTCCCGGACGTCATCAGGACGGCGAGACAGCGTGCGTCGTCGACCGGAACACCGTCAGCATCGGAATGCGGCTCTCGACCGAGTGCCTCTACATCGACGCCGGGCGGCAGGCCGTCCGCCGTGAGCACGACGGAGGGCTGCATGGTCGCGAGCACCTCGTCGCGCTCGCCCTTCGTCAGACGCGGATGCACGAGGAGCATCGGGACGCCGAGCGTCATCAGCGCGTAGACCGTCTCGAGCGTCGAACGATCGCTCGTGCCGACCAGCGCGACGGCGCGGCCCCCGGTGACCAGCGTGCCCGGGCGAAGAAGCGCGCTCCGCACCGCGACCCGAGCCGCGAGCTCGCCGAAGGTGATGACGTCGCCACCGATCACCAGCGCGACGCGCTCGGGCGCTTCGCGCGCCGCATCGAGAACGGAGAGGCTCATGGCCTCCCCGGCAAAGGCGCGAGGCCGAGGCCCGGCGACGACGGCGGAACGATCTCCGCCGGCCGTAGGAAGGGCAGGGCGACCTCGGGCCATGCCGAGAGGCCACCGTGCCAATCGAGGCCGCTTGCGAGCGACCGCGACGCGACGGCGAGCGCGAGATGCGAGGCGGCCGCGAGCGCCACCGGACCGTCGAACAGATGCGAGACGGTGGGCTCGACGCTGCGAAAGCGACCCCGCTCGGCGAGCTCGAGGCAGCGCGAGAAGCCTCCTAACGCCGCCGGCTTCAGCACCAGAGCCGCGCAACCGAGCCGCGTCAGGAAAGGCTCCAAGCGTTCGAACATGCCGGACGGCTGCAGAGATTCGTCGAGCGCGATCGGAATCGGCAGCGTCTGGAGCTCGAGCAGCGCCTCGATAGCCATGGGCTCCTCGACGAACTCGACGTCGAGACCGGCAAGCGTCTCGATTTCTGCGAAGGCCGTCGACGACGCGAAGGTTCCGTTCGCGTCGAGGCGCAGCTTGCCGTCACCGATGGCCTCGCGGATCCGCGCGAGCGTCCCGAGCTGCCGCCCGAGGTGCGGTCCCGCGATCTTCACCTTCACGGTGCCGATCCCACGGCCCACGCTCTTCGCTGCTGCGTTGGGGGCGTCGTCATCGTCCGCGCCGCCGACCAGGGACGACAGCGGCACCGGGGCAGGAGTCGAGCCGCCGAACAGCGCCCACAGCGGGCAGTCGCGCTCCTGTCCGACGAGATCGAGGAGCGCGGTCTCGACGGCGAACGCCGCGGAAGGGGGAAGCGCCGCCGTCAGCACTCCGAGACGCGCGACGTAAGCGCGGATCGACTCGCCGCTCTCGGCTTGCGGGATCGCGTTCCACTCGAGGGCCTCGAGCGAGCTGCGAGCGGCGTCGAGCCCGTCCGCCGAATAGCGCGGCAATGGCGAAGCCTCGCCCTGACCGACGCGCCCGTCCGACGTCACGAGCCGGAGCAAGAGCCCGGCTCGCTCCGTCCATGCTTCGACCGCTCCGCGAACGCCGCGGACGGCGCCGCGGTGCGTGAGAACGTCGACTCGCTCGAGGCGCATCTCGACCTTCTACCCCGGCGCGCCGGCCGCAATGCCGATTGCGAACAGCACCGCGTGGACGAGCAGGAGGCGCGCCGTCCCGACCAGGGTCGCGTTCAGGGCGCGGCCCGAGTCCGCCGCGACGCGGCGGACGAGGCCGATTCCGAGCGGCAGCGACAGGACCGGGAGCAAGACCAGCGGCGACAGCGAGCGCGTCGCGGCGAGCGCGGCGGGCACCACGTACGCAGCGCCGATCAGCAGCCCGTATTCGGCGATCCCCGCGCGCCGACCGAACCGCACCGGGAGCGTCCGCTTGCCGGCCTTCACGTCCGTCTCGCGATCGCGAACGTTGTTCACGACGAGCACGGCGGTGGCGATCGCGCCGACGGGGACCGACGCGGCCCAGGCGACGCTCGGGACGTGCCCGACCTGGACGAACGCCGTCCCGGTCACCGCGACGAAGCCGAAGAAGGCCATGACGAATACGTCGCCGAGCCCGTGATAGCCGAGGGGGTAGGGGCCACCCGTGTAGGCGATCGCAGACGCGATCGATGCGACGCCGATCGCGACGATCGCGAGCCCTGCCACGGCAGTGAGATAGACGCCGATGGCGAGCGCGAGCAGGAAGACGACGAGCATCCCGATGCGAATCGCACGCGACGTGAGGAGGCCCGACTGCGCCGCGCGTACGGGCCCCAGTCGCTCGGCGGTGTCCGCGCCCTTCTCGTAGTCGAAGACGTCGTTCGCCAGGTTCGACCCGATCTGAAGCAGCATGGCCCCGACCAGCGCGGCCGCTGCGGGACCGGGGCGGAGCGCGTGCACCGACGCTGCGCACGCGGTGCCCACGAGTACCGGGGAAACGGCTGCCGTGAGCGTCGCGGGTCTGCACGCGAGCACCCAGGCGCGGACCGAACCCGGCAGCACCTTCGCCGTCATGTCCCCGCCATCACTGCCCGGCTCACCACGTCGGCGACGGCGGCCGGCCGCTCGAGGACCACGTTGTGCCCGACTCCGGGGATCACCTCCAGCGCCGCGCCCCGCATTCGTTCGCGCATCTGCCCGGCGATGGCGACGAATTTGGCGTCGTGTGCTCCGACCATTAAGGTGGTCGGAACATTCACGCTCGCGAGCTCGCCCCAGTACGATGGCATCTCCGCCAGGCCGCACGCACGGAGCGAACGAACGAGGCCACCGCAGGTGTGCGACAGGCGTTCGGCGCGCTGCTCGGCAAGCACACGGGCGGGGAGCGACGCCTGCGTAGCGAAGAGGGGCAGCTTCTCCCATGCATCCACGAACCCGGGTACCCCGCGCGTCTCGAGGAGACCGCACCAGACCTCGTCGGCGGTGCGACGGTCGAGCCGCGCTGCGACGGCCGCCAGCCCAGGCTGCGCCGAGACCAGGGTGACGCCGGACAGGAGCTCCGGGTGACGGCAGAGGAGCCCGATCGCCACGCGCCCACCGAGCGAGTAGCCGACCAGGTGCAACGGGCGCGTGAGCACGCCCAGGGTACGGGCGAGTCGCTCTACCTCGCCCTCGAAGTCATGGACGTCCGCGTCGTCGTCGGCGCCGTGGCCGAGTAGCCTCGGGGTTTCCACGCGCACACCGCGCTCGGCGAGCATAGCGGCAACCGACCGGAAGCTGTTCGGGCTGCCGGTGAATCCGTGGAGCAGCGCGACCGTGGGTGTCATGCACCACCGAGAGCGACGAGCGCCGCGTCCGTGGCCGCGAGCAGACGCGCATATTGTTCCCGGGCGCCGTGGTCAGGCACGGTGGCCTCGAGCAGCGTGCAGCCCGGGCGCCGGAGGCCATCGTGAAGCGCGGCAACGAGTGTGGCGACGCTGCCCGCCTTCGCATGCGGAATGCCGAAGGTCGACGCGAGCGCGTCGAAGCGCGCCTGGTGCGGCGTCGTCCAGTAGCGCTCCGCCGCCGCGTCGAGGCCCGCCGCGGCGAGCGGGAGCTGCTCGAAGATGCGTCCCCCGCCGTTGTTCAGCACCACCACGACGAAAGGCGCGCCCACGTCTCGCGCGACCGCGAAGCCGCCCATGTCGTGGAGCGCCGACACGTCACCCACGACCAGCACCGTTGGCCGTCCGGACGCGTCCGCCGCCCCGGCGGCGCCGGAGACGACACCGTCGATGCCGCTCACCCCGCGCTGCGACCACACGGCGATGTCCGCCGAGGGCCGGGAGCGGGAGAACACGTCCGCGTGGCGCACGGGCAGGCTGTTGCCCACGCCGAGCAGCGCGCCCGGCGGCAACGCGCGCACGATCGCCCGGAGCGCCGCGCCCTCGGAGAGCGTTCCCTCGGAGCCGACCACCTCGTCGACGGCGCTCCATGCCGCGTCGTTGGCTCGCGAGAGAGCGGAGACCCACGGAGTCGCGGGAGCTTGCCTATCGCCGACCGCGGCGAGCAGCTCGCGGAGGGTCTCTTTCGGGTCGGCCAAGAGCAGCGTGCGCGCGGTACTCGAAGGGTCGGGCCACCCTCCTTGGGTGAGGACATGTCGCTCGACCGCAGGGTGTTCCACGACGAAGCGCTCCCACGCGGCCGACGTCGGGGGCTCACCCAGGGAGAGCACGACGTCCGGAGCGAAGGAGGCGCGGAAGCGCGGCACCCGCAGGAGCACGTCGAGCGCGTCGAGCCGGAGCGCCTCGGGGAGCTCCTTCGTCCCGGCGTGACGGAGCTGGCTCGTCGTCTCCGCATAGACGGGGAAGCCCGTCGCGCGCGCGAGCCCACATAGCTCCGCGCCAGTGCTCGCGGCGCCGATCTCGGCGGGACCGCACACGATGAGTCCGCGCGACGGCGGGCGGAGGGCGCGCGTGACGTCGTCGACGAGGGCCGGCGCCGGTTTCGTCACCCCGCGCTCGACGCGCGTCGGTGCGGAGCCGAGGAGTTCGTCGACCGTGCGGGTGAGGGACCGCGCGCCGTCACTTCCTCCGACGACGGGCTCGAGGGGCTTGCGCGCGCGCACGTTGATGTGTACCGGCCCCGCCACGGGTGCAAGCGTGTCGGCCAGGCATTGCACGGCCCTCCGGCGGAGCGCGATCAGCGCCGACCGTTCGCTCTCCGGCATGCCGAGGTCGACGAATCGGCGCACGTGGGCGCCGTAGAGACGCGTCTGATCCATCGTCTGCGGCGCACCACAGTCGTGGAGCTCGAAGGGACGATCCGCGGTGAGGACGAGCAGCGGCACGCGCGCCGAGGCTGCCTCGACGATCGCCGGAAGGTAATTCGCGGCGGCGGACCCGGAGGTGCAGATCACCGCGGACGGCAACCCCGTCGCCTTCGCCCGCCCGAGTGCGAAGAACGCCGCGGAGCGCTCGTCGATGACGCTGTGCACCCGGAGACGCCCCGCGGCCAGGGCGGCGGCGACGAGCGGCGTCGAGCGCGACCCCGGGCTGACGACGACGTCCCGGAGGCCCGCGTCAGCGAGGCTCACCACGAGGAGCCGCGCCCACTCGGAGAGCAGATTTTCGGGCGTCATTGGGCGACGTGAAGAGCAGCGGACAGCGTCGCGAGCTTCAGCCGCGTCTCCGCGTATTCGCTCGCGGGGTCCGAGTCTTTCACGATGCCGCCGCCCGCGTACAGATAAGCTTTGTCCCCGACCAGAGCGCCCGAGCGCAGGCCGACGGCGAACTCGCCGTCACCGTCCGCGTCGAACCAGCCGATGGGTGACGCATACCAGCCGCGCTGGGCAGGCTCGTGCTCGGTGATGAAGCGAACGGCGTCGGGGCCGGGCACCCCACCGACGGCAGGGGTCGGGTGGAGCCGCTGCACGAGATCGAGCACGTGGACCGGCCGCGCGAGCTTGCCGCGAATCGGCGTGGTGAGGTGAAGCAGATGGCGCAACACCCGCACCTCGGGCGCCGTCGGATGCTCCAGCGTCACGCAGAGCGGTGCGAGGGCCCGGACGATCTCCCGCACCACGAGGTCGTGTTCCTGACGCTCTTTCGGGCTCCGCATGAGTTCCACCGCCTGGGCCGCGTCGCTCGAACCGGCGAGCGCCTCGGTATCGATTGCGAGACCCTTCTGGCGGATGAGCCGCTCCGGCGTCGCGCCGAGGAACGTCACCCTGCCGAAGCGGAACGCGAAGCGCGTACAATGCTCGGACGTCTCGGCGAGATCTCGCAGGACGCTCGTGACGTCGACGGGCCCCTCGAACGACAGGGTCGAGCGGCGGGCAATGACGACCTTCTCGAACTCACCCTGCCCGATTCGATCCACGATGGCCTGCACCAGCGCGCGATATTCGGCCTCTGACGTCTCGTCGCGGAGCACGACACGCCGCGCACCGGGCCGTGTGACGACGGGATTGCTGCGCGCGGCGCCGTGAAGGGCAGAGAGCAAGCTCGCAGTCGCCACGACGAGAGCCCGACGTGACCCGTCGCTCGCGGTCTCGTCGGCACGGGCCCCGACGCTGAGCCAGGCCCGCTCGCCCTGGCAGGCGTAACGGAAGCGGGGGAACACGAACCGGGCGTCACCAAAACCCGTCCAGGGCTCGGCCGCGGCGGACCCCGCCTGGAACGAGAGACCCCCGAAGCAGCGAAGCGACGGCGGCGGCGAGTCGTCACCCAGCGCGACGTGCTCGAGGCGCGAGAAGAACCCCTCCGCCAGACCGCGGATCTGCTCCGTGCGCGCCGCACCGGAACCCACGAAGGTCTCCGCTGCACCGAGCGCGGCGAAGCCGGGACCCTCCGGGGGGCTCCAGAGCACGGCGCTCTCGTCGGCTGCGGCGCCGACCACGGCCTCCAGGGGAAGGAGGGGCGCGGGCACGGTCGCCACCGTGAAGGCGCTCCGGCCCTTCGCCGAGTCGAGCGCGCGTCGGATGAAGTCAATCGGTTCGATCGGGGTCTGATCGAGGGAAACCGAGACCGCTGAAGTCGTCATGAAGCGCGCCTCGGCTCCGCGACGTACAAGGTGGCAACCCCGAAGGTCAATGGCCGGATCTCGAGCACGTCGAGTCCCGCGTCCTTCATCGTCGCCGCGAACTCCTCCGCCGGGGGAAACGCGGCGATGGAGCGCTGGAGGTACCGGTATTCACGCGAGCCGGAGATGAGACCACCTAACCATGGGACCACCGAGTGAACGTGAAACCGCGCGAACGGCCCGAGGATGCCGCCCCGCGGCTCGGACAGCTCTAGGATGACGATCCGGCCGCCCTGCCGGGTGACGCGCCCCATCTCCGCGAGGGCCCGCGGCCGGTCGGGAACGTTGCGGATCCCGAAGGCGATCGAAACGCCGTCGAAGGTGCCCGCCTCGAACGGCAACGACTCGGCGTTGCCTTGCAGCAGAGTCACCCGCCGTGACAGGTCGGCTCGCTCCACCTTCTGCCGGCCGATCTCGAGCATGCGAGCCGAAGGATCCACCCCATCGACGCGGCAACCTGGGTGAGTCGTGGCTTCGAGGATGGCGAGGTCGGCGGTGCCGGTTGCCAGGTCGAGCACCCGGGCGGACTCTCCGAGGTTCAGCGCTGCAACGGCCTGGTGGCGCCACCCCTGATCTATACCGAGGGACAGGATTCGATTCAGGAGGTCGTAGCGATCGGCGATCCTGTCGAACATCTCGCCGGAACCGTCGCGAGGGCTCGGAGAGTTGCTCGCTGGGCCGGACGCAGTCGCCATGTCGGGTGAGGACCTCGTGGCCCGCGTGACGTGCGCCGCTCGTTCGGCTGCCGCGGGCCCATCGCAAAAAGCAATCGAGCTTCTAGGAAGCACGGCTCCTCGCGTCAAGGATGGATCCAGCAGGGGTCACGGGGGGCCCTTGCACGAGCAAGTCCCTGGCGGCTGTGGCATGCTCGGCGCCGCATGCGGGCCCTCCTGTCACTGCTGGCGCTCGTGTCGGGGCTCGGGCTCGCGACCGTTGCGAGAGCCGACGCGCCGCCGCGCCACGTCGACGCCACCCCCAACGCTTCCTTCAACGAGTACGTGCCGGGCGCCGCCCGCCTGGAAGGCCGTCTGCTCGCGCCCTGCTGCTGGGATGCGAGCCGTCAGACTCTGGACATCCACGGCTCTCCCATCGCCAACGAGCTCCGCACAGAGATCCGCCGCCGCCTGAAGGCGGGTGAGACCCCTGACGCCGTCGAGGCGGATCTCGTGAGGCGGTACACGACGAAGATCCTCGCGGTGCCGCCCGACAACCCGCTGCCGCGCATGGGCACCGTGCTCAGCGTCTTCCTGCTCGGCGCGGGAGTGCTGGCGGCGCGAATGGTTCTTCGCTGGCGCAAGAAGGGCCCCGATGTCCCCGTCGCGCCAGTCCCCGCGCCGGCCGCTGGAGCCCCTCACGACGAGTGGGACGACAGGCTCGACCGCGAGCTCGACGAGAACGAGTAGCGGGGGCGAAGCCCCGCGAGATACAGCTTTTGAAACGCGACTTGATCGGCTGCGAAATCCTTCTTCGAGGATCCTAGCCGCCGCGCCCAGCCAGCGTCAGGGCCGAGCGCGGCGAGGCGCGGGTACCCTGGGCGACGAGGCGACTTTCGCCGTGCGCTTCGGCCCTGGCTCGCCGCCGTTCACGCTCTGGGGCTTCGTCCTGCCTGCACGCTTCTGCTTCGCTTCGGGACCGTTCGCGCTCTCGGGCTTCTTCTTGCCCGCGCGCTTCGGCCTCGCCTCGGCGCCGTTCGCGCTCTCCGGCTTCGTCTTGCTCGATCGCTTTCCCTTCGTCTCCGCGGCGTCGCTGTCCCCGAACGCCTCGGCGCTGAAGAGCTTCTCGGCGGCCTCCGCGGCGCGGCGCGCGAGCTCCGTCTGACCGCGCATCTCCATCAGGAACCGGCTCGGGATCTCCGGACGTTCCTTCCCCCACTTCATGCGAGCCTTGGCGTAGGAAAGCGTCAGGTAGTCTTTCGCGCGCGTCACGCCCACGTACGCGAGCCGTCGTTCCTCGTCGATTCCCGTCCCTCCCGCGTCGGCGATGGTGCGCCGGTGCGGCAAGAGCCCCTCCTCCATTCCCACCAGGTACACGTGCGGGAACTCGAGCCCTTTTGCGCTGTGAAGCGTCATCAGGGTGATGGCGGCCTTTCGCTCCTCGTCGTCCTTCGCGAATTCGCGCCCGGTCAGGGCCGTATCGTCGAGGTATTCCCGCAGCGAAGGCTGCTCGGCCTTGGCTTGATACGTCTCGAGCGTGCTGACGATCTCGCCTACCGATTCCCATCGCGCCTCGGCGTCGCCGGGATTCTTGTACGCGCGCGTCAGCTCCGCCTTGTAGTCCATCTCGCCGAGGAGCCCCATCATGACGTCGCGCCAGCGTGCGCCGGGCTCTGCAAGGGCGGCGCGGTACCGGTCGATGAGTCTGCGGAACGCCTCCACCCGTTCGCCGGCGTGATGCGGAACGTCGCCGTCGGTGACCGCGGCGGGCAGTTCGGTCCACAGTGACGTCCCGGCCGCCACGGCGCGCTTCAGCAACGTCTCGACGACCGCGTCGCTGATCCCACGCCGCGGCGTGTTGATGATCCTGAGGAGCGACACCTCGTCGCGTGGATTCGCGAGCACCTTGAGGTACGCAAGGACGTCCCGGACCTCCTTGCGGTCGTAGAAGGATTGACCACCGACGAGCACGTAAGGGACCTTCTGGCGCCGGAGCTCCACCTCGAAGGCGCGAGGTTGCTCGTTCGTTCGAAACAGGATGGCAACGTCGCGAAGCTTCACGCGATCGGGCTTCTCCGGGGCGACCTTGCCCGCGATCTCGCGGACGATCTCTAGCGCCTCCGTGGTCTCACTCTCGAACCGAAGGAACCGGGGAGGGTCGCCGCCCTTGCGAAACGCACGTAGCACCTTCACGTGCCGGTTCCGGTTGTTCGCGATCAGCGTATTCGCGAGCTCGAGGATGGGCTCGCGACACCTGTAGTTGTCCTCGAGCCGGACGACTGTGGCGCCCTTCCAGTCGTTGGCGAAGCCGAGGATGTGCTGCACCTCCGCCCCGCGCCAGCCATAGATCGACTGGTCGTCGTCCCCGACCACGCAGAGGTTCTCGTGGTCCTTCGCCATGGCCTTCACGATGCGGTACTGGAGCGCGTTCGTGTCCTGGTATTCGTCGATCAGGATGTGGTCGAAGCGGCGGGACTCGGCCCTCCGAACCTCCTCGAACTTCGAGAAGAGCTCCTCGGTGCAGAGCAGAAGGTCGTCGAAGTCGACCGCGCCCGCTGCGCGAAGGGCCGACTGGTACTTGCCGAATGCGAGCGCGGCGAGTTGCTCACGGTCGCTCTCCGCCGCGACGTCGGCCCGGTCGGGGCCGACCCCCTTCGTCTTCCAGGAGCCGATGATCGACAGCAGATCGCCGGGACGGAGCGACTCCGCTCCGACCCGCAGGTCGCGAAGGGTCGTGCGGGCGATGCTCTCCTGCTCGCTCTGATCGTAAATTGCGAAGGTTGCGGGGTAACCGAGCCGCTCGATGTTGCGGCGCAGGATCCGGACGCAGAGCGAGTGGAAGGTCGAAATTTCCGGTCGAGCTTTCCCGCGCGTCTTCCCGAGCAGGTCCACGGCGCGCTCGCGCATCTCGCGAGCGGCCTTGTTCGTGAACGTGACGGCCAGGATCCGATCGGCCGGGGTACCGCGACGGATGAGCTCGGCGATGCGGAACGTGATGACCCGGGTCTTGCCGGAACCGGCGCCGGCAAGGACGAGGAGCGGGCCGCGACGCGTCGTAACTGCACGGCGTTGCTCCGGGTTCAGGTCGGAAAGCGACATCGGCACTCCCTCGCGCGGCGGCGTCAAACGGTCAAGCGGAAGCTGGGACGGACCGCGCAAGGCTCGTGCGGTGGTACGCGTCACGTCCGTTTGCGGTCACCGCGACACGCTCGTCGGAACTCCGAACGACGTCACCGCCGAATGGAACGCGTCGGTGAGTGACCACGTCCATGCCTAGCCGAGACGCTGTCCTTGCGTACGAGAAACGCTCGCGTCGTGCTCCATGAAACGTGCGCGGCGCTGTCGGCGCTGCTGTAGGTGACTACCGATCGAGAGAAATGATCGACGCTTGGCGCTTGCATTCGACGCTTCACGCTTGACTGTGGTCCGAGTGAGGAGTTTTCTATGTATCGGTGTCGACTGCGGTCGAACTTCACGTCGAAGAATACGGCGCGGGGGATCCAGCAATCGTGCTCGTGCACGGCTTCGCGGGAAGCGCCCGAAATTTTCGACCTCAAGCGCGTTTTCTTAGGGATCGCCATCGCGTAGTTCTGTTCGACGTGAGGGGTCACGCGCGCAGCGCAGCTCCTCTCGACGGCGACGCCTACACGCCAGAAGCGTTGGTCGAGGATCTGAAGCAGATCGTCGCGCGCACCGGAAGCGACCACGTCGTCGTGGTCGGCATCAGCATGGGTGCGGCCATCGCCCTTCGCTACGCGCTTCGATATCCGGATTCGATCGTGGGGCTCGTCCTTGCTTCGTATCCACCACCTGGCGATGCGACGTCTCCGCCATGGGCCCTCTCGCTTGCCGACGCTCTCGACACCGAGGGCAGTGAAGCAGCGGGAGAGCGCTACGTATGGGGCGGGGGTCGCTTCGACGCAGAGTCGGCGAAGTTCATCCGGCAAGGCTTCCTCGAGCACCGACCGCATGCGCTATCGGCGACGCTGCGACGCGTGCTCGCCGTCGAGCCGCCAATCAGCACGCGCGCGGAGGCGTTGCGTTCGCTACGCGTGCCGACTCTCCTCATTGCAGGTGAACGAGACGCCATCTCGGTCGAGACGACGCGACAGCTCGAGGCGCTGCTGCCTGATGTGCGCCGCGTGGTGATCGCCGGAGCAGGCCACGTCGTGAACCTCGAGAAACCCGAATCATTCAACGAGGCTCTGCGTGATTTCTTATCCGGAATCGAGGTCGGCAGATGATGCGAGCTCACGCGTCATGCCGGCTCCGCGGAGCGCGCGCTCGGGTTGCTTTTTGGTTCGAGCGACCATCCCCGCGGGTAGTCACCCGTCGGGGCGCAGAGCACATCTAGAGCAACGCCACAACATCTAGTGTTGACACGTGACACTAGATGGCAATATATGTGCTGTAACCGGCTCCGTTCGAGGGCAATTCGTGCGGACCGGCATTTCAGGAGGACAGGCATGGCTGCAAAGAAGAGAGCGAAGAAAGCTGGCGCAAAGCGCGCGAAGAAGGGTGGTCGTAAGAAGGCGACCCGTAAGAAGGCTGCCAAGAAGGGCGGCCGTAAAAAGGCCGGTCGCAAGGGCAAGAAGAAGGGTGGCCGCCGCAAGAAGGCGCCACCGGCACCGCCCGCGATGTGAAAGTCGAGCGGTCGCCGCCTGGTTGGGCGTCTCGCCTGATCGCGGTGGCCGCCGCCGCGCACGGGGCGAGCCGGTTCGAGGGCTGAGCTTCGAACTGGCCCCCTGAGCGCGGGCCACGAGAGGGTCGCTGATTCAAACGCGACCTCGAGAGTGCCCCGAAGTCAGTAACTTCGGGGCGCTTTCGTTTGTGG
>CAYUAW010000063.1:19780-27943 GCA_964442485.1 uncultured Polyangiaceae bacterium
TTCGCGGAATTTGGCGGCGATCTGCGGGCATGCGTCGGGTACCTTCACTGCGCGCGGTCATGTCGTCACCGGTGCTTCGGCTGGTCATCCTGGGCGTTGGCGCGGCGCTCGCGGTAGGGTGTCGTACGGAGCGGGCGTCGAAGCCGCTGGGCACGTCGCCGCCACTCGCGCGGGGCGATCGGGTCGTCGTGGAGCGCGCAGCGGCCGACTTCTTCGAGGCGCGCGTGCTTTCCGTCTCGAAGGAGACGCTGAAGGTGCAGACCTCGACCGAAGGCGATCCGGTCGTCGTCGCATCGAGCGATGCTTATCCGGTCAGGGTCTCGCCACACTCCTTCGGGCCTGGCGAAGCAGCAATCTGCCGCTCGGCACCGTCGACGTGGGAGGCGTGCCGCATCGTGAAGTCCGGGACGCCCTCGCTCGTCGTCGAGCTCGCGACGGGGGAGGAGCGCTCGCTCGACCGAGACGCCCTCCTGGTGCCTGGGCCCGTGACCGTCCTCGGCATCGAGCGGCATTTCGAGATCCTCGACACGCGGCAGCGCTTCGCGAAGACCGCGCGCGCAGCCGGCAATCCGCGCCGACCCGGCGGTTGGACGCCCGCGCCCCATGAGCCCGTGCTCGCGCGCAAAGGGAGCGAATGGTACCTCGCGCACGCCGCTCAGCTGCTCGCCGATGGCGGCGAGAACGTCGTCTGGGACGGCACCAATCGCTCGGAGCCGCTGCCCGGAGCCTACGTGGTCCCCGCACCGCCGTTCGAGCACACCTTCGCGCGCGGCGACTTCGCCCTTTCCCGGCCGTCGACTCCGGGGGCAGCCTGGGAACGCGTCAGCATCGAGGCCATCGGCCCCGACGGCGCCATGATCGTGGGCGCGAGCGGCGAGAGGCGGCGGGTCGATGGGCGCACGCTGGTGCCGCTGTCGAACAATTTGCCGTCGCCGATCCCGCACTCCAACTGAAACGGGTTCATGACCCGGTGACCGCGCGCGCGCATCAATGCGGGGGCGGCTTCAGCGCCGTGCGCGGCTGCTTCGCGAGGAGCCCGTCGCCAGTGCCAGCCGCGGCTCGCAGCTCGATGCGCACGACGAGCGGTCGCGGACGGTCGAGCGCGCATGCCTCTGCGAGGGCCGAATAAGTGCCGCGCGTCAGGGCGAGCTCGTCGTTCGTCTCGGCGTCGACGAGACGGAGCTCGGCGCCCTCCGCGCCCGAGCCGAGTGCGAGCGCGATGTCGATGCACTGCCCGGCAGGAACCTTCGCGTCGTCGGTGACGAGGCGTGTCGGGGCCAGCGAAACGACGCGCGGCGGCGCCAGATCGCGCGGAGTCCCGATGCGCCCCGCCTCTGAGAGCCGAGAGAGCAGCCTCCCGGCAGCGAGCGGGCGCTGAGCGAGGGCGGCGGACGCGCCGGGCGTCGCGCGCAGCTCCACAGCGAACGGCCCGGGGTGGGCTACGGCCTCCACGTCGAGCCGCGCGTGCGGCTCCCGGCCACACGCGAACAGGGTCGCCCGCGCGCCACCGTCGTCATGCGCAATGAGGACGCCGTTCGCGTCCCAGAGCCACGCATCCACGCCTCGCGACGGCTGCGTCGCCTCGACGTCCAGCCGCGAGCACCCATCCGGTAGATCGACGGCGGTGCTGATGCGCCGGCCGACGCCCGTCGTACCGCGCGCAACGGAGGCAGCGGCGGCGTAGCCGGCCTTCGTGAGCGTCCTGGCGAGCATCGCCGCCGCCCTCGGTTCGTCATCGGGAACATCGAGCACGACGGTGCCGGGGAGTGCTTCGAGCGGCTTCGCATCCGACGTGCTCGAGAGGACGACGGCCGCGAGCCCTCGCCCGGCGTGGGGACGGAGCTCGAGCGTCAGCTCGGCGTGAGCCGACGAGCAAGCGCGCAGCGACGGGAGCCGCTCCTCCGAAGGGGCGCGCCCGACGATGCGCCCGGCGTCGTCCAGAGCCGTGAGCTCGACGAAGGCCACGGCGTCGGAGGGGACGACGAGCGCGTCAATGCACTCGCCGGGCTCGACCGCCGCCGACGTCCGCGTGGGCACCCTGGGGTCCAGCGGGACCGCCACTCGACGGGAGTCCTTCCAGGTACCACCGAGGAGCCGGCGATGCTCGGCGAGCGCCTCCTCGAGGCCCGGCCATCCCCCTGCCAGCGCTTGCTCGTGGAGCTTGCCGGCGGCACCGACGGCACGTGCAACGCGATCGGCGTTCTCGGGGGCGACGAGCTGCGCGGACAGCGCGAGCACCCCACGGCCGGCCGCGACGCGGGCAAAGGCGTAGATGCGCTCCGGATGCGGGGGGCACACGACGGCGCTCGCGTTCTCGCTCGCCGTCTCGTCGCCTCCGAGAAGCGTGCCGTCGTCGCCGTACACGAACAGGTCGAGGTCCTCGATGGAACGGCTGCCGCGCGCGAGGAACACCGCGCAATCGGCAGCGGCCAGTGCGAGGCGGCCACCGATGCTGTCACCCGGAGCGCCCGCGCCGGACGCGAGCACCGTAGCCGGGCCGGCCCCGTTCGCGGACGCGCGCTGCAGGTCGGGGGCGAGCCAGCGCGTCGCCAGCTCGTCGGAGAGCCGCACGGGCGTCGCCGCCTCTGCCTGCTGACCGTGTCGCGCGCATCCCGGCAGCGCGACGAGCATCACCAGGAGAAAGCCGAACCCGCGGATCACGGGCTGTCCTCTCCGAGCCGCCGCTCGCCTTCGGGCCACACTGCGGCGATCCAGATGGGAGAAGCTCCGTGAACCTCGACCTCCAGCTTGCCGCGCGTGGCGGCACCTGCGCAGAAGGTGACCAGCGCGGCCTGGTCGGTGTCGTCCACGTGAGCTTGGGCGGCCGGACCCGACGCGACCGCGTTCAAGGCAAGGAGCTTGATGTCGCCCTGAAGCGACGCGACCGCGGCGAGGTAACACTGTCCGGGCTCGAGCTCGATGGGGAGCACGGTGATACCTGCAACGCCGAGCGACTCGTAGATCGGCGGCGAGGCGGGCTCGGGGACGTGGCGGTCCAGCAAGGTGCGCGCAACGCGAGCCCGCGCAACACCCCACCGCGGCGGCACGGCCCGCGGCAGCTCGGAGTGCGCGTGCACGACGATCACCGAGCCGCCCTTTCCGGCGCCCGCGTAAGCGAGGATCCCGAGCTCGCGCTCGGCGGTGCAGGCGATGAGCAACGCATCGGGGCTCTCGGTGCGGTCGACGGACGCGACGCCCCCGGAGCTCCACGCGAGCTCGGCGTCGATATCGTGGAAATCCGGGTCGGCCGGGTCTGGCGCCCCGAACACCGTCATGCGGTGACAGCCGGGCGCGAGCTCGATGAGCAGGCGTCCGGCGCCCGAAGCGTCCGCGGTGGCGAGCTTCCGTTCCACGTCGACCGATTGCTCGCGCGCGAGACGGTTCTCTAGCCGCAGCACGCGGTTCGCCACAGGCCCCGGGCTCGGCGGCGGGCCTGGCCGGGTGAGGGGCAGCACGTTGCCGGGATCGCGATTCGGCAGGAGCGTGCGCGCCAGAGGCAACGGCGCGGGAGACCTCGCGACGATCCACTCCACGACGGCGTGCGGCGAGCGCACCTCGAGCGTGAGCTCGGCCAGCTCCGCGCGGCCCGCGCCGCAGCGAGTCAGCTGCGCGAGGCCTGCGACGCTCGACGCGATCTGGTCGCCTTGTTCGTCGTCGTCGTCCTCCTCACCGGGGACGGCGAGCGCGAACGCGGTCGACACCGCACCGAGCGCCACCACCGTCGTGCAGCCGGCCTTCGGCGACAGCGTGAACTCGAGCGGAAGCGTGACGGCGACGGCTCCCCCGGAGCTGTAGAGGCGCGGCTGCAGCCGCACGACCGTCGCCGACTGACCGTACCGCGCCGCGACCGCATCGGCGTCGGCGGCGACACCCGCAACCGCACCACCGCAAGCAAGGGTCACCGCCAGCCAAGCGCCGGCGGTGACCGCGCGCAGCATCAGCCGGCGACCTGCGTGAAGGGCGCCTCGACGAACCTTCGAACCGCGGGATCCCACACGAAGAGCTTGTGCGCCGTCACCACGCCCTTGTCCACCGCCGTGACGAGGTAAGCAAGGTCGTAGGTCGGCGCGTCGCCGCCACCCATCGTCATGCTCGCCGCGTCCTCGGCGCTGAAGTACGCGCCGCAGTCGAGGTGCGAATGGAAAAATACCTTGACCGGATACCCGCCCTCGCGGCCCTTTGCGAGCGCCCGCTCGAAGACGAGGGCGTTGATCTTGAAGTACTCGCGTCCGGTGCGCGGGTGCGCCTCTGGGTCGACTCGATGATACTTGTTCGCCAGGTTCTCGAGCACGGTGGCCCGATCGACGAGCAGCGAGTCACCCGAGGGCCCGGAGAGATAGCCGCACGCCTCCTCGTCGCGAGCGTAGGCCTCGCGCCCGGCGCGCTCGATCTCCGAAAGGGCGGAAGCGGTGATGCGGACGCCGCCGAGCGTCCACGGACTGTTCGTCACCATGTGTACTTCTTCTCCCATTTCATGGGCGCGAAGTAGCGATCGCCGCGATCGCAGGCGATGGTCACGATGCAGCCCGGCTGCTTCTTCGCGTGCAGCTCCTCCGCGATGCGCACCGCGGCGAACACGTTGGCGCCCGTCGAGTGCCCCACGAAGAGCCCTTCCTCCGACGCCAGGCGGTCGGACATGTCCCAGCCCTCGTCGGTCGTCACGGTCACGTGCTCGTCGGGCAAGCTCGCGTCGTAGATCTCCGGCACGATGCTGGAGCCCATGTGCTTGAGCCCCTCGAGCCCATGCAGCGCCTCGGCGGGCTCGAGCGCCAGGCAGCGGACCTTGCGGTGGTGCTCGTGCAGCCGCCGTGTCGTGCCCATCATCGTCCCGGAGGTCCCGAGGCCCGTCACGAAGTGCGTGATCCGATCACCGAGCGCGTCGAGGATCTCCACGCCCGTTCCGTCGTAGTGGGCGAGGGGATTCGACGGATTCGAGTATTGATCAGGGTAGAAGTAGCGGTCCGGGTTCTCGGCGACGATCTTGCGAACGAGCCTGATCGCGCCGTCGGAGCCCTCCATCGGGTCGCTGTAGATGAGCTCGGTGCCGAACGCCTGCGTGATATCCTTGCGCGCCTTGGTCACGTTCTTCGGCATCACGAGCTGCACGCGGATACCGAGCGCAGCACCGATGAGCGAGTAGGCGACGCCGGTATTGCCGCTGGTCGAATCGATGAGGATGCGATCCGACGTGAGCCGACCGTCCGCGATGGCGTCCTTCATCATGCGCAGCGCCGGGCGGTCCTTCACCGAGCCACCGGGGTTGGCGAACTCGAGCTTCAGGTACACCTCGACACTCGGCGCCGACCTCGCGACGCGCTCGAGGCGCAGGAGCGGTGTGTCGCCGACGGCGTCGATGACCGACGCCAACCGCCTGGAACGAACGAGCCTCATCCTACCTCTTACCGATCTCGAGCGTTCGGCGAAGCTCGGCAAGGGCCCGCCATGCACCGGCGCCCACGTCGCGAGCTGCCGCAAACTGGAAAGCGCCGCCGTGCACGAACGGCTCAGGTTCCCCCGTGGGTTCGGCTGCAACGGCGCCGACACCCGCGCCGAGCAGGTACGCAGTTTCCACATTGGCGCCCGCGACGCCGCGGACCACCGCCGTCGAACGCCGGATGCGCTCCTGCCCGTCCGGGCCGACCTCGGACAGCCGCTCCTGCCTCGTGAAACGGTCGCCGCCGCTCATCCACCACCGGCGATGGCGGGGACGATGCTGACTTCCTCGCCGCCCTTCAACGCCGTCGACAGGCCATCGAGGAACCGGATGTCTTCGTCGCCGACGTAGATGTTGACGAAGCGGCGCACGCCCTTCTCGTCGAGCAGCCGGTCGCGCAACCCGGGGTGGCGCTTCTCCAGGTTCTCGATCACCTGCTGAACGGTGCTGCCGTCCGCCTGCACTTGTTCTTCGCCTCCGGTGAGAGTCCGGAGCGGCGTGGGGATGCGAACTGTTACAGCCATGGGGGTTTCCTTTCAGGCGGCGCAGATTGCGCCGGTGTACCGCGTCTCGTCGATCTCGAAAATGCCACGAGCTTGCCCGCAAAGCGGGCAGTCTTTCCTGGGAGGGACCTCGACCGACCGCAGCCGATCCGATAGCCCGTCGTAGGTGTGCACCCAGCCGAAGGGCGAACGCCCCGCGGCGATGCAGAGCGCGAGGTCCGCCATCAGGGCGCCGGCGACTCCGACGACTGGCCCCATCACGCCCGCCTCCGCGCAGCCCGCCTGCACCTCGCCGTACGGCACGTCCTCGAAGAGGCAGCGGTAGCACGGACGGCCGCCCCCTCCGACCGCCCACGCCGTGGCACGGAACCGGACGGCGGAGCCGTGCACGAGCGGCCGGCGCTCGAGGCAGCAGGCGTCGGCGGCGAGAAACTTCGTCGCGAAATTGTCTGCGCCTTCCACCACGACGTCGACGGAGCGAACGAGCGCGCGCGCGTTGTCGGGCAAGAGCCGCGACCGGACGAGCTCGAGCTCGCCGCGAAACCCGTGCTCGCGCAGGGCCTCCTCTGCGGCGTCGAGCTTGTCGCGTCCGACGTCGCTGTCGGAAAAGAGGATCTGCCGGTGCAGGTTCGTGACGTCCACAACGTCGTCGTCCGACAGCACGAGCCGACCCACTCCACCGCGCGCGAGCGCGAGCGCCGCCGGGCAGCCGAGGCCACCGACGCCGACGACGAGCACGCTGCTCGCCGCGAGCCGTGCTTCGTCATCCGCTGAAGTATTCATCGAGGCTGAAGTAACGCTCTCCGGTGTCGGGCAGCACCGTGACCACGTTCTTGCCCGGGCCGAGCTCCCGCGCGACGTCGAGCGCCACTGTCACGGCGGCGCCGGCGCTGATGCCGACGAGGATCCCTGCCTCCCGCGCCAGGCGCTGCTTCGTGAGGTACGCGACGTCGTCCTTCGCCGTGCGCACTTCGCTGACGACGGAAGAGTCGTAGTTGCGCGGGACGAACCCCGCGGCGAGGCCCTGGATCTTCGTGGGGCCGCGCTCGCCACGCGAGATCGTCGCGCACGAGTCGGGCTCCACCGCGACGACGCGTATGTCGGCGTTCGCCGCGCGGAGGGCGCGGCCGACGCCGGTGATCGTGCCGCCGGTGCCGACGCCGGCGACGAAGGCGTCGACGCGCAGATCCCCCATGCCGTGCAGGATCTCCCGCGCCGTCGTCTCGAAGTGAATGCGCGGGTTCTCCGGGTTGTCGAACTGCTGCGGGACGAAGGCGCCGGGCAGCTCCATCGCGAGCTCGTTGGCTCGCTCGATCGCTCCCGCGAGCTGCAGCTCCGCGGGCGTGAGGACGACCTCCGCGCCGAGCGCTTTCAGGAGAGCGCGCCGCTCGAGGCTCATGCTCTCCGGCATGGTGAGCACGCACCTGTAGCCACGGCTCGCACAAACGAGAGCGAGCCCGATGCCCGTGTTGCCGCTCGTCGGCTCGATCACGGCTCCCCCCGGACCGAGCACCCCAGCGCGCTCTGCTGCCTCCACCATGGCGAGGCAGATACGGTCCTTCACCGACCCCCCCGGGTTCATGCTCTCGAGCTTCGCCCATACCGTGGCGCGCGGCGTGTCGCGGTCGAGGGGGACCTCGACGAGTGGGGTGTCGCCGACCAGCTCGAGGATGTTGCCGTAGACGCGGGAATGGGCGGCGATCGGGGGCAGCTCAGATGACATAGACTTGCCGTTGTGCTCCGGGGCGGGAGACGCCGAGCTCATCGGCCCTCCGGCAGATGTCGCCGATCGTGACGCCGTCGAAGCAGCGCTGCACCCCGGCCGATAGCTCCCGGAAGATCGAATCCGTGACCGTCCTCGACGACGAACCCTTGTCCGCGCCGGTCTCGTCCGCAAGGACGATGGGGCCCTCGAGAGCACGGACGACGTCGCCGATTCCGATCCGATCGGCCGCGCGCGCAAGATTGTAGCCGCCCTGCGGCCCGCGCTTCGACGCGACGATGCCCGCCCGCTTCAGATCCTGGAAGATCTGCTCGAGGAAGCGAGGTGGAATGCTCTGCCGCTCGGCGATGTCCTTCACCTGGGTCGGCTGGCCCTCGTTGTAGAAGGCGATGTCGAACAACGCCCGAACCGCGTAGCGGCCCTTCTTCGAGAGCTTCACAAGTGACGATATGCATTGTCACATCGGATTTGTCAAGAACCACTCAAGTAGCTGATTAGTATGG
>CAYUAW010000064.1:0-6707 GCA_964442485.1 uncultured Polyangiaceae bacterium
TCTCGAGCGCTGCGAGCGGTCGGCTCGGTGGGTTCAGGAATCGCGAGGGCTTTCGCGGCGGCTGGCGGAGTTGCCGAAGGTGAGACGCGCGGTCGCGCGGGGGGAGGTCAGCTACAGCATGGCGCAGGTGCTGGCGAAGGCGGCCTGTGCAGAGGACGAGAGGGAATGGCTCTCGCTGGCGCGGGGGCAGACGGTGCGCGCGATGCGGGAGCTCGTGAAGGAGCGGGCAGCGGAGGCGGAGCGCCGCGAAGGGACGGGCCAGCTGTCTGCGGTGGACGCGATGGACGCGATGGGCGAGGAAGGGCGGGTCACGTTGACGGTGACGGTGGACCGCGAGGATGCGTGGCTGTTCGAGGCGGCGCGGATGCTCGTGAAGCAGGTGGCGGGGGGAAGGCTGGAGGACACGGTGGAGGCGGCTGGGCGAGGGGACGACGTCGTTGCTGGCGGGGGTGGAGGGGGCGGACATCGTGCCGTTCGACGAGGTGACGGATGAAGATCGGGCGCAGCGGGCGTGGGAGCGCGAGCTCGGACGCTATCGTGAAGAGGCAGGGGTGCGCTGCGAGGGCCGGCTCGACGTGCGGAGCGATGTTGAGAGCGAGCGGCTCGATGTGAACTGGGACGGCGATGCGCAGCACATCGACTCGGAGCTTCGTCGAGTTGCGGCGGAACTTGCGCGGCGGGATCTGTTGCTCGGTGAGGTGGCGGAGGCGTTCTGGGGCGCTGACGGATGGCGACGGCTCGGCTACGGGACGGCGGCGCAGTATGCGCGGGAGCGCCTCGGGATGAGTCTGTCGTCGGTGAAGGCGAAGCGCGCGCTGGGCCGGCGGGCGCGGTCGATGCCGCGGCTGCGGGAAGCGGTGAATGGGCGCGAGCTGGGGTTCGAGGCGGCGCGGCTCGTGGCCGTGGTGGCCTCGCGCGAGACGGCGGACGAGTGGGTGGCGCGGGCTCGCGAGCGGACGGTGAAGCATCTGCGGGAAGAAGTCGATGCGGCGGAGATGCTCGGACGGCTCGGGATCGAGCCGGAGCGGCATCCGCCGGACGAGGCGACGATGACGGAGCTTGCCGCCATCGAGCGGCGCGTCGTGACGGGGGCCGTGTTCGGCGGGGAAGGCGCGCCGGCGTCGCCGGCGTGGGTAGAGCAGGGCCAGTTGTCTGCGGTGCCGGCGGCGGACGGCTCACGCGGGCGTGTGACGTTGAAGATTCGCATGACGACCGGCACGCGCCGGTACTACCGCTGGCTCGAGCGGATGTTCCTGCGACGCGGGCCCCGCGGCGTGACGTTCATGCGGTACCTGTGTGTCGTGCTCATGGATGCGTGGCGTCCGCGAACGCGCGCGGCGCTTGCCTACGCGGAGGTCTACGCGCGCGATGGGCATCGCTGCACGAGCCCGGTGTGCACGCGGCACGATATCACGCCGCATCACCTCGTCTTCCGTTCGTCGGGGGGCGACGACGCCGACGAGAACGTCACGAGCCTCTGCGTGTGGTGTCACCTCGACGGCGTCCACGGCGGCAGGCTCACGGTCACGCCGCCGGCGTCCGCGATGGCCTGGCACATCGGGCGCACGCCTCACACCGTCGTGGAGGGACGAACGAGAAGCCGTGTTCCGGCCGTCCGAACACTGCTGTAGGGTCCCGGGCGTGCGACAGCCGTTGGCTCTATTCACGTTGTTTCTCCTCGGGTGCTCGTCTTCCGACAAGGGGGCCAGGGGTGGCGCGCCGGACGGTGGCGCGGGCGAGCGCACCGACGCTTCCGGGACGGAGTGCGCCGGCATGCCGCTGCCGCCGCGCGCCCTGGATCACAGCGCTCGTCGAGCGTCGCTCGAGCCTTACTTTCCGACCACGGACTTTCGCACGGCCGAGCCTGCGGAGGCCGGGATGGACCCGGCAAAGCTCTCCGCGGCGCTCGCTCTCACCGGCGATCACAACCACACGCAGGCGATCGTCGTGCTCCGGCACGGGTACATCGTCGGCGAGACGTACGCCGCGGGTTTCGGCGCGGATACGCGACACGAGAGCTACTCGATGGCGAAGAGCGTCACGAGCGCGCTCGTCGGCATCGCCATCGAGCAGAAGCTTCTCTCC
This sequence comes from uncultured Polyangiaceae bacterium, assembly GCA_964442485.1. Classification (GTDB taxonomy): domain Bacteria; phylum Myxococcota_A; class Polyangia; order Polyangiales; family Polyangiaceae; genus DASZVB01. The sequence goes on from CAYUAW010000064.1 coordinate 2,086, forward strand.
GGCGTCGACGAGCGCGTGTGCAAGTACTACACGGAGTGGAACTGCGACGACGCGAGCGACCCCCGCAGCCGCATCACTGTCGAGCACACGATGAACATCGAGACGGGGCTCGAGTGGCAGGAGGACTGGAGGGTGGGCGCCACCGGACCGAACGACGCCATCCTCGCCGGCCCCGACATGCTCGACTACGTGCTGGCAAAGCCCTCCGCGACCGAGCCGGGCACGATGCAGCGCTACTCCACGGGCGACCCCGCGCTCCTGTCCGGCGTCCTTCAGGGCGTGACGGGCGAGACGGCGTTCGAGTTCGCGAAGAGCGTGCTCTTCGAGCCCATCGGCATCCCCGGAGTCCTCTGGAACGCAGATTCGAAGGGACGGACGACGACGTACGCTGGTGTGCAGGCGACGGCCCGCGAGTACGCGAAGTTCGGGTTCCTGTTCCAGAACCACGGCATGTGGGACGGGCGGCAGCTCGTCCCCGGCGACTGGATCGACTTCACGACGCGCGCGAAGGACCCGTGCCGCGACGGCTACCGTTATCTCTGGCACATCAATCCGCCCATACGCCTCGGTGATCAGGAACCGTCGTGCGCATTCCTCGCGTGTCCGCCGACGTCGTTCGCGAACCTGCCGGCGGATGCATTCTTCGCGGAGGGCGTCGTCGGTCAGTTCGTCTTCGTGGTGCCGTCGCAGGATCTCGTGGTGGTCCGCCTCGCGCAGGACGACTTCGGGAGCGACTACTGGGACCAGTACGGCCGCGATCTGCTGTCGGGCGTGCTGGACGCTATCGAGTGAAGTCTAGACGTCGAACCGGACGCCCTGCGCCAGCGGCAGTGCAGACGAGTAGTTCACGGTGTTCGTGGCCCTGCGCATGTACGCTTTCCAGGCGTCGGAGCCCGATTCGCGGCCGCCGCCGGTCTGCTTCTCTCCGCCGAAGGCGCCGCCTATCTCCGCGCCGCTCGTGCCGGTGTTCACGTTGACGATGCCGCAGTCGGAGCCCGCGGCGGAGGCGAACAGCTCCGCCTCCCGCATGTCGTTCGTGAAGATGGACGACGATAGCCCTTGCGGCACGGAGTTCTGTAGCGCGATGGCCTCGGCGAGGTCGTCGTAGCGGTGCAAGTAGAGGATCGGCGCGAAGGTCTCTTCCTGGACGACCGGCGCCGCGGCGGGGATCTCGACGAGCGCGGGGCTCACGTACACGCCGCCCGGTGGAACTCCGTCGGTGACGCGCTCGCCGCCCTGCACGATGCTACCACCCTGGCTGCGCGCCAGGTGGAGCGCGCGATCCATTGCCACCCACGCGCCCTGGTCGATCAGCGGACCCACGAGTGTCCCGGGTTCGAGCGGGCTGCCGATGGGAAGCCCCGCGTACACCGTCGCGAGGCGCTCGACGAGCGCGTCGGCGATCGAGCGGTGCACGATGAGGCGCCGCAGCGTCGTGCACCGCTGGCCGGCTGTCCCCGCTGCCGCGAAGACGATGGAGCGCACCGCGAGCTCGAGGTCCGCGCTCGGCGCGACGATCATCGCGTTGTTGCCGCCGAGCTCGAGGAGCGAGCGACCGAGGCGCGAGCCCACCGCCTGCGCGACGGCTCGCCCCATGCGCACGGAGCCGGTGGCGGACACCAGGGGCAGCTCCTCGGATTCCGCGAGACGCTGGCCGACGGACGCGTCTCCCACCAGCACCGAAAGCGCGCCGTCGGGGATGTCGGGCATCTCGCGCGCGACGCTCATGGCGACCGCGTGGCACGCGAGCGCGGTGAGGGGCGTCTTCTCCGACGGCTTCCACACCACGGGATCGCCACACACCAGCGCGAGGGCCGCGTTCCACGCCCACACCGCGACGGGGAAGTTGAACGCCGTGATCACGCCGACGGGGCCGAGCGGGTGCCACTGCTCCGTCAGGCGATGCATGGGCCTCTCGCTCGGCATGGTCGCGCCGTGCAGCTCCCGGCTCTGCCCCACCGCGAAGTCGCACATGTCGATCATCTCCTGGACCTCGCCCAGGGATTCCTGAATCGTCTTGCCGGCTTCCCATGTCACGAGCAACGCGAGGTCGTCCTTCCTCTCCCGGAGCCGGTTGCCGAGCCTGCGGACGAGCTCGCCGCGCCGGGGTGCCGGGACGTCGCGGAGCTTGGGGAAGGCTGCTCGGGCACGCGCGACGACGCCGCTCACCTGCTCGGGCCCTGCGCGCTCGATGCGAGCGAGCGAGCTGCCGTCGATCGGCGACCGCACGGCGAGCGGCGGACCAGTGCCGGCGACGATCTCGGAGCCGATCCGGATCGCAGCGATGTTCCCCCCGAGCTCCAGCCTTTCGAGAACCTTCCGGGGACCTGTCATTCAGCCGCCTCTGCCGGCGAATCGTAGTCCCAGACGAGCTTCGGCGAGAGGCTAGTGTCGTAGAAAGCCCCGAATCGGTTCGAGAGGAACCCGTCGAGGGTCACCTCCTCCTGCCTGACGAACCCGCGCGGGCCGAGCCGGCCGGCAGCAAACAGGTCGATCATCGTGCAGACGCCCGCGGCGGTCGTGATCTGGATCGCGCTCCAGTTCTCCCCGTCGATCGGCTGATTGTAGACTTTTCTCGCGTCGACGATCTGGACGAGCTGCCCGTTTTGCCAGCCAGAGGCGGACGCGAAGACGATGACGACGTCCTGGAAGGTCACCGGGACCGCCCGCTCGAGGATCTCCTTCAAGAGCTCCCGCCGCTCGCCGAGCCTGAGCCCGTTCACGAGGAAGGCCGCCAGATCGCGGTGGCCCACGTAGCGCACGGTCTTGTAGTCGAGGGACGAGACCCTGCCGTCGAGGGTCTCGCACAGCGTGCCGAGGCCGCCGGAGGTATTGAAAGCCTCGTAGCGCACTCCTTCTATGGAGAAGTGCTCCAGGCCCTCGAGCGGGAGCACCTCGCGCCGCTTGCCGTGGACGATGGCGTCGCAGGGGTTGCAGTACTCGTTGATGAGCCCGTCGGTCGACCACGTCAGGTTGTACTTCAGCGCGTTGGTCGGAAACTGGGGCAGGGCGCCGACCCTCATGTGGACCGCGTCGAGCCTGTCGAAGCGCTTACTCAAGTCGTACGCCACGACGGACACGAAGCCGGGGGCGAGCCCGCACTGGGGCATGAAGATCTGTCCATCGACGGCCTTCTCGGCGGTCTGACGGATCCGCCGCGTCGTCTCGACGTCTTCCGTCAGGTCGAAGTAGCTCTTGCCCTCGGCCAGGGCAGCTTCCGCGACGAGGGGGTTGTGGTGGAAGCTCAGCGCGGACAGCACGAGGTCGTGATCGCCGATGGCTTGACGAACGGCCGCCAGGTCCGTCGCGTCGAGCCGGCGTCGCGCCGCAGCGGGCACCTTGTGCTCGACGCGAAGCAGGGCGGCGGGGTCGGCGTCCGCCACCGTGACGGCGTAGTCGCCGGTGCGAGTGAGGAGCTTCCCCACGGTGCGCCCGATCTTCCCGGCGCCGAGGACTAGGACTCGCAGCATCCCTCAAGTGTCGACCCCCGTGGTGACTCGTGCAAGCCCGCGAGCATTGGGCACTTTTTACGCATCGCGGCGCCTCGGGAGCTCGCGCCGGAGGTGCGTGAAGGTAGGCAAGCCGTCGGCGGCGTTCGCTGGCGTTGCCGAGCCGACTCGAGTCGTTCACGGCGTTCACGCCGTGAACGCCGAAGCTCGTTGCAGAGAGCCTCATGATCGCTTGCGCGACGTTTGCGCGCGCAAACGTCGCGCGGCGCCCGGTGAAGCAGTGGACAGCGTTGCTGGACGGGAGCCCGACTCGGGGAGTGTTGTGCTCGTCCCACAAAGCAGGCGCGAACGCGCTTCGCGCGAAAGGTGCGACACCCGGCAAGTAAACCGCGAAGAGAGGCGACGAGGCGGCGCAAGCGGAGGCGCCGAGCGAGCTAGCGAGCGAGCACAAGACAGTCAGCGATCGTGAGCGACGTTTACGTTGTGCTCGCGGCCCTGTATTCTGCGAGCTGGCATTTTTGCGAGGGCTGCCTCGCGAGTGCGGGACGTGACTCACCACACGTCCGCTTCTCCGATCCCTCGAGAGACCTTACCGATGACGAAGCCCGCCAGAGTGTCGTGTTCTCGCGCCTCGATTCCGGCACTGAGCCTGTTGCTCCTGGGCCTTTCGGGGGTGGCGGCGTGTTCGAGCCAGCCCGACTCGAAGGCCACCGCCGCCCGCGCGTCGGACGCCGGCACGGTGGCGAGCCCCGTCGTGGAGCACGGCACGGAGCAGTCGCTCGCCGTCGTACGGCAGCTCGGCAGCGAGCACCCCAGCTTGCAGCACGTCGCGCTGGAGACGCCGTCGGCGCTGCGGCTGCACGGCACCGAGCTCATCCCTCACGTTGTCGACCCGAAGAAGCCGCTGCTCGTGGATGCGCGCGTTCCTGCGACCTACACGGAGCCGCTCAGAGTCTGGCCCATCGGCAAGAAGACGACCTCGGTGTCGCTGCGCCCGCTCGTCGGCGGCTCGGTGAGCGCCGAAACGACCGACGATGGACACGCCATCTACCGCGACGTGTACGGCCACGCCGACGTCGTTCGCTCGCTCGACGAGACGTCGCTCCACGAGACGATCATCCTGCGCGACGGCAATTCGCCCGAGTACATGAACTGGGAGCTCGCGCTCGGCGA